>WRKX01000175.1 GCA_009777925.1 Betaproteobacteria bacterium | reverse complement strand
AGCGCGCACCAAAGACAAACTCAAACTCGCTACCGAAAACCACATGAACATGCTCACCCAACACCCTGATCGCGTCCAATCTTATTTCAATGATCCTAAAACCAAATATGCCGCATAATATTCAATATTTAATGGCCGGGTGAATAGTAATTCTATTGAAAGACAGCATGCTCTAAAGGCATGGTTTGAGCGGCAAGGCCATGCGCTGTCCTCCGCTTACCCTTTTGGATGATCACTCGCGCTATCTGTTATGTTTTTCGGCCTGCGCGGGTAAAAGACGGCACACCGTGCAGTTAAGACTGATTGAGGTATTTACCTGTTATGTCTTGCCGGAACGCATGATTATGGATAACGGCGCGCCGCGACAACCCGGCAACCTGACGGATGATTCCGCCGCCAAGGCAGACGCGGCCTTCATAGAGCACGAGCGATTGACCGGGCGTGAGCGCCCATTGCGCCTGGGCGAAGCGGACGACGCAGCTTTCCTGATTTATCTGTTCAATCTTGCAGGGCGCGTCTTCGCTGCGATAGCGTGGTTTGGCGCTGTAGACCATGTGTTCGCGCGGCGCTTCGTTTGCTATCCACGTAGTCTGGCAGATCGTCAGTGTGTCATGGCGCAGGGCCGGATGGTCGTGTCCCTGCACGACGTAGAGCACATTTTGCCCGACATCCTTACCTGCGACGAACCATGCTTCATGTTCAGAACCTTGCAGCCCGCCGATGCCCAGTCCTTTTCTCTGTCCGATGGTGTGGTACATCAGGCCGTCATGTTCACCCAGACATTTGTTGTCGTCCAGACGGCGGATTTCCCCTTTCTTTGGCGGCAGGTAGCGGGAGAGGAATGCCTTGAAAGGGCGCTCGCCAATGAAGCATATGCCGGTTGAGTCTTTTTTTCCCGCGACGGAAAGACCGGCATCGGCGGCGATTTGGCGCACCTCACGCTTGTAGAGGTTGGCGAGCGGGAACAGGGTTTTGCCAAGCTGCGCCTGATTCAGGCGATACAGAAAATAACTCTGGTCTTTTGTGCCGTCTTCGGCTTTTAGCAGTTGGAAGCGCCCGGCAAACTCTCGCACGCCGGCGTAATGGCCGGTGGCGATATAGTCGGCTCCCAGGGTGAGCGCATGGTCGAGAAAGGCTTTGAACTTGATTTCGGAGTTGCAGAGCACGTCCGGGTTGGGGGTGCGGCCTGCCTGATATTCACGCAAAAATTCGGCGAACACTCGTTCCCGATATTCGGCGGCGAAGTTTATCACTTCCATATCAATGCCGAGCCGATCAGCGATGCTTACGGCGTCAATCAAGTCCTCGCGGGAAGCGCAATATTCATCGTCGTCATCGTCCTCCCAGTTTTTCATGAAGAGACCGGTGACGCGATAACCCTGTTGTTGCAGGAGCAGGGCGGCGACGGCGGAATCCACGCCGCCGGAAAGCCCCACAATGACATGTTTTCGTTCAGACATCTGGTCCCGCTCCGTCCATCCAGTCTTCCAACGGCAGGATGATCGCCGCTTCGCCATTATCCACGAACCAGCTATCTACCACATAACGTTTGCCTTCTCCGCCTGTTTCTTCAATGACAGCGGAGAGGTGCTGCAGGACAAAAAAGCGCGTTCTTCGCGCCGGTTCCAGCGCCCGATGCCATTTAAGGCCGCCTTTGGCTTCGATTCGTTTTAAAAAGCGGGTGGTGGTGGTGGTGTGGTCAATGCAGTCCATGCGTCCCCATACGCCGGCGTCGGCGTAATTACCACCTTTATCATTGCCGATGGGGGTTTGTTCCGCCGCGAGAGCGTAGAGGCGGCCTATCACGCTGGCGAGTATTAAACGTTCTGCTTTTGCGTCTTGTGCCTGGGCGAGTTCCTTGAGTACTGCATTAAACGACTCCGGCGCGAAAGTCACCGGCCATTCGGTAACGCAGCCGTAATTAAAACAGATGTTGATTGTGGCGGTTTCTTCCGCGCTCGTTTGGATAGCGTAGAGGCTTACGAAGAATGCCATAGGGAGCAGATAACGGAAGAGGGAGGTTTTCATCGGTAACTCTTCGCTCGCAATGACGGTGTATCCACTTGACCCGAAACCGCCCTGGAGCGGTTTAGGCGTGTACCCTCTCCCGGCGCTACGCGCCACCCTCTCCCGCAAGCGGGAGAGGGTACGACATTGCCATCTGCAAGACCTCCCCTCTCCCACTTGTGGGAGAGGGGTTGGGGGAGAGGGTAGACCGCGCCGTGATTGCTAAAAGTATTCATGCTTGTATCGAAAACGCTATAGGAAGCAGGAATAAGGATGTTTTCTGTCGGGCTTACCTGCGCTTTTGTTCTGCACAAATTTGCTCTTCGGTCGTATTTTCCGGCCAGATGATTTTGCCTTGGGGGTTTTTCAAGACACCGAAGGGGCCGCCGGCGGGGGGGGGGGGGCGGGGGCCGCAGGGGGGGGAAATGGAACTGTGTCAATCTGGTTTGGCCCATAACTTCTACAACCCATTTACCGGAAGCCTGTCTTCGCCGCCGACGGTT
>WRKX01000174.1 GCA_009777925.1 Betaproteobacteria bacterium | reverse complement strand
GCTGGAAAGAAACCGGGCTGAATCGCTGGCATAAGGACAAGGATAAGGGCAAGGCCGAAATGTTGCCGCTCTATGAAGGTAAAATGGTGCAGATGTACGACCATCGCGCCGCTGACGTGGTACGCAATCCGCATAACCTGCATCGCCCGGCGCAGCAGGAAGCCCTGCCTGATGAACTGAAAATCCAGCCTGATCGGTTTCCGGTTCCACAGTACTGGGTTAATCGGGAGGATGCCGGAGAAATTTCGGATTTCCCCTATGCAATCGCTTATAAGTCCGTGACGGCGCCAACAAATGTGCGCACCATGATCGCAGGTTTGCTGCCGACTTGCGGAACAGGAAATAGTATGGGAATGCTGGTGTTCAACGCATTTGAAGCTCCCCATGCTCGATCATCGTCGTTGCTGATGGCCAATATAAGCGCGTTCGCATACGACTTTGTCTTGCGCCAAAAAATTCAGGGGCAAAACCTGAATTGGTTCATTTTGGAGCAACTCCCCGTTATTGCCCCGGAACGCTTTGAAGAATCCATTGGCGACGTGAATATCGGTGATTACGTTTGCGAAGAGGCGCTGGCGCTCACTTATACCGCGCATGACATGGCGCCATTCGCGCGTGATCTCGGCTATGTTGATGGCAAAGGCAATGTCAAACCGCCTTTTGTCTGGGACAAGACGGATCGCATTCATCGAATGGCGCGACTGGACGCCCTCTTCATGTATTTATACGGCTTGTCGCAGGATGATGCCGATTACATCCTGTCTACCTTCCCGATTGTGAAGCAACAGGATAAGGCGGCGTTTGGGAGTTTTCTGACGCGAGACTTGATTCTGGCTTATTTGCGACGCATTGAAAGCGGCTTGCTCGACCATGAATCACTACCCATTGTGGTTCACGCTCCGCTCATTCCCCAGGCATAAAGTCATTTCATTTAATTGAGTCGCTATAAAATGATGTTCCATGACCGCCCTGCTTGAAGTTCGCCATCTCTCCCTTGCCGTCCGCCAGGCGGGCGCGTTGCTGCCGGTCGTGGATGATGTGAGTTTTTCGCTCTACGCTGGGGAAACGCTGGCGCTGGTCGGCGAATCCGGTTCAGGTAAATCCCTTTCCGCCCTCGCGTTGATGCGCCTGTTGCCGAACGCAATCAGCATTGTCGGCGGCGAGGCGCGGCTTGACGGCAAAAACCTGTTCGCCCTGCCTGAATCCGACATGCGCCAATATCGCGGGCGCAAGATCGCAATGATTTTTCAGGAACCGGCGGCAAGCCTGAACGCGGTGCTTACCATCGGAACGCAGATTAATGAAGCTCTCGCCTTGCGCGGCATAACAGGCAGGCAGGCATTGCAGGAGGCGGAATATCTGCTCAATCAGGTAGGCATCCCCGACCCGGGGCGCAGGCTGAACGAATATCCGTTCCAGCTTTCCGGCGGTATGAAGCAGCGGGCGATGATTGCCATTGCTCTCGCGGGCGAGCCGCGCCTTTTGATTGCGGATGAGCCGACCACGGCGCTGGATGTCACCGTGCAGGCGCAAATCCTTGATCTCCTGCTCGCCTTGCAGGAACAGCGGGGCATGGCAATGCTCCTCATTACGCATGATCTGGCAATCGTCGCCAAAATGGCGCATCGAATCGGGGTCATGTATGCCGGACAGATTGTGGAATTTGCAAGGCGGGAAGATTTTTTCCGCCTGCCGCGCCACCCGTACAGCCGCGCCCTGTTTGGGGCATTGCCGGACAGGGCGCATGGCAAGCGCCTTGCCGCCCTGCCCGGACAAGCGCCCTCGCTGACCGAAATCCCGGAACATGCCTGTCATTTTGCCGAACGCTGCCCCAGGGTTGACGCACATTGCCGGAATGAAAAACCTGTTCCGGCAAGTGATGGAAAAGAATCATTTGAATCATTCATCCGCTGTCATTTCCCGGAAGACGAACCGCTTCCTGAAAGTAGCATTGCGGTTACAAACCCCCGCCCGCCAAGGCGGGCGCCCCCTTTCAAAAGGGGGCTTGGCGACGAAGCAGCATTGGGGTTAGCCCCCTTTTCAAAGGGGGTGGCGCGTAGCGCCGGGGGTTTGCAGGGTGATGCTACTGCCGTCTGCAAGACCGCCGGGGATTTACCGGATACGCAGCCGGATACGCAACCCGATGCGGAAATTCCCCTCTTGCGGGTCGAGAATCTGGCAGTCAACTTTCCCATTCGCAAGGGGATTTTCCAGCGGATAAAGGGATATGTGCGGGCGGTGGATGGCATCAATCTTCTGCTATATCCGGGACGCACCCTGGCGCTGGTGGGTGAATCCGGTTGCGGCAAGACCACGGCGGGCAAGGCGTTGATGCGCCTTCTGCCAGCCAGCGGCGGCGCGATGTTCTGGCGGGAGACGCCAATTTCCCTGTCCGGCGAAATATCCCGCCAGATGCGCCGCCGTCTGCAAATGGTCTTTCAGGACCCTTTCGCGTCCCTGAATCCTCGCATGAGCGTGGGCGAAATTCTCCTGGAAGGGATGCTGGCATTAGGTCTGACCGATTCCGCCACCTCAGGCCGCGCCGCCTCTGAAGCCCTGTTGAAGCAAGTGGGAATGCCGCCCGACGCGACAAATCGCTATCCGCATGAATTTTCCGGCGGGCAACGCCAGCGTATCGCCATTGCCCGCGCCCTTGCCG
>WRKX01000173.1 GCA_009777925.1 Betaproteobacteria bacterium | reverse complement strand
CGCGACAGCCTGCGACCATCTTCTTTGTCCATTTCATTTATATGGGGATGATGTAAAATTATTCAATACTTAGTAGCCTGGTCTATATAAGCCATGTCCAGAACCTCCAAAAATCATGCGACAACTTCAGTAAAGCAAAATGAATGCCAACTATACAATTATACTAACAACAGTAAATTTATTCGCGGGAAGTACTATAAACCTCTGGATTGCATCAAAGCCGACATTCAATTTACCTGGCTCTGGGGTCTGTTTGCCGATGTTCCAGGCCAGCAGCTAAAATTGCCCAGGGAGGCACGGAAACCATGCAACAACTTCTTGACTGTAGTGTTATTTGAGCAAGCCACTATAAATGGATGTGTTTTACTCAAACCTGCCTGCTTGCGGTTGAGGGCAATTTGTCCTGCTGCTCAAACATTGAACAGGAAATTCATCACGTCGCCATCCTTTACCACGTAGTCCCTGCCTTCGGCGCGCATCTTGCCGGCCTCTTTTGCGCCGTGTTCACCTTTATAAAGAATAAAATCCTCAAAGGCGATAGTTTGCGCTCGAATAAAACCGCGCTCAAAATCGGTGTGGATAACGCCTGCGGCCTGGGGCGCGGTGTCGCCGTTATGGATAGTCCAGGCGCGTACTTCCTTCACCCCAGCAGTGAAATAGGTTTGCAGGCCAAGAAGTTTATAACCGGCGCGAATCAGGCGGTTCAGGCCGGGTTCATCAAGGCGCATGGCTGCGAGAAAGTCTATCTTGTCAGCATCGTCAAGATCGGCAATTTCGGCTTCTATGGCGGCGCACAGGGCCACGACTTCCGCGCCTTCCGCCGCCGCGCGTTGTCGCACGGCTGCAAGATGAGGATTGTCGGTAAATCCGTCCTCAGCCACATTGGCGGCGTAGAGCACAGGCTTTTCGGTGATTAGGCAGAGCGGCTTGATGAGGGCGCGTTCTTCTTTTGTGAGCGCCAGAGCGCGTACCGCGCCGCCGCTATCAAGCTGGGCAAGGCATTTTTCCAGCACGCCCAGCATTGCTCTTGCTTCCTTGTCGCCCGCGTTGGCGGGACGCTTAAAACGGGTGATAGCCTTGTCGACGGTAGCAAGGTCAGCAAGCGCCAGTTCAGTATCTATGATCTCGATGTCCCGCACGGGATCAATACCGCCGGAAACATGCACGACGTTATCATCGGCAAAGCAGCGGACGACATGCACAATGGCGTCGGTTTCGCGGATGTTGGCGAGAAACTGGTTGCCCAGCCCTTCCCCTTTGGAAGCGCCCGCGACAAGCCCGGCGATGTCGACGAATTCGACGATGGCAGGCTGGATTTTTTGCGGTTTGACAATCTCCGCCAGTTGCGTAAGACGCGCGTCCGGCACTTCGACGATGCCTATATTGGGTTCGATAGTGCAGAACGGATAGTTGGCCGCGTCAATACCCGCCTTGGTTAAGGCGTTGAAAAGAGTGGATTTTCCGACGTTGGGCAAGCCAACAATGCCGCATTTGAGACTCATGATAAAAATTCCAGATAAAAATCAACGAAAAACAATGGTCTTGTTGCCGTGCACCAACACCCTGTCTTCCAGATGATAACGCAACCCCCGCGCCAGCACGGCCTTTTCGATGTCCTTGCCGTAATGCACCAGATCAACGGGCTGATCGGAATGATCCACACGCACCACGTCCTGCTCGATAATCGGCCCCTGATCCAGATCGGCGGTGACGTAATGGCAGGTTGCGCCAATTAGTTTAACCCCGCGCAAAAAAGCCTGATGGTAAGGTTTCGCGCCGACAAAGCTGGGCAGGAAACTATGGTGAATGTTGATTATCCGTCCTAGATAACGCTCGCACATTTCGCCGGAAAGAATCTGCATGTACCGCGCAAGCACCATCACATCGCCCTCCGCTCCCTCAAAAAGGGACATGATTTGCCCGTATGCCGCCGCCTTGTTTTCCGGCGTGATCGGCACGTAATGAAAAGGGATGCCGTGCCACTCGACAAAACTCCTGAAGGTCTCGTGATTGGAAATGACGCAGGGAATTTCGATGTCCAGGTCTTTGGACTGCCAGCGCCCCAGCAAGTCATAGAGGCAATGCTCTTGTTTTGAAACCAGAATCACGACCCGTTTTTTACGCGCGTTGTCGGTTATTTTCCAGGTCATGCTGAAACGCTCGGCAACGGGCGCGAATTTTTGCCGGAAGGTTTCAAGATCAAACGGCAAGGAATCCGCCAGCACTTCCTCGCGCATAAAAAACTGCCCCGCGTCTTCGTCGGAGTGGTGGCGGGCCTCAGAAATCCAGCCGCCGTGTTCGGCGATGAATCCGCTAACGGCTGCAACAATGCCGACCTGATCGGGACAGGAAAGGGTCAAGGTATAACGACGGGATAAAGTCATGTGATCTCCAAAAACGGATTACAAACTATAACGCAGAGATGCTGGGATTCGCTACGCTCATCCTAGCTTATGTATGGACTCGCCCCGGTTGTCAACTTCTACTTTTGAACAAGGAACCCGGTTGCATCTATATTTAGCCGTCCCTGAACAATAGTTTATTTTGCGAAATTGCTCTGATAAGGGGCAAAATTTCCAAATGTTACTGACTTTCAGACTTGTCCGGTTTTTTAGTTTTCAAGTTGTCCACCTGTATTATGCCGTGGGGAAACGGCTGAAGGGCGTAGCCCGGAAGCGGTTTCCCCACGGCGCGGCCCGAAATCAGGCCGCTTGCTGCAATGGGGGCGCGGCCAAATCGATCAATTGGCCTCGTTCATTGTAGCTTGCCAACTTGCGTGGGCCATGAAAGATTGCCAGCGTCCCATC
>WRKX01000172.1 GCA_009777925.1 Betaproteobacteria bacterium | reverse complement strand
CGCCCAACGTGGCAGCGATGGCCATCATCGTCATGCCCTGCCGATGCAGCCGCACCGCCTGTTTGCGTCTCTCATGCTGTGCTTCGCGCGACAGCCTGCGACCATCTTCTTTGTCCATTTCACTTATCTGGGGATGATGTAAAATTATTCAATACTTAGTAGCCTGGTCTATAATAGGACAGGGAGTGCTTTTCTCTCCTTTCCCGCCTGGGCGTCTTGGTTTTAAAGCAGGTTTACATGCAGACCTGGCAAAAGCAAATCCACGGCAGCTTCGCCGCCACCCTCTTTGGGAAAGGTGGCTTGCAAAACACCTCTCCATCCTGCTTCTTCCCGCCAGAAAGCAGGTAGAATCAGAGCCTCTTTCTTTCCGGGGCTTCATCGTTTTGTCATTGCCATACGAATTCCTGATTGGTCTACGCTATCTCCGTGCGCGTAGACGGAATCACTTTATTTCCTTTATTTCCTTTAGCTCCATGCTCTGCATGGCGTTGGGCGTGACTGCGCTCATCGTGGTGCTTTCCGTCATGAACGGTTTTCAGAAGGAAGTCCGGGATCGTATTTTGAGCGCGGTTTCGCACGCGCAAATTGAAGGGATAGACCGGCAACTGCCAAACTGGCAGGCAGTGCTGGCGGAAGTCGCCAGGCATCCTGAAGTCATCGCGGTCGCTCCCTACATCGAAGGCCAGGGGATGTTGATGGCAAACCAGACGGCGCGGGGCGTGGCAGTGCGCGGCATTCTGCCGGAAATGGAAGCGACAGTGGCGAATTTTGCCGGGCATATGCAGTCCGGCAAACTGGAAGAATTGCAGCCTGGCGAGTTTGGCGTTGTCATTGGAATTGATCTTGCCCGTTCCCTCTGGCTACGCAAGGGCGACAAAGTAACCTTGATAATCCCGCAAGGGACGATGACTGCGATCGGCATGGCGCCGCGCCTGAAAATCTTTACTGTCACCGGCATTTTCGACATGGGCATGGCCGAGTACGACAGCGCCCTGGCGCTGGTTCACCTTGAGGACGCAAGCCGCCTCTATCAGATTGAAGCAGGAGCAAGCGGGGTGCGCCTGAAACTGATCGACCTGTTTGCCGCGCCGCGCATCGCTTCCGAATTGGCAGAAAGACTCGCCATAGACGCTTATTACATGGACTGGACGGCAAGACACGCCAATTTTTTCCGCGCTGTGCAAATCGAAAAAACCATGATGCTTATTATCGTCTCGCTTATCGTTCTGGTCGCTGCCTTCAGCCTGGTTTCCACTCTGGTGATGACCGTTACGGACAAGGAAGCCGATATTGCCATTCTGCGCACTCTGGGGGCGCGGCCAAAAAGCATTATGACTATCTTCATCGTTCAGGGCGCAATTGTCGGAGGCATCGGTCTCATTCTGGGTGTAGCGGGCGGCGTATCGCTAACCCTCAACATTGATGTGGTCGTACCGTTCATCGAAAGGCTGTTGGGCATGAAATTTCTGGGCAAAGACGTGTATCCGATTGCCGACCTGCCTGCCGATCTGCACTGGGATGAAGTATTTGGCATCAGTCTTTTCTCCTTCGCTCTCGCCCTGCTGGCGACAATTTACCCAAGCTGGCGGGCGGCCCGCCTGCAACCGGCGGAGGCGTTGCGCTATGAATGAACCCGTCCCAATTCTCGCCGCATCCGGGCTTGGCAAATCGTTCACTCAGGGAAAAGACGCTTTGCTGACGATACTCGCGGCAGTAAATTTGCGCGTACATGCGGGTGAAGCCATTGCCATTGTGGGCGCTTCCGGTTCCGGTAAAAGCACGCTCCTGCATCTTCTGGGCGGGCTGGACAAGCCGGACGACGGCAAAGTTGAGTTGCTTGGGCAGGATTTTTCCGCGCTCTCGGAAGCCGAACGCGGCGACTGGCGCAACCGGCATCTGGGATTCATCTATCAGTTTCACCACCTGTTGCCGGAATTTTCCGCGCTGGACAATGTTGCCATGCCGCTTTTAATTCGTCGCGGCAAGCATAAAGAAGCGCGGCAACAAGCGCGAATGATGCTGACAGCGGTAGGTCTGGGGGCGCGGGTTAACCATCGTCCGAGCGAGCTTTCCGGCGGCGAGCGGCAAAGGGCGGCGATTGCCCGCGCTCTGGTGACGCAGCCGGACGCGATTCTCGCCGATGAGCCGACCGGCAACCTTGATAGACATACTGCCGAAGAAGTGTTCGATCTCCTTTTACGACAGGCCAAAGAACGTGCCGCCAGCCTGATTGTAGTCACGCACGCGCCGGAACTGGCTGCCCGGATGGATCGCACTCTCTGCCTCTCTGATGGGCGTCTTGAAGCAGCCGCGTAAAATGTCATTGCCCGTCGCCACGACGCGCAGGTTTGTTGACACATTGCTGAATTCATGTATGATGCGCCTGTTTTGAACTTTGACGAAGCGCGATTGTCGAAGCGTCTTTTTCAGAGCGTATACCCCTTTTGTCCGTTGCGCGCAAAGCAGAGTGGCGCTAGTGCCGTAGCGGGGAGAGCAGTAATCAGGCGTTTACCGGTGGTTCTGGCAAAAGGTCTGAGACAAGGAGCGAAGAGGTAGCGGTAGTCGAAATTCGCGGCTGGAACCCGCGTCATACAAGCACCGCATATACGCGCGTTTTTGCGCGTTGACTTTTTCAAGGCTCACCACACTTGTCCGACCAGGAGGCGCACCCATCATGCTTGATCAGACGATGAAGGGCACTGTACGCGGCGAAAAAGGCTAAGAAGGCTTGCGCTAACCGCATGAATTGATTTGACATTCGGGAGTTATTCCCGAATCAGCATAACCGGTATGACCAGCGTGACCCGCGCAACCCGCGCAACCCGCGCAACCCGCGCAACCCGCGCAACCCGCGCAACCCGCGCAACCCGCGTAATTGAATGGACTCGCCCATGCCGGGGCGTCTAATAAGCGCCACGGTGGCATCATGATGATTTTGCCAACGACAGCGAGGACGAATCCATGAAACAGAATAGCACAACCAAGTCTGCGTCATTCCTGTTGGCCTGCACCGTGATAGCGGTGG
>WRKX01000171.1 GCA_009777925.1 Betaproteobacteria bacterium | reverse complement strand
GTTGTGTTATTCTGTTTCATGGATTCGTCCTCGCTGTCGTTGGCAAAATCATCATGATGCCACCGTGGCGCTTATTAGACGCCCCGGCATGGGCGAGTCCATTCAATTACCGTGCTTCTTCGCCGTCTGCTTCCAAAGATTCGCCAGGCTCAGCAGGTGCGGGCGCGGCTTGGCCCAGGAGGGCAGGATCAGTCTTGTAGGTGGGAGGCGGAATGATAGGAGCGTATACGGAAGGCTTCTTACCAGCGCAGGCTGCCAGAACCAAGCCAAAGAACAGTGTACAGACAAGTGTTCGCAGAGAAGATTTCATGAAAACAAACGCCGGAAAATGAAAACGCTACGGGATGATAACGTGTTCGTAGAGAACGAGGAAAGCGATATTGAACAAAAATGTACGGTCGCAAAGCGGGGGGAAGGCTCAACGCTCCTTTTTTTTTATAGAAATCCCAATACGTTGTCGACTTCGCCTTGCTGTACTACTCGTACTGCCTGCGGCTCGTCTTCGCGTCCTGGTATTTTGAGGAGTTACTATAGATGGCGTTCGGCAAGGCGGCGAAGCGCGACTGCCAGAGGCGAATCTTCCGGCATGGCGCTGGCTAAAGCGAGCAGTTTTTCCGCGCTGGCTTTAGAGACGACAGGTTTTCCTTCCGGGAAAATACGCAAAGAAGGAGGGGAAGACACATTTGCAGGTTGAACTTTGATCTCAATTTGTCTACACTCACGTATTGCTTTAGTAAATGTACCCAGTAGACGTTCGTTGAACTGGCGCAGTTTGGTTGCCACTGCCGCATTGTTCGTACAGATAATCACAGTTTGTTGCCGGAAGTTCGCTACCCATGCCTGATGGGTAAGCGAGTCAGGGAGGGTTTCCCTGAGCGCCTGGTTTAGCCGGTTGAGCAGACGGGCGTGCGGCAACAGACGCGCCGTTATTTCTGAGCTTGCGAGCAGTTGTTCCGGAGTACGCATAAGGAGACTTACATGCAAATTATTCTGATGACGAAGCGGCTTAAAGCCGCAAAAAAAGTACATTGTGGGGCAAGGCATATTGTTGTGGCAAGTCTTGTCATTTTGTGCGCCGTGTGCGGGATTTCCGCGCTTTTTACGCATTTGTCCATCTCCTGGCGCCTGCCTTTTGTCGAGCAGCAGATTGCCCATATAAAAAACGAGGACATGCTCGCCAGGGAAGAACAGCACAATGCGAATCTTCAGGCTCTGGCAAACAGTATCGGGCAGTTGCAGGCGAAACTGACCCAGCTTGAAGGCATGGCCCGTCACGTTTCAGAGCAGACCGGGGTTAATATCCCCAGGCAGGGAGAGCCTGACGACACTTCAGGACAGGGCGGCCCCTTTGTCCCCGCGCCATTGAGCGAAGAGGCGCTGCGGGGGGAAATTGACGCGCTTTCCATCCAGTTGCAGGAGCAGAACATCGCGTTGGGCATGCTGGAATCCGGTTTGCGCGAGCGCATGGTGCGCCGCGAATTGCTGCCGAGCGTGATGCCGGTTAAAGGCGGAGCGCGTCTGGGTTCGTCCTTTGGCCCGCGCTTCGATCCTTTCGGGCGAGGACGCGCCATTCATGAAGGTCTGGATTTTGTAGCATCGCCCGGCACGGATATTCTGGCAGCCGCATCGGGAGTTGTGGTTAAAGCGGGCTACCACCATGAATTCGGCAACATGGTAGAAATCAATCATGGCGGCGAATTGATTACCCGCTACGCGCATATGTCATCCCTGAAAGTTTCGGCGGGCGATGTCGTGCGCCGTGAACAAACCATTGGCATATTGGGCAGCACCGGGCGCTCCACAGGGCCGCATCTGCATTTTGAGGTGCGGATCAACAATATCCCCATCAATCCGAACAGGTTTTTGTAACGTTGCGTGCAAGGGAGCCAGGAGCCTGATTACGCTGAATTTGAATGATGCAGCATCCAGTCACATGCCATAGTTGGAGTGAATTGCGGTAGGGACGCCCATTACTGGGCGCCCCCCGCACAGAACCGTACGTGCCCAATTATAGTGCTTCTCGTAATTAATTTTTACCCCTTCTCGCTTGCAGGATAGGATGTCTGAAGGTAGGGCAATCGCATGAAAGTCGTGTCAGCCCGAGCAATTGAGCGCGGTAGGAATCGGACGTCACGGCGATGAGGCGTCGGGCCTTAATGCCGCCCTTTCGTGGTATAGGGTCAAGGCGGATGAGGTTCAGGGTGATGTGTTCGAGCACGGCGAGGTTGTGGGCGGCATGGCCGGTGCGAGCACGCATCTGATCGTCGGCGAAGACAACATCCATGCACCACAGTGCAGGCGGTTTTGAGTCACCCCTGCCTGAAGGCAGGGGATTCCTCGATACGGTACAGGGGAGCCTTCGGCTCCCTGTTATGCTTTGTCTCGCTTGTCTCCGCCATAAATGGCGGAGACAAGCGAGACCCGTGTTCAATACTCCAGTGATCGCGGATCGCCCGCAAGAGGCGATCTGCATCGGGTGCGAGGCTCGAAAGATAGTAGCGATGCTCAAGCGTCGTCCTGCCCTTGATCTCGCGCTGTGACTCGATCACCGCGAAGGACTTCAGATCGGGCCACTGCTCGGGTTTATGCAGACACGCCAGTTGATCGAAGGCATAACAACGCTGCGTCTCGATCCGTCCATGATCCTTCTCCACGGTTTCGGACATTGCGTGGGGTGTCCTGTCCGGCGCCGCCTTGAACCGGGCAAAGAAATCGCGCATCGAATCGCCTGGGCGATGTTGGCCTGGGTTCCCATGGCATCGAGGGTGACAATGCAGCCTTCCAGCGCCAGAGTAGCCAAGAATTCAGGAATGGCCGTCTTTTCATTGGACTTCGCCGCCGTTGCCCCGCTGCCCGAGCACCAAACCGGCATCTGCGGCAAACGCACTCACCAGATGCAGCGATGTGGCATCCACCTTGCCTGTGCGCCGACTACTTTTACCGTCAATGGCCACCAGCGCCGGGAGGATCGATCCGACCCAGCGCCGAAAGGCGACCTCAAATTGCGTTGGATCAATTATAGTGCTTCCCGCGAATAAATTTACTGTTGTTAGTACAATTGTATAGTTGGCATTCATTTTGCTTTACTGAAGTTGTCGCATGATTTTTGGAGGTTCTGGACATGGCTTATAGCAAAGAT
>WRKX01000170.1 GCA_009777925.1 Betaproteobacteria bacterium | reverse complement strand
GCAAAACAAACAACAATATTCCATCGAACAAATTATTCAAGAGCCTAGTTAATTACGGGAAGTACTATAAAAGCGTGGCGTGGCATTGCTACACGCTATGCCAAAAAGACGGCTTCCTTTCTGGCAGCGGTGCATATCAGATGTATCGCAATTTGGGCAAACATCTATTGACGACACGCTCTAAGGACTTTGGCGCAGGTTATGCCAAGATCACCGTTGGACAGATTGCTTGTTCTGCGGCAGAACACGTAGGCTGGGATGGAACGAAGAGGAATCCCAGCTTCAACAATACGCTGGGATTACGCTTCGCGTGCGCCGGGAGACCGGCAAGGAGTAGATGGTGAAAGTCCATTACGATGAAGGAGTAGCTAACCACATCGGCCTCAAGCCGTGCGTATTCGTTCGTAAGGACGAGTGCGAAGCGTCGGCAGAGGTGCGCATAGGCCAGCCATTGAGCCGCGAAAGAATCTCACCCTGAGTAGCCGACGTTTTGCGTAGCACGGAAGGCAACAGCGACAGGCGCGTTACAGCGAGTGTGTGTCGCTCCCGGCGCGGTCATAGACCCTGGCATGTGCGTAAGCTCCTTGTTAGGGAACCGGGATATCCTGGTTTTGGCCGCTGTGAAAGGGCGGTCCGCATCTGGAAGGTGAGGAGCCGTAGCCGATGATGCACGAGACTGGGAAGTCAGACCCCGCCATAGTAGCTGTGAAGTCGGCGAACGAAGCGGTTCAAACCGCTAAGGAGTTGATGGAGCCAAGGGCGGGGGCCAGAGGGAATGTGTTGCAGCAAAGCACGCACCAGACACAGAGCTGGGTAAGCGTGACACAAGCGCTGGAGCGCATACGGCAAATTGCACCAACGATTTGCCGTCACTCACCCAGGGTGGGAGCCGTATGCCTTAATTGGGCACGTACGGTTCTGTGCGGGGGCGCCCAGTAATGGGCGTCTCTACCGTAATTCACCCCAAGCTGCGCAACCTACGCATGAAAATCTCTTTATTTACAGGAAGCGCTACCCGCTCAGCAAAACCCCAGGACATGCTGCATGTCAAAGAGACCGTTTTTACGCATGGCAAGAAAGCGCGCGGCGCGTAAACTTCCCAGCGCGTAGGGCATACGGCTGCTCGCCTTGTGCGCGATTTCCACCCGCTCGCCCAGGCCGCAGAACATGACTGTATGATCGCCCACAATATCGCCACCGCGCACCGTCGCAAAGCCGATACTTGTCCCGTCGCGCTCGCCCGTATCTCCTTCCCGCCCATAAACGCCACAGGCGGTAAGCGAACGCCCCAGCGCCTCGGCAACGACTTCGCCCATTCTTAACGCCGTGCCGGAAGGCGCGTCCACCTTCATCCGATGGTGCGCCTCGACAATTTCAACATCGTAACCATGCGCCAGAATCCGCGCCGCCTTGTCCAGAAGATGAAAAACAAGATTGACGCCGACCGCCATGTTAGGCGCAAACACAATGGGAATTCGCCGCGCCGCTTCCGCGATTCCCGCCTTGCCCGCCGAACCAAAGCCGGTCGTGCCGATAACCATCGCCACCCCGGCGGCTTCACACAGCGCAAGATGGCGCAACGTGCCTTCAGGACGGGTAAAATCAATCAGACAATCGCAATCGGCCAAACCATCCCCTACATCCGCCGTCACAGTGACGCCGCACGGCGGCAAGCTCGCCAGGGTAGCCGCGTCCTGCCCCAATACAACCGAATCTGCCCGCTCAAACGCCGCCGTCAGACAGAATTCCGGGTCTTTCAGGGTCGCTTCCAGCAGAATCCTGCCCATCCTTCCCGACGCGCCGACAATACCTATCCGGTTTTTTCTGTTCATATGTTCAAACTCCCGTTCAAAAACCAAGACTATCCATCAAGCGTCGCCAAATACCCGGCCCCTCGTCCTCGGGAAGCGGCGTATCAGGCGAAATGCTGCCCAAATCAATGACCTGGGTTCGTGAAGCCGGCACTTCCGGCACATTCTCCTCCTGCGCTTCCACATCACCCATCACCCGTTCCAGCAGCCCTTCCGCATCAAAAAACACGGTGAATTTACGCATCGTCACCTCGCCGGTTTTACCTTCCTTGAGACGGAACAGGTAATCCCAACGATCCGCGTGAAAGGCGTCGGTCAGAAGCGGCGAACCCAGGATGAAACGAACCTGATCGCGCGAGAGACCGGGACGCAACTGGGAAATCATGTCCTGAGTAAGCACATTGCCCTGTTGGACATCAATCCTGTACTCTTCAATGAAGCGCGGCACTCTGGAGCACGCGCCAAGCGTCAGGAGAAAAAAAGCCGCGAAGGCTAAAACAATGGAATAGCGGGGCATGGAATAAAAAAATTGGAAAGATAAAAGAGGCTCGGTATCATAAACGATTCTTCCCGGTTTCGTCCCTGCAACAATAGGTTCCCCGAATTCATGACCCGTAAAAAACCCATGCCCTCCCATAGCCTAAGAAGCGCCGGACTCAAAGCTACCCTACCCCGTCTGAGAATCCTGGAGCTTTTTGAGAAAAACGCAGTCCGCCACCTTGACGCAGAAGAGGTTTATCGTCTTCTGCTTGCGGAAGGCATGGACATCGGGCTGGCAACCGTTTACCGGGTATTGACCCAATTCGAGCAGGCGGGGTTTCTGGTGCGCCATGCCTTCAAATCCGGCCGGGCCATCTATGAAATCAACGAGGGGTCACACCACGACCATCTCATCTGCATTGACTGCGGGCATGTCGAGGAGTTCTACGACGCGGAAATCGAACGTCGCCAGAAGGTCATCGCCGCCGAACGCGGCTTTGCAATCGAAGAACACGCCCTTTCCCTCTACGCCCGCTGCCAGCGCAAAAATTGCCCCTATCGGCAAGAGGCTGAAAAACAGGAAGCGGAAAAACAGAGTACCATCTGAAAATTGAGTCGCCCCTGCATATAGTGCTTTCCGCGAATAAATTTACTGTTGTTAGTACAATTATATAGTTGTTGTCCATTTTGCTTTACTGAAGTTGTCGCATGATTTTTGGAGGTTCTGGACATGGCTTATAGCAAAGATTTTCGTTGCCTGGTTTTGGATTTTGTAGCCAATGGTGGCAGCAAGGCAGAGGCTGCCCGGAGGTTTGGTATTTCTCGGCAGAGCGTGTTTGACTGGTTGAAGCATCCGCCGGATCATAAGCCCGGCAAGCCTGGCCCGAAAGGGAGCCGGAAGTACGATCAGGAAGAGTTGCGAGCAGAGGTACAAGCCAATCCTGATGCCTTGTTGCGTGAGTTGGCAGCTTCGCGCAAGGTGAGCAACAACAGTATTTTCCCTGCGCTCAGG
>WRKX01000169.1 GCA_009777925.1 Betaproteobacteria bacterium | reverse complement strand
CTTGCGTCAATCATCAGCCATTCAAAATCAGGTTCGTCTATCAATGTTTCCAGCAGCTTTCCCAGATTCCCTTGTCTCGCCACCGGGAAAAACGGCGATGCGTGTTATTCCAATCGCCGTAATCCGGCGGTAAATCCCGCCACGGCGCACCTGTGCGCAGAATCCAGAAAACAGCATTGATAAATTTGCGATTGTCGCGGGCATTTCCTCCTCATGTTCCTTTACGACCGAGCAGATGAGGTTCCAAAATCTGCCAGACTGAATCGGAAATGTCGTACCGTCTGTGCGCCGGTTGCATAAATTTCTCCTATTTGCCCAAAATCAAAATATTATACAATCTATTGACGACACGCTCTAGAGCGATTTCTGTTTAATCATATATATTTTCTATAACATATTCCTTGTCATAGCTTATTTTTATCGGAAGTGTATGTCCGCAATTAAATAGAAAACACTCTAATGCCCTCAAAAAAACAACATATGAAAGCGCCAATCCAGTCAAATTGAAATTGAACTCCACAGCCATATCAAACAAACATTTTAATTATAACGCATTATACGATAGCATATTGCGGCAAACCCCCGCTGAAACAATAATTATGTTTATGATGAAGGCAGAGATAACTTTCGGTATATGTTATGATGGAGGCAGATATAACTTTGAATATATGTTTCCCTGGAGTCATAAAATGAAAATTAGAGACTGGAAAATCTGGGTTCGCCTTACAGCGGCGATTTGGCTGGTACTGGTAGTAAGTTGGGCAGGCATGATTGTTTGGGAAGGGCAAAAAACCCTGGAGATGACAATTGACCAGGCCAGGGAGTTTTCCGGCAGCATCCATGAAATGACCATGGCCGGGCTGACCGGGATGATGATTACCGGAACAGCCGATCAGCGCGAAATTTTTCTCGACCAGATTCAACACCTTTCCATCATCAAGGATTTGACGGTCGCGCGCAGCGAGGCCGTGACCAGGACTTATGGGCCGGATACCAAGGGCACGCGCGCGCTCGACGCAATCGAAAAACAGGTCATGCAAACCGGCGAACCCTATAGCGCGGTCGTGCAGGAAGACGGACAGTACACGCTGCGCGTCATCAATCCCACCCTGGCTGCAAAAGACTATCTCGGCAAGGATTGCATTCTCTGTCACATGGTGCCGGAAAACACCGTGCTTGGCATAGTGAGTATGCGAATCTCGCTGGATCATGTTAATGATACCGTCAACTCCATGCGTTACGAGATTGCCGGCATAGCTTTTGCCGTCAGCCTGCTTCTGCTCGCGCTTATTTACTTTATTACGCATCGGGTTGTGACCCAGCCCCTTGACCATCTGCGCCACTGCCTGACCGACATAGCGCATGGCGATGGCGATCTGACCCGTCGCCTGGACATCAAGGGCGAAGATGAAATCGGCCAGACTTCCAAAGTATTCAATGAGATGATGGAAAATTTCGCCGCTCTCGTGCGTCAGGTCAGCGCCTCGGCAACAGATGTTTCCGACAAGGCCAACGAACTTTTAGAGGGAGCCAATCAGGTGCGGAACAGTTCGCGCGTGCAGGACGAAAAATCCACCAATGCCGCAAGCATCATGGAAGAACTGGTCTGTTCCATTGCCTCGGTGATGCAGAATGTCGAGGAGGTTCAGCATCAATCGGAAACCTCCGGCGCGCAAACCATGCTGGGCAATCAACGCCTGGAAATCCTGCTGACCAATATGGAAAGGGTTAAAAATACTTTTTCCCAAATGGCGGAAACTGTCAACAGTTTCGTACACAGCACCGAAACCATCACCGCCATGACCCAGGAAGTAAGAGACATTGCCGATCAGACCAATCTTCTGGCTCTGAACGCGGCGATTGAAGCGGCGCGGGCAGGCGAGCACGGACGCGGTTTTGCGGTAGTCTCGGACGAAGTAAGGAAGCTCGCCGAGAAATCCACGCGGGCGGCAACCTCTATTGATGGCGCGACCAGCCAGTTGGAAGCGCAGTCCGTCGCCGTCAAGAACGCAATCACTGCCAGCATGGGAAATCTTGCCCATAGCAATGAATCCGTGCAGGAGATTGCGGAAATTTTGCACAATACCAACGAATCGGTATTGGGGTTGCGCGATAATCTTGCCCACATTACCGAAACGGCCGAGCAGCAAAACGCAGCTTCCGGTGAAGTTTCCGCCAGCGTCGAAACCATCGCCGCCATGTCCAGAGAAAACTACGAAGCTATTGATCAGACAGTCGCCACCGTCGAAAATCTGAAAAACCTCGCCGACAGCCTACAGAACACGGTCAAGCGCTTCAAAACCTGATTGTTTCACGTGCCATAATCGCTATGGGCATTGACATTGAACGTATCCGCGCCTTTTTTGTGAATGACCGTTTCGCCTTGAGCGCCTGTATCGTCATTGATTCGGTAACGAAGGAAGAAGTGCAATACAGCATGGCGATCACGAACGAGCACCTGAACGCGGGCGGCACGGTGCAGGGAGGCGCGATTTTTACCCTGGCTGATCTGGCCTTTGCCATGCATTGCAACCTGCGCTTGTCTCTTGGCGAGGATGTGGGCATTACGGGTGGACAGTCGAATAGCATCTCCTACCTCGCCGCGCCCAAGGGAGGCCGCCTGATTGCGCGCTCAACCTGTCTTTCCAGCGGGCAGAGTATTTCGGTGTATCGCGTCGAAGTTCGGGACGAACTCGGCAATTTTATTGCGGACATAAGTGGCAACGGGTTTGCGAAAGCGGGGCAAAAGCCGGTTCCTCATACCTGATGTTCCCCGATTAGAGCGGTTTTGATTTAGCGCGGTTTTTGTTTATAGTGCTTTTCCTAAATAATCTTACTCTATCAACCTTCAGACATCCTATCCTGCAAGCGAGAAAGAGTAAAAATAATTACGAGAAGCACTATAATTCCTTACAACCGGCTTTCCAACCCGCCATTGCGAGGAGAGCCAGCTTTGATGCAATCCAGAGGCTTGCTACTGGACAGGGCAATCGCATGAAAGCCATGCCAACCCGAGTAATTGAGCGCGGTAGGAATCGGAAGTTGCGGCGATGAGGCGTCGGGCCTTAATGCCGCCCTTTCGTGGTATAGGGTCAAGGCGGATGAGGTTCAGGGTGATGTGCCTGAGCACGGCGAGGTTGTGGGCGGCATGTCCGGTGCGAGCACGCATCTGATCGTCGGCGAAGACAACATCCATGCACCAGCGCAGTCGGTTTTGAGTCACCCCTGCCTGAAGGCAGGGGATTCCTCGATACAGTCCTGGGGAGCCTTCGGCTCCATATTACGCTTTGTCTCGCTTGTCTCCGCCATAAATGGCGGAGACAAGCGCGAGACC
>WRKX01000168.1 GCA_009777925.1 Betaproteobacteria bacterium | reverse complement strand
AAAGACAAACTCAAACTCGCTACCGAAAACCACATGAACATGCTCACCCAACACCCTGATCGCGTCCAATCTTATTTCAATGATCCTAAAACCAAATATGCCGCATAATATTCAATACTTAATGGCCGGGTGAATAGTAACCCATTGATCGTAAACGAGTATTCCCGAGAACCGAAAACAATGGCATTCATGCGATTGCCCTGTGTCTGAAGGTTGATAGAGTAAGATTATTTAGGAAAAGCACTATAATTGCCGGTTCAATATCTACCAGGAAAAATTGTCCGGGTCGGCGCCAATGCTGCTGGTGTTCCTGTTCAAGCCGCTGATTGCCGCCATGTCGTCCTTGGACAGTTCAAAGTCGAATATCCTGATATTTTCCGCAATATGCGCCGGATTTTTTGAGCGGGGGATGACGATCAACCCCCTCTCTATATGCCATCTGAGCACCACCTGGGCGGCGCTCTTGTTGTATTTTTTCCCGATGTCGCGGAGAACTCCTTCATGCAAAACCTCGCCCCGCGCAAGGGGAGACCATGACTCTACGGCAATGCCATGATTGCGCGTAGCCGCCACGTTCGCCTCCTGGGTGTGGTATGGATGAATCTCGATCTGGTTGACTACGGGTTTGATCTTTGCGTATTGCAGCAGGGTTTCAATATGGTGCGGGTTGAAGTTGCTGAAGCCGATGCTTTTAATCAACCCTTTTCGGACGAATTCCTCCATGCTTTCCCACGTCTCCCGAATACGCTCCTTCACCGGCCAGTGAATCATAAAAAGATCAATGTATTCACCTCCCAGTAATTCAATGCTTTTAGCAATGGAATCCCTTTGCGGGGGATTACGCATACTGCTTGTCCAGATTTTTGAAGTGATGAAAACCTCTTTCCGCGCAATCCCGCTTTCTTTGATACCCTGCCAGACCTGTTTCTCGTTTCCGTATGCCTGAGCGGTATCGAAGAGGCGATATCCGGCCTCAATAGCCGCCTTGACACAGGCGATGGTGTTTTCGTTCAGCGTCCAGGTTCCCAAACCAAACTGGGGAATGCTCATTCCATTGCTCAACGCAATGTTTGGAACCCCTGCTTGCGGAACAGCCGCATGCGCCATGCCATGCCCCAGTAAACCTGACACCATGCCGACCTTGCCAGCTGCGGCAGCGCTTGCGGCCAGTAGCGATGATTTCATGAAATCCCGTCTCTTCATGGCGTTCTCCTTTTTACGCTATTCCGAAATGTATGCTCGGAATTCTACTGCGATATGATGCGGAAGCGCAGAATTACGTCGGCGTGGCAGGCGTAGATTTGACAGGGTACGCTGATCGTATGCTGGGTCTTAAAGAAGAAAGAGCGTTGCCAGGCCAAGAAAAATGAAAAAACCGCCGGAATCGGTGAGCGCGGTAATCATTACCGAACTGCCAAGCGCCGGGTCGCCGCCCAGGCGCAGACGCAAAAGCGGAATGCCTACCCCGGCAGTGGCGGCCAGAAGCAGATTCATGGTCATTGCCGAAGTCATAACCAGCCCTAGCTGGATGCTGTCGTACAGCCACCAGGCCAGAATGCCGAGCAAGCCGCCCCATAGTACGCCATTGATAAGCGCAACCCCCAGTTCTTTTTTCAGCAAGCGTCTGGCCGCGTCCGACTTGACCTGCCCCATCGCAATAGCCCGGACGATCATGGTGATGGTTTGATTGCCGGAATTGCCGCCGATTCCCGCGACTATCGGCATCAACGCGGCAAGCGCCACTATTTTTTCAATCGAGCCTTCAAAGAGGCTGATGACGCGGGAAGCGACAAAAGCCGTGACCAGATTGATGGCGAGCCATGCCCAGCGGTTGCGTACTGAATTCCAGACCGAGGCAAAAATATCTTCTTCCTCGCGCAAACCGACGTTGGCAAGCTGTTCGGCTTCAGATTCCTCGCGGATGAAGTCAACGACCGTCACCAGAGTGATACGCC
Source organism: Betaproteobacteria bacterium (assembly GCA_009777925.1). Taxonomy (GTDB): domain Bacteria; phylum Pseudomonadota; class Gammaproteobacteria; order Burkholderiales; family Rhodocyclaceae; genus Azovibrio. The sequence goes on along the minus strand of WRKX01000168.1, from coordinate 1,379 downwards.
CGATAACCCGGTTATTCTCATCCACTACCGGCGCGGAATTGAGGTCATAACGCTCAAAGGCTTGCGCCGCTTCTTCCGCGCGGTCTTCCGGGCGGAAGCGCACCGCATCCTTTATCATGACATCACGAACATCAGTTTCAGGATCGTTGATGAGCAGACTTTCCAGAGTCAGGACGCCTTGCAGTATGCTGTTGCGGTCAATGACAAAGATTTTGTCGGTGTGTTCAGGCAATTCATCGAAGCGGCGCAGGTAGCGGAGTACGACTTCCAGCGCGACATCCTCGCGCACCGTCACCATGTCGAAGTCCATCAACGCGCCGACCGTGTCTTCCGGGTAAGACATGGCCGCCCGCAGTTGCTCCCGCTCTTCCGAAGTTAGGGACTGGAAAACATCCTCGACGACTTCCTGCGGCAGGTCAGGCACGAGGTCGGCCAGTTCGTCGGTATCCAGCGATTCGGCGGCGGCAACAAGTTCGTGCCGATCCATCGAATCAATCAGGGTTTCCCGTACCGCGTCAGAGACTTCCAGCAGGATTTCGCCATCCTGCTCCGAGCGCACCATATCCCAGACCAGCAGACGGTCTTCCAGCGGCAAGGCTTCCAGGATGTAGGCCACATCCGCCGAGTGCATGCGGTCGAGCTTGCGGTGGAGCTCGTTCTGGTTTTGCTTGTGGATCAGGTCATCCAGCAGCTCCTGACGGTGCACATTTTGCTGGTGGGTTAACGCCTCCACCAGCTTGTGTCTGGCAAGCAGATGTTCGATCTCCTGAAGCTGTCCTTGCAGCTCGTCCGAGTCGCCGATGGGATTTTTTTCTTCACTCATGGAGGTCGCTGTTGCCGGAAAATTGGAAACTGTTGGCGCAAAAGGCGCAATGAACAAAAATAAGCAATTTTAGCATCTGCGCGGCAGAAGTTAGTGGGTTTCCCCAGGGCAATCGCATGAAAGTCATGCCAGCACGAGCAAGTGAGCGCGGTAGGAATCGGAAGTTGCAGCGATGAGGCGGCGTGCTTTGATGCCGCCCTTTCGTGGTATAGGGTCAAGGCGGATGAGGTTCAGGGTGATGTGCCTGAGCACGGCGAGGTTATGGGCGGCATGTCCGGTACGGGCGCGCATCTGATCGTCGGCGAAGACAACATCCATGCACCAGTGCAGGCGGTTTTCGATACTCCAGTGATCGCGGATTGCCCGCAAGAGGCGATCAGCATCGGGGGCGAGGCTCGAAAGATAGTAGCGATGTTCAAGCGTCGTCTTGCCCTTGATTTCGCGCTGTGACTATAGTACTTTCCGCGAATAAATTTACTGTTGTTAGTACAATTGTATAGTTGGCATTCATTTTGCTTTACTGAAGTTGTCGCATGATTTTTGGAGGTTCCGGACA
>WRKX01000167.1 GCA_009777925.1 Betaproteobacteria bacterium | reverse complement strand
CCGACAGTAAGATCGAATCGGCTAAAAAACTACTATTCACCCGGCAATTAAGGGTTGCATCATATTTGCCATTTCGGCCCATATGGGGCGTGCCTTGAAAAGTCAAACCTTAATTGCCGGTTCAATAACGAGTGTTTACAGTTGCCCTGACACACAAGAACACGCCAGCATTTCCCTATCCCTGATTGGCTTATAATGCTCGTGTTTCGATTTCAGTATGGAAGGGGTGGCTTATGCGCGCAGTCATGGTGGCAAATCCCAAGGGCGGAGCAGGCAAAACAACGCTGGCGACCAATCTGGCAGGCTATTTTGCCAACGAAAACAAAAACGTTTGTCTCTGCGATCTGGATCGGCAGCAGTCGGCGCTGCGCTGGCTGGCCTTCCGCGATCCTGATTTGCCCGCCATCACCGGCTATTTCGGCGGCAATCAGATGTCGGTCACCATGCCGCGCGACCCGGAATGGGTTGTGCTGGATGCGCCGGCAGGCTTTCAGGGCTACAAGCTGAATGATTTTATGCGCGCGGTAGATCGGGTAATCATCCCTATCGTGCCGTCTATTTTCGACATGGCGGCAACCGAGGATTTTCTGAGCGCGTTAAGGCAGGACCTGGGCGGACGCATGGCAAAGATCGGCATCGCCGCGATGCGAATTGATCCGCGCACCCGCGCCGCAGGCATGTTGGAAGAATTTTTGCGCCACTTCGACATTCCCATTCTCGCGTATATCCGCAATACGCAAAATTACGTCAATGTCGCCGCCGCCGGGCAAACTGTTTTTGATCCCCCGAAAAGCCGGAATCGGCGCGATATGGAGCAATGGCAGACATTGCTGGAGTGGCTCGAGAAGTAAGCGCGTTCCTTCTGCCGAGCAAAAATTAGCGACAGGCATTCATACCTGTCATTCAAAACGAACAAGGAAGGGGTTTGCATCCCCTCCCTTGTTGCTATGGTCGAAACCCCGGTCTTCTGACCGGGGTTCTAACCTTTGCGCCGCCCTGAAGGGCGGGGTTTCAAACCGGAGTTAGTTTTGCGATGAATCTTTACATACGCTTTTTCTGGCGCGTTTGCCCTGTCCTGTTATTTTGTTTTTCCTCGGCATGGGCGGCAGATGATACCCTGTTGCGCCAGGTAGAGGATTTCGTGCGCGATGCCTTGCGCGACCAGCCCGGGTTTAAAAGCGTCGTGGCGGGGCCGATTGATTCACGTTTGCGCCTGCCTGCCTGCACAACTTTTCAGCCTTATCTGCCCAACGGCATGGACAGCAGCCGCCTGGCCGGACAAACCCAGGTTGGCATTCGCTGTCTTTCACCTTCCCGCTGGAGCATCTTCGTTCCGGTAAAAATTGCCATTGAACGGTCTTATCTTGCCGCTGCCGAGGCGCTGCCTGCCGGAAAAATTCTGCAACCGGGCGACTGGATTGTGCGGACTGCCGATGTCGCAACCCTGCCCGCCGGGACAATCGGAAACCCGGAAGAGGCTATTGGGAAAACCTTGCGTCTCTCCTTGAGGGCAGGGCAGCCTTTGCGGGCGGAACAGCTTACCGCCCCGATTGTCATTCAACAGGGACAGAACGTGCGCCTGGTGTTTCAAGGCGCTGGCTTTTCCGCCAGCAACGAAGGCAAAGCATTGAGCCGCGCCAGCGCGGGACAGGTCATACAAGCGCGCACCTCATCCGGCACAGTGGTCACAGGCGTAGCTCAGGCGGATGGCACGATTCTTGTTAGTCCTTAATACGCAATGTCTGCTTTCCGCTCTTTTTATGCCCTCAAGATTGCTGGAAAGCGGTCGTAGACAGGTACATAGATTTCCAATCCTCAAGGTGAAAAAATGAAAGTTGATTCAGCATACAAATTCGCGCCCACCCCGCCTGCCCACCAAGCCGCCAAACCTGCCGAAAGCAGCGGCGAGCAGGTGAAATTGAGCGGCGCGGCGCAGATCAAAGCGTCCGGCGCGCCGGTTGACCAGGGACGGATTGCGGAGATCAAGGCTGCCATCGCTGAAGGGCGCTTTCGCATCAACCCCGAAGCCATTGCCGACAGTCTGATCCGTACCGCACAGGAAATGATTGACGTGCAGCGTCGCGCCTGAGCGGATAGCATGAGCCTCCCGGAAAACCAGGATTTCATGCGCCTTGTTGCCGCCGAAATTACGGCGGTCAAAGCCTTTGTTGCTCTCCTGACTGAAGAGACCGGGGTATTGCGCGCAAATGACATAAGCGCGCTGGAGCGTGTGACTGCGGCCAAGGAAAAGCTGGCCGGTGAACTGGAAGCCCTCGGCAAAAAACGGGGATATTTTTTTACCGCTCTGGGGATTCTGCAAAACGCCGCCGCCATGGATAGCTGGCTCGCCACTCAACCGCCCGGCTTTGCCGAAGCCTGGCGGGAATTGATGCGGTTGGCGGAGACCGCAAAAGACCTCAATCTTGCCAACGGGCAATGTATCGCCCTCCTCTCCCGCGATACGCGCGTCCGGCTGGCGGTCATTACCGGCAGCGAAGAAAGCACCTATACGCCTAAAGGACGCGCCGCCTCATCGCCATCTTCCACCGGATTTCGCATCCGCGACAACGTTTAGAGTGGTTTCGGTTTAATCCTGTACAGCAGACAGAGATTTTTGCTGAATTCCCACCTTCGCGCACTGCTGTACGGAATAAAAAATTGGAATTCCAGGCAAAGTCTTGCATGGCAAAGGCAAGGTGCGCTCTCCATCGAACGGCAACTCAATTTGTATGTGTTGGTTGAGATAAGAGCGCCGCTTTTGCGTCAATTGTAGGGGCGCGATAAATCGGTCTTGCAGACGGCAATTTTCAGGGCGCGATAAATCGGTCTTGCAGACGGCAATGTTCAGGACGCGATAAATCGGTCTTACAGACGGCAATGTTCAGGACGCGATAAATCGGTCTTGCAGACGACAATGTTCAGGGCGCGATAAATCGGTCTTGCAGACGGCAACTTTCAGGGCGCGATAAATCGGTCTTGCAGACGGCAATGTTCAGGACGCGATAAATCGGTCTTACAGACGGCAATGTTCAGGACGCGATAAATCGGTCTTGCAGACAGCAATGTTCAGGGCGCGATAAATCGCGCCCCTACATGAATCTGGCATCCACTATCCGCGCCACAGGACAAACGGTAGAGCGCATGGCGCGAATGGTGATACAAAAACATTCCGCCGCTATATAATCAACAGTCTGGTGTACTATTTCTTTCTATTTTGGAGGCTTTGGCCATGACTGCTCTCTTTATCGTTCTTCTCCTGGTTGCCGCGCTGGTTGTCTGGGGCGTTGTCATCTATAACGGGCTGATTGAGTTCAGAAACCAGATACGCAACGCCTTTTCCCAGATTGACGTG
>WRKX01000166.1 GCA_009777925.1 Betaproteobacteria bacterium | reverse complement strand
GACGTAAATCCTCTGAATAAGGTCGTGTCATCTGCTCTCTCCTTGCGTTCCAATTTCGAATCATATCTCTCGTAAGTTCAGTATAGTAATTCTATTGAAAGACAGCATGCTCTAAATCAAAACTGCGCTAACCAATTTTTTGCATTCCGCCCATATAAGGCTGGAGTACAGTCGGAATGGCAATGCTGCCGTCCGCCTGCTGACAGTTTTCCAGGATAGCCACCAGAGTGCGCCCGACTGCCAGAGCAGAGCCATTCAGGGTGTGCGCCAATTCGGTCTTGCCTTTTTCGTTCCGAAACCGCGCCTGCAGTCGCCGCGCTTGAAAAGCCTCAAAATTGGAGCAGGAAGAAATTTCCCGGTAAGTATTCTGTGCGGGCAGCCAGACTTCCAGATCGTAGGTTTTGGCGGAAGCAAAACCCATGTCGCCGGTACAGAGGAGCATGCGCCGATAGGGAAGTTCCAGTTTTTCCAGGATAATCTCCGCGTGCCGGGTCAATTCCTCATGCGCGTCCCAGGAATTTTCCGGGCGGGTGATGTGTACCAGTTCCACCTTTTCAAATTGATGCTGGCGGATCATGCCGCGCGTATCGCGACCGGCAGCACCCGCCTCGGAACGAAAGCATGGGGTATGGCAGACAAACTTCAGGGGGAGATCGGCAGCGGCGAGAATCTCGTCCCGCACGAGATTGGTGACCGGCACTTCCGCCGTCGGAATCAGATAGAACGGGATTTCATCTTCCGCGCGGATTAGCTTAAACAAGTCCGCCTCAAACTTGGGCAGTTGCCCGACTCCGGCAAGACTATCCCTATTGGCGATAAAAGGCACATAAAGCTCGGTATAGCCATGTTCGTTGCTATGGATGTCCAGCATGAACTGGATAAGCGCCCGTTGCAGCTGCGCCAGGTCGCCTTTCAGGACGGTAAAACGCGCCCCGGTGATTTTGGCGGCAGCGGCAAAATCCAGCTTGCCCAGACCTTCGCCCAGATCAACGTGATCCTTAACCGGAAAAGTAAAGGCTCTGGGCACGCCCCAGCGTTTTATCTCCACATTGTCTGTTTCATCCTTGCCCAGCGGTACGGATGCGTGCGGCAGATTAGGAATTTCCAGAAGCAAGGCGTTCATCTCTTCCAGCAGTATGGTGAGCCGCGCTTCCGCCGCCTCCAGTTCCGCCTTGATGGTGGATACCACGGCCAATACCTCTGCAACGTCTTCCCCTTTGCCTTTCAGAATGCCGATTTGTTTGGAGAGGGTATTTCTCCGGTTTTGCAATTCCTGGGTATGGTTTTGCAGGGATTTGCGCTCATTTTCCAGCGTGATAAAGGCGGAAAAATCCGGTTCCCTGCCGCGTGTGGCAAGGCGATCCGTAATCTGAGCAAGCTGGGCGCGAAGCTGTTGAATGTCGAGCATGACGGCGAAAAGAGAGAAAAATGATAATTATAAGCGAAGGGTTGTTGCGCTTTCTTTGCCCTTCTCCTTGCCGCCAGGGCAATCGCATGAATGCCATTGTTGTAGGCTCTCGGGAATACTCGTTTACGATCAATGGGTTACGAGGGGGCTGTTCACAGGGGATTGATTTGTGTAGTTTTCTGTCTTTTTGGAGTGTTCCATGGAGACGGAAGACAAACTGCGTCTGGCGGACGTATTCGTATCGATCAGCGATCCGAGACAGGCGGGTAAGGTTGAGCACGATCTGGTCGAGTTACTGGTGGTGGCAGTCAATGTGGTGTTGGTCGGCGCCGGACAGGACACCCCACGCGATGTCCGACACCGTGGAGAAGGATCATGGACGAATCGAGACGCGGCGTTGTTATGCCTTCGATCAACTGGCGTGTCTGCATAAACCGGAGCAGTGGCCCGATCTGAAATCCTTCGCAGTGATCGAGTCGCAGCGCGAAATCAAGGGCAAGACGACGCTTGAGCATCGCTACTATTCACCCGGCAATTAAGGGTTGCATCATATTTGCCATTTCGGCCCATATGGGGCGTGCCTTGAAAAGTCAAACCTTAATTGCCAGTTCAATAAGATCGACGGCCATCCCGTCGACGCAATAAGGGCGAGGCTATTCGAACTTAAGGAGCCGCTCGCCCGGCGTTGGGGAAACGCACCCGACCAGCGGCAAGTCACGTCTAGCCAAATCATCCACATACTTGCATTCGGGGGCGACATTGAACCACAGCAGGCCGGAGCTATCACAAAGCTGCTCGGACTGCTTTCTGTACTGTCCGATCCACACCCACCTTCGAGCAATATCGAGCAGTTCAAGACACTAATGTGCGCTATTGTTATGTCCGGGCGGTTGAATGCGAGCATCAGCATTGATGTTTGAAGCGCAGTAGATACTGTTATCGAAGTCAACAGCCATGCAAAGCTGGATTGCACAGCAGACGCTCGCAATAACGGTGTATCTACCTGAACCGAAATCACTTTAATAGCCGTGCTGGTACCCGACACTCCCAACCAAGGCGCCTCGTCATCTGGGCTTAAATGCGATTAACCTGTTCCTGGTAGTACTCTTTTCCCTGAATATCCGTTATCATGTACACATTACAACTTGGGGGCGACCTGGCTTCGACGTGGGTTGCAAAGCAGCGTTGTGCATGCCGAGGTTCAGTTCCTCGTAAAACTGCTGAAAAACCAATAAACGCCAACGACGAGCGTTTCGTTCTCGCCGCCTAAATCGGCGAGCTTTGCCCCGGTTTGCTGATGGGCCGGGCCGGGTAACCGGCAGCAAAGTCAGATACATGAGCTAAGGTCTGTTTTCGCTGCGCGAACAGACATGAAAATCAAGCAGATCGTCCGCAACGAGCCTGTCCTTCCGGCGCGTCAGGACTAAAAACAAACGGATGGACTAAGCATGTAGATCGCGTTGTAGAGGGCTTGCGGACGCGGGTTCGATTCCCGCCGCCTCCACCATATTATCATTCAACCCTGTCCAGTCCAGTCCAGAAAGCCTTAGAGAATCAAGGCTTCTGGACTTTTTCTTGTCCATTGCCGTGCAAAGGAATCTATTGCAATCCGGGGGTATTTATAGTGCTTTTCCTAAATAATTTTACTCTATCAACCTTCAGACATCCTATCCTGCAAGCGAGAAAGGGTAAAAATAATTACGAGAAGCACTATAGGGGTACCCTTCGGGGTATACCCCTAGGCTTGTTCAGACTGGGGACATCGTTGACACATGTTCGGAGACATCGTTTACACATTTTATACTGTAGGCATTTTTGTTCTTATGGAGGACAAGATGCCCTGGCAAATGAGGTCAGCGATGGAACTGAAGAAGGAATTTGTGCAACTTGCGCTACAACCCGGTACGAATTTCCGTGGTTTGTGTCGTCGCTTCGGGATTTCTCATACAGTGGGCTACAAGTTGCTTGGGCGCTATCTGGATGAAGGCGACGCCGGACTTTTGGAACGCTCACGG
>WRKX01000165.1 GCA_009777925.1 Betaproteobacteria bacterium | reverse complement strand
CACGGTGACGTAAATCCTCTGAATAAGGTCGTGTCATCTGCTCTCTCCTTGCGTTCCAATTTCGAATCATATCTCTCGTAAGTTCAGTATAGTAATTCTATTGAAAGACAGCATGCTCTAAACCCCATCGAAAAGCTATGGGCAAACATCAAACGTACATGGCAAAACAAACAACAATATTCCATCGAACAAATTATTCAGGAGTCCAGTTAATTACGGGAAGTACTATAATCTGCACGGGGTCAAGCGCAAGATGAGCAATTTCCACATTCGCCTTTGCCACGCAGAACTGCATCGCAGGCATCAGTCGATACCAATACTTATTGTCTGAACAGTATTGGCTCTAAAATTGGTTTTTTATTGCCGCCTGCAAGGCTTTCAGATTTTCCAGTGCTGTTTCGGCGACTGCAAGGCGCTCTTTTTCCTGCGCGATAATACTGGCAGGGGCGCGGGATACAAAATTCGCATTGTCCAGCTTATTCTTTGCCTGAATAAGCTGCTTTTCCTGCCTGTCTATTTCTTTTTGTAGTCGCTCCTGTTCGACGGCAGGATTAATTGCCACAACCAACATGAGGCGGACTTCGCCCGCGACGGCGACAGGCGCAAGCATATCGGTGGGTATGTCTTCGGCGTAGCTGACCCTGGATAGCTTGGCGAGCGGCAGCAGCAGGGGCGCAAAAGCCTTGACCGCATCTTGCGCCGTTGCACTTCCAGCGACGATGAGCGGCAAACGCGCGGCAGGCGAGACATCCATTTCGCCGCGCAGATTGCGACAGGCATAGGTGAGCGCCTTGAGTTCAGTCATTCTGGCTTCGGCGGCTTTATCAAGCAGCGAATGGTCGGCTTCCGGGAAGTGGGCGAGCATGATGCTTTCCGTGTTTTTCTTTCCGGCCAGCGGGGCAACATTCTGCCAAAGCTCCTCGGTAATGAAGGGGATGAGCGGGTGCGCAAGGCGCAGCAGGGCTTCCAGGGTGTGCGCGAGAGTATGGCGAGCGGCGTCCGCCCCGGCTCCCTCAGCTCCCATTTCGGTCTTGGCGATTTCCAGATACCAGTCGCAGAATTCATCCCGGATAAAGCGATAAAGCGCTTGCGCGAGCAGATCGAATCGGTATTCGGCGAAGTGCTGGGCAACTTCTTTCGCCAGTTTTTGAAGCAGACTGACGATCCAGCGGTCGGCAAAGGAGAGATCGGCATGGTCGGGCGCGGGGAGGACGTCCCGCCCCTCGCAGTTCATCAACACGAAACGGGAAGCGTTCCAGAGTTTGTTGCAAAAATTGCGATAACCCTCGCAACGGTTCAGGTCAAATTTGATGTCGCGCCCCGGCGAAGCAAGCGAGGCGAAGGTAAAACGCAGAGCATCCGTGCCATAAGCGGGAATGCCTTTGGGGAATTCCCTGCGCGTGCGTTTTTCGATTTGCGCCTTCTGTCTGGGATTCATGAGACCGAAAGTGCGCTTCTCAATCAGCGCGTCAACGCCGATGCCGTCAATCAGATCAATCGGGTCGAGGACGTTACCCTTGGATTTGCTCATTTTCTGCCCTTCCGCGTCGCGGATGAGGCCATGAATGTAGACGTGTTTGAAAGGAACGCGCCCGGTAATGTGTTTTGTCATCATCACCATGCGGGCAACCCAGAAAAAGATAATGTCGAACGCGGTGACAAGTACCGAGGAAGGCAGGTAAAGATCAAGCGCCGGGTTTGAGTTTTGCGGGTAATCCGGCGTCCAGTCGAGCGTGGAGAAAGGCCACAGGGCGGAGGAATACCAGGTATCCAGCACATCCTGATCGCGGGTGAGTTCGCCTTCATATCCAGCGGCTCTGGCTTGTTCCCTGGCTTCATTTTCATCATGCGCGACGAAAAGACGACCATCCGTAGCGTACCAGGCCGGAATCTGATGCCCCCACCACAATTGCCGCGAGATGCACCAGTCCTGGATGTTGTTGAGCCACTGATTGTAAGTGTTGACCCAGCTCTCAGGATAAAAGCTGATTTCGCCATTGGTCACGGCGTCCAGCGCCTTTTGGGTGATTGATTGCCCGTCCCTGCCGGGCTTCGTCATGGCGACGAACCATTGGTTAGTGAGCATGGGTTCCAGCGCCTCGCCGGTGCGATCCCCACGCGGAACCTTGAGTTTGTGTTTTTCGGTCTTTTCCAGCAGCCCTTGCGCTTCCAAATCCTTAACAATCTTTTCACGCGCGGCGAAGCGGTTCATGTCCTGGTATTGTTTGGGCGCGTTATCGTTAATGGTGGCTTCCAGGGTGAGGATAGAGATCATCGGCAAATTGTGGCGCAGGCCGACGGTGTAGTCGTTGAAGTCGTGCGCAGGCGTGACCTTGACCACACCGGTTCCAAATTCCTTGTCGACGTAAGCGTCCGCAATAACGGGGATGTCGCGTTCGGTTAGCGGCAGGCGCACCGTCTTGCCGATCAGGTGGCGGTAGCGTTCATCTTCGGGATGCACCATCACGGCGGTATCGCCGAGCATGGTTTCAGGCCGGGTGGTGGCGACGGTGAGATGTCCGCTGTCATCGCTGAGCGGATAGCGGATGTGCCAGAGAAACCCGTTTTCTTCCTCGTTTTCCACTTCCAGGTCGGATACGGCGGTCTTCAGCTTCGGATCCCAATTGACCAGGCGTTTGCCCCGGTAAATCAAGCCCTCGCGGAAAAGGTGTACAAAGGTCTGGGTGACGACACGGCTTAGTCCTTCATCCATCGTGAAGCGCTCGCGCGTCCAGTCCGGACTGCTGCCCATGCGGCGCATTTGCTGGGTGATGGTTCCACCGGAGTATTTTTTCCACTCCCAGACTTTTTCAAGAAATTTTTCGCGCCCCAGATCGTGGCGGGAAACGCCTTGGGCATCGAGTTGGCGTTCCACCACGATTTGCGTGGCGATACCCGCATGGTCGGTTCCCGGTTGCCACAGGGTGTTTGCTCTACGCATCCGGTGGTAGCGCGTGAGCGCGTCCATAAGGGTCTGGTTAAAGCCGTGCCCCATGTGTAGCGAACCGGTAACATTGGGCGGCGGCAGCAGGATGCAAAAGGCTTGATCTTTGGCGGCGTCCAACCCGGCTGCAAAGAAATTGCGGGATTCCCATTCAGCGTAGCGGCGGGATTCAATAGCCGCCGGTTCAAAACTCTTGTCCAATTCCATGATCGTTAAAAGAATGGAAGAAAATCGAGAATTATAGCTGAAGCGTGGAATTTCCCTCTGGTCAGGCTGCAAGGCGCGCGCATGAAATGATAAATAGATTGGGAGCATGCGGAGAGTGATGGCGTTTCCGGCAATTGGGATCGGGGGAGAGGGCTGACCGTGCCGTGATTGCTTCCAACTTGGAGAAAAAGTGTACGCGCTTGAATCGAAACCGCTCTATAGCGTATCGTCAATAGATGTTTGCCCAAATTGCGATACATCTGATATGCACCGCTGCCAGAAAGGAAGCCGTCTTTTTGGCATAGCGTGTAGCAATGCCACGCCACGCTTTTAATTGCAGGAAAGCATTCTCG
>WRKX01000164.1 GCA_009777925.1 Betaproteobacteria bacterium | reverse complement strand
GACATGGATTGCACAAAAGGGGGCTCAACTCAAAGATACATTTGGCCGTGGATGTGCATGCTATGCCGGTCAGAATGTTTGTCACAGCGGGTACCACAGCGGGTACCACAGCGGATTGTATCCATGCTTGCGATCTTGTTGAAGGAATAGGCGCTGGCAGTGCGGATAAAGGCTATGATAGTGATGCGATTGTTGAGCATGTGCAGGCCAAAGGGATAGATGCCGTGATTCCGCCCAGGAAGAACCGGAAAGAGCAGCGAGAATACGACAAACATCTTTATCGTATTCGTCACCTTGTCGAGAATGCTTTCCTGCAATTAAAGGCGTGGCATGGCATTGCTACACGCTATGCCAAAAAGACGGCTTCCTTTCTGGCAGCGGTGCATATCAGATGTATCGCAATTTGGGCAAACATCTATTGACGACATGCTCTAAACAACTTCCGTTCCGTCCGGCAGGGATGAGCGCAGGGTTTGGTACAGAATATCCATCGCCTGCGGACGGGTAAAAGTGATGCGCCAGGCCAAAAGGACACGCCGCCGGGGTGCCGGGTGGATAAAGGGACGGACAGAGAACAATTCGCTTGTTGGCCACACTTTCGCCGCAGAAGCAGGCACGACGGCAATGCCCGCGCCGCTGGCGACCATGTGTCGCAACGTCTCCAATGAGCTGGATTCCAGCGCCTGACCAATATTTTCCGGCGCTGCCAATTGCGGACAGGCCGTGACCACCTGATCCCGAAAACAGTTACCTTGTCCCAGAAGCAACAACTGACCGGGATCAAGGGCGGTCTTGTCAATCGCCTCCTGGCGGCAAAGCGGATGCCCCGTCGGCAGGACGATTCTGAATTCTTCTTCATACAACGGTCGGGTCACGATGCCGGGTTGATTGAAAGGCGCCGCGACGATTGCCGCGTCAAGCTCGCCGCTTTTCAGAAGCTCTGCCAGCCGATGCGTAAAATTCTCCTGCAAATACAAAGGAATATCAGGCGCAGCGAAATGAAGCGCGGGAACCAGACGGGGCAACAGGTAGGGCGCAATGGTGTAAATGACGCCCAGACTCAAGGAGCCGACCAGAGGGTCTTTGCCAAGCTGGGCAATTTCTTCGATTCGCATGACTTCCTGCAGCGCCTTTTCCGCCTGCGCGCAGATTTGCTCGCCGATTGGCGTCAAGCGAATATCGCCGGGCGAACGCTCAAAAAGAAGCACGCCCAGACGCTCCTCAAATTTTTTCACCGCGACGGACAGGGTAGGCTGGCTGACATGACAACGTTCGGCAGTGCGCCGGAAATGTTTTTCTCGCGCCAGCGCCACGATATAGCGAAGTTCGGCAAGGCTCATGACTCATTTCCCCCAAAGCAGATTCAAATCGGTCTTGTTCATCCATCGCCAACTGCCTTCCGGCAAATCGGCGGGCAATTCCAGCGCGCCGATGCCAACCCGGCAAAGCGCCGCGACGTGATTTCCGACTGCGGCCAGCATCCGCCGAACCTGATGATAACGGCCTTCGGTAAGCGTCATGTACAGGATTCTGGCGTCATTTTTGCCCAGATCGACCGCTTCAGCAAGCGTCGGCGTGCTTTCATTTTTCAGGATAACGCCAGTCAGGAGCTTTTGCCGCGCTTCTGCCAAAAGCTCTTCCGCAAGCAGCGCCCGATAACGTTTAGGCACTTTTTTGCGGGGTGAAATGAGTTGATGCAGGAGTTGTCCGTCGTCCGTCAACAGGAGGAGACCAGTTGTCTCCACATCCAGCCTTCCCACGCATTCCAGCGCGCGGCGGGAAAATTGCGGCGGTAGCAGGATATGCACCCCAGGGTAATGCAGGGCGCGGCGCGAACACTCATAGCCGGACGGTTTATTGAGCATGATGACCGCTTTCGCGTGGTAAGGCCAGAATATGCCATCCACGGCAAATTCGCTTCCTTCGGGCAAATCGCCCATTTCACGAAAGGGATCGGCGCAAATTTCCCCCTGCATGGCAAACCGCCCGTCCCGGATCAGACTGCGGCATTCCTTGCGGGTTCCAAAACCCTGTTGTTGAAGGAGGCGTTCAAGTAGCATCGCGCAATACCCGCTTCATCCGTATACCCATGCGCTTTTCAGCTTTCCGTATGCCCGCGCAGGTGAAAAAGGCGTATGAGTATGCGCTGCATATCGGCGCATTCCTCATTTCCGGCCTGGCGCAATGCCTGCGTGGGAGCATGGAGAAACTTGTTGGTCAGGCGGGTCGAGAGTTGTTCCAGAACTTCTTCCGGCGTTTCACCCGCGACAAGGCGTTTCATGGCGCGGTCAAGTTCGTGTCGTCTGGCGCGTTCAACAGAATCCCGCAAATCCCGGATCAGGGGAACGGCGTCCAGCGAGGTCAGCCATCTCATGAAATCCGCCGTCTGTCCCGCAATCATCGCCTCGGCCTCTGCCGCCGCCGCCTGCCGCGACTCAACCCCGCTTGTTACAATCCCGGCAAGATCATCCACGGTATAGAGAAAAATGTCATCCAGCATTCCCACTTCCGGCTCGATGTCGCGCGGCACGGCAAGGTCCAGCATGAACATGGGGCGATGCCGCCGCGCTTTCAGCGAGCGTTCCACCAGTCCCAGGCCGATGATGGGCAATGGCGAAGCGGTGCAGGAAATCACGATGTCGTGCTCAAACAAGGTCCCGGCAATTTCATCCAGCCGGATGGCGCGACCATTGAAGCGTTCCGCCAGCGCCGCGCCCCGTTCCACGGTACGGTTGGCGATTGTGACGGCGGCAGGCGAATGGGCGCAAAAGTGGGCGGCGGAAAGTTCGATCATTTCGCCCGCGCCGATAAAAAGCAGCTTTTGCTCGCTGATGGATTCAAAGATACGCTCCGCCAACTGCACGGCGGCGGCGGCCATCGAAATGACGTTCGCGCCGATTGCGGTATCGCTCCTTATTCCCTTGGCAACGGAAAAAGCGCGTTGGAATAGGCGATGCAGGTTCCCGCCCAGACTTCCGGCCTCTTCGCCCAGACGCGCGGCTTCCTTGATCTGCCCCAGAATCTGCGTTTCTCCCAACACCATCGAATCCAGCCCGGAGGCAACCCTGAACAAATGCCTTGCCGCTTCATCCTGCCTGAAAATGTACAGAAACGGTTGCAGACGGGAAAGCTCCACATTGTGATGAGCGGCAAGCCATTCGCCCAGGGCTTCCGGCGTTTCGGTCACGGCATAAAGCTCGGTGCGATTGCAGGTGGACAGGATCAACGCCTCACGCGCGTCGGCCTTCTGCAGCAACGACGCCAGCGCCTCCGGCAGCGTCCCGACAGGAAAGGCCACCCGCTCGCGGATATCGAGCGGCGCGCTATGGTGATTGATGCCTAGAACAAAAATAGACATGAGCCGGAAGGGATTGGCCGGAAAGCGTCCGGCGCA
The DNA here is from genome assembly GCA_009777925.1 of Betaproteobacteria bacterium. Lineage (GTDB taxonomy): Bacteria > Pseudomonadota > Gammaproteobacteria > Burkholderiales > Rhodocyclaceae > Azovibrio. Next base: position 399 of record WRKX01000164.1, on the reverse strand, counting down.
TGGACTGACACCCAGAATGCAAGGAGCGCTGATTATAGCATCGGGGCATGGCTTGCCCGCCATACAGTATTAACTTCAATCTGTATCTCAGTTACCTTTGCCTCTCATGGCGACGACTGTATTCGATTTTATCGTTGGCAACGCGCTGCTTATAGTGCTTCTCGTAATTATCTTTACCTCTTCTCGCTTGCAGGATAGGATGTCTGAAGGTTGGTAGAGTAAGATTATTTATGAAAAGCACTATACTCAATACGCAAGCCTACTACTGTGAATCCCGGCAGCGGCAACCGGGTGTGTAAATCGAACTGTGTCAATTTGGTTTGTTTCATAACTCATTTACTGGAACTCTGTCTTCGCCGAAGACGATTTGAAAGACCTGCAAAGCTGGCTTCCAGTGAT
>WRKX01000163.1 GCA_009777925.1 Betaproteobacteria bacterium | reverse complement strand
AGCCGCACCGCCTGTTTGCGTCTCTCATGCTGTGCTTCGCGCGACAGCCTGCGACCATCTTCTTTGTCCATTTCACTTATCTGGGGATGATGTAAAATTATTCAATACTTAGTAGCCGGGTCTATAGGTTATTGCTCAGGGCCGACTGTATACTGTGTTTTCTGCAGTTAGCGGAGTATTGTCGTGCTGATCGCCTGCCCGGATTGTCATAAAGAGATTTCCCGCCCTGTATCAACCTGCCCGTGCTGCGGGCATACAAGGCCGCGCATGGAGCCTGTATCCAAAGCTGCGGCGGCGGGTATGGGCAAGCTCTGGGTATTTGCCGCCCTGTTGGCGTTGGCGGTCGGGATTGGATTGTACGGCTTGCGGGATAGTGGGGAAGATATCTCGCCAACGACGACGCAAGAGGCGGAAAGCAAGGCATACCAGGCAGAAGACCTTGTTTTGATACGGGTAAATCGGAAATACGGTTATACAAATACCCAGGGCGAACTGGTAATTCCACCACAGTTTGATACTGCTCAGGATTTTGCCGCTAACGGCTTGGCAGCGGCTGCTATGGGACGCTACCCAAACACGAAATGGGGTTACATCAATACCCAGGGCGAGTGGGTTATTACGCCGAGGTTTGCGAATGTCAGCAATTTCGCCGTCAACGGCCTGGCAGCAGTCAAGGAGTATTCGGAGTATTCGGATTTTGACTTCGATAACCTGCCGGCAGAAATCTTGGCAGCAATAGAAGTCAATGATTGGAGATGGTTTGATGGGGTATGGGGTTATATCAACACCAAGGGCGAGATCGTCATTCCACCGAGATTTGAAGATGTTTTGGAGTTTGGCGATAATGGTCTGGCAGCGGCCATGGAAAACGAGAAATGGGGTTATATCAACGCCCAAGGCGAATGGGTCATTCCACCGAGGTTTGAGGAAGCTCTGAATTTTGAAACCCATGACCTGGCGCTGGTTGCTGAAAACAGGAAATGGGGTTTCATCAACACCAAAGGCGAATGGGCGATTCCGCCGAAGTTTGATGATGCTTATAGTTTTGCAGCCAATGACTTACACGAAATTAGTTTCAGACCACCCCCTTACACTATCAATCTCCAGGGCGAGCCGGTGTTTACACCAAGGTTTGAAGCTGTCTGGGGCTTTGCCGCCAACGGACTGGCGGTAGCTGAGGAAAACGAAAAGCGCGGATACATCAACCTTCAGGGGGAATGGGTGATTCCGCCGAGGTTTGAAATGGCCTGGCCTTTTAGCGCCAATGGTCTGGCGGCAGTCAAAGAAAACAGGAAATGGGGCTACATCAATGCTCAAGGCGAATGGGTGATATCGCCGCAGTTTGAAAATGCTTATGCTTTTGCCACCAATGGTTTGGCAAAGGTTGATGATGATTTCGGCAAATGGGGCGACTACATCAACATGACTGGTCAAACCGTTATATCCATAGAGCAGGTATGCGGCGAGCGCGATCAAGGGTGTAGCCGCGACCAGGAGTGCTGCTGCTGCAACTCCTGCGCTGAAGTCCTGAAAAACGCCAATGGCGAAGTACTCTGGCCGCAAGAGACAGCCGCCCAGGCGAGCGAAGAGCGGCAGGCAGAGACCGCGCCGTAGGAGTACGAATCAGGGCAGGCCAAACAGCGCGTTCCGGCAGTAATCTGCGGAAAAAAGACAGGGTATGCGTATACCCGGCTTCCCCCCGTCGCGTCAATGTCTTATAGTTCGTACCTGGCTCGCGCCGATGAACGGCAGTCGGGCAAGGTTCGGGAACAAAGCGGCAAGACCGCTTCCGCTCCGCCGGAAAATCGTATCTTGCAGGATATTTCCGGCGGTTTTTCATTGTACAAACAGGGGAGCCTTCGGCTCCAAATAAACCAGGTCCGCTCGCCTCGCCATAAATGGCGAGGTTTGCGCTTGACGCTTATTCAATACAACATGACCAGAACAGGAGAATCATGAGCAAGATACCTCTTACCCTCAAAGGCGCTGAAAAACTTCGGGCGGAACTGCACCGCCTGAAAACCGTCGACCGTCCCGGTATCATCACGGCCATTGCCGAAGCGCGCTCGCACGGCGACCTTTCGGAAAATGCGGAATTTGACGCCGCCAAGGAACGGCAAGGCTTTATCGAGGGAAGAATCAAGGAGGTGGAAAGCAAACTTGCCAATGCCTATATCATTGATCCCAAGTCGCTGAACGCTGATGGCCGCTGTGTATTCGGTGCAACGATAAAGCTGGAAGATCACGATTCCGGCGAGAACGTTACCTACCAGATCGTCGGCGAAGATGAGGCGGATATCCGGGAAGGCAAAATTTCAGTGAGCGCCCCCATCGCTCGCGCCCTGATCGGAAAATACGCCAGCGACGTTGTGGAAGTTGACGTTCCAGGCGGCAGACGGGTATTTGAAATTCTCGATGTAGATTACGAATAACGGTATCTCAACGCCATGCGCCGCCTTGCCAATCTGCTGTTTCAGGTCGTACTGACTGCCTGGGCAGGCTGTTTGTGGACCATCGGCTATCTGGTCGCGCCCATCCTTTTCTATACCCTGGATAACCGCGCGCTTGCCGGACAAATCGCGGGCTCGCTCTTTGCCGTCTCCGGCTGGGCGTCGCTCGCGGCAGGCTCTTACCTCGCCCTGTTTCTCTGCATCCGCCAAAAACGCGCCTGGAAAACTCTCGCACTCTGGCTCATCGTGCTTATGCTCATTCTGGCTGCCGTCAGTCTCTTCGGCATTCAGCCAATGATGGCGCAAATGAAGCTGGACGCCCTCCCGCTGGATATCATGAATAGTCCCCTGCGCGACCGCTTTGTCGCCTGGCACGGCATTTCCAGTTCCCTGTATCTTCTGGAAAGTTGCCTTGCGCTGGGCCTGGTATTACGCATGGGCTGGAAGTGGGAACCGTAGAGAGAATTACTGTCCCCATACTGCCACGCGCCGCCCGATTCCCACGCCCACCGGAACTGTTAGCGAACGCGCGGCCTTAGCCAAAACAACAAAACATAGGTAAATTTGCCACTTTCTTGCCTTTAAGTATTGAAAAGTGCTTGACGGCTGTATGGAGGGGCGTACACTGTGGAGAGTTTGGATTCAAGATGCATCGCCACACCATGAGTGCAGGTATCTGGATTCAAAACGGGTGGCGAAATTACCGTTTCGCGTTTTTTTGTTTTTTGTAGGAAGCAGTAAATATGGCAACTGGTACGGTCAAGTGGTTCAATGACTCCAAAGGTTTTGGTTTTATTACACCCGACGATGGCAGCGAAGATCTGTTCGCGCACTTTTCCAACATCAACATGAGCGGCTTCAAAACCCTGAAAGAAGGGGATAAGGTGTCGTTCGAGGTGGTACAAGGCCAGAAAGGCAAGCAGGCATCCAATATCCAACATGCCTGACCGTCATTATGACCCACCGCCCGCCCTCAAAAAGGGCGGGTTTTCATTTGAGGGCGGGCAATGCCTGCCCCTCTGTCGGAATTAATTCGATACGCTGGTAGTGTCTCAGCTTGAAATTTAACTCTGTGTCAAGGCAAAGTAGAAATGTCCGGTGCGGGTGATGTATAGACCCTGCTACTAAGTATTGAATAACTTTATAGTGCTTTTCCTAAATAATCTTACTCTATCAACCTTCAGACATCCTATCCTGCAAGCGAGAAAGAGTAAAAATAATTACGAGAAGCACTATACATCATCCCCATATAAATGAAATGGACAAAGAAGATGGTCGCAGGCTGTCGCGCGAAGCACAGCATGAGAGACGCAAACAGGCGGTGCGGCTGCATCGGCAGGGCATGACGATGATGGCCA
>WRKX01000162.1 GCA_009777925.1 Betaproteobacteria bacterium | reverse complement strand
TTGTTTACCAGAACCTGTTTGGGCGCGCGCCTGAAACCGAGGGCTGGAACTATTGGGAAGCACAGATGAACGCAGGCTGGGTGACGATCGGCAATGCGGCCTATGAAATTTTGGGCGGCGCTCAGGGCACGGACTTGACCACCATCACTTATAAGACGACGGCGGCGCAGGTTTTTACCGACGGACTGGAAACACAGGCGGAAATAGAGAGCTATGCCAGAGCCGGTGATAATGGGGTAGGTCATTTAGCGAAGGAGTGGCTGGCGACGGTAAGCCACACCATCGAGAGCCTGGAAGCCGCCCTGCGCGACGGCAATAATCTTTTGACCGCGCTTGTGGATGCCAACAACGGCACAATTCCGCTTCCACCGCCCATCGAAGACAACCTGCTTATCATTGACCCATCCTACGACTACACGGTCACGGCTACGCACCCCTTCGGCCCCACAGGAAATAAAGAATACAATACACTCAAGTGGAATGGGGGCTTTGGTAACGGCACGGTCACCGTGTATGATTGGACCTCAGCTGACTGCCTTGATTTTACCGCCTACGGTGCGATTCTGCTGGGCATGAATCACATAGGTGAGAACCCTCACCTTGGTGAGATTAACTATGGACCGCTCCAGTATATAGAAGTTCCAACGGGTTGGTATGGTAATTATAGTGGTGGCCGTCATGATGTGAACGCTGGCGAAAAATACATCACTTTGACCAACATTGTTGAGTATATCGAACTCGATGACTACACTACCCCTCGGGTGTACCCAGCCTCTACGGTGTACAAGATTGAGTTGTGGACGATCGTAGGCAATACAACAGACGCTTACTATCGTGGCTATTTGGAGAATGTTGGGTTCCCCAATGAACTTCTGGATACCGCCGAATTAATCGGCTATCTCGACTTGGTTTATGATCCGGTCTTTGAGGGAGTCTATATAAATTTTGACTACTGAACCCACTCGACAGGGCAACTCGGTAAATTGCATAGACTCGCCCAAGCCGATGCGTCTAATAAGCGCCACGGTAGCATCATGATGATTTTGCCAACGACAGCGAGGACGAATCCAGCAAGAAATTAGCGACAGGCATTCATACCTGTCGTCCAAAACAAACAAGGGAGGGGTTTGCATCCCCTCCCTTGTTGCTACGGTCGAAACCCCGACCTTCACCGGGGTTCCAACCTTCGCGCAAAACTGAAGGGTGGGTTTTCAAACCGGAGTTAGTTTTACGATGAATGTAATTCTAATTCGCAATAAAAATGTAAATGATATACGCGAGAAAATAGTGTTTTATCAATGAGGCATAGCGAATAATTGATTCTGTTTCTAATGCAAATCGGAATAAGACGTTCGGTCGGCGCACAAAAAACGGAAGCCGAGACTTCCGTTTTAGTAATTGGGGCTTTACCGTTTATTTGGCAGCGGGTTTTTTCGCGGCGGTTCCGGCAGCCGCCTTGGTGGCGGAGGGGCCAGCCGCAGCAGCGGGTGTGCTGATGCTGGACAGAGCCTTGATGTTGCTGTCGGTAATGCTGGCGATTTGCTGGGCCATGAAGTTCATCCGGTCGAATGCCTCGGAATTGGCCTGTAGCATGGACTTCATCGCGCTGGCGAAGATGTCGCCGCCGGCGGGCATTTGCTTTTTGGTTTCTTCAATCGCGCTCTCGGCATTTTCGGAGAGGGACTTGTAATGGCCTTCCATGACATTGGTGATGTCTTTCTGCATCCCCAGCACCAGCTCATACAGGTTGTGGTAATAGGCGCGGGCGCTTTCCAGAGACGGTTCGGCGATGGCGCTTTGCATGGCAAGCGCATGCTTGGGGTCTTTGACTGACAAAAGCGCGTCGGTATTCTTGGCGCCTGCCTGGAGGTTTTCGCGCAGGGCGCTGAAATTCAGGTTGGCGAATTTTTCGATGTTATCCATCGTGCTGCGCATCAGGGCAAGCAGGGCTTCAGCGTTGGCTTTGCTGGCAGCGGCGATTTGCTCGGATTTGGCTGTATTCATATGAGAATTTCTCCAGAAATGTTGGAAGGGGAAAATGACAAATGCCATAATTGGCAAAAAAGGAACGGCGATGCTAACAATTTATACTTTGAATGTCTACCGATTAGGTCAGAAATTTTCTCTCTGGGCGAATAAAGTTATCTATAGCAGGTAGAGCAAGCTGTCCAGTCCGCCATGATTGATGGCGATGTCTGCTTTCGCGCGAATTGCGGGCTTGGCTTGATAGGCGACGGACAGCCCGGCTTTGGCCATCATCAAAAGATCGTTGGCTCCGTCGCCGACCGCGATGATGTCACGGGTGTCTATTCCCAGCTCGGTTTTCAGTTGATCAAGACGTGCTGCCTTGGCTTTGGCGTCCATGACTGCGCCGACAACTCTTCCGGTTATCTTGCCCCCCGCGATTTCCAGCTCGTTGGAAGTGGCAAAATCAAAGCCAAGCTCAATTCGCAGCCGCTCAGTAAAATAGGTAAAGCCGCCGGAAAGAATTGCGGAGCGCATCCCCGCGTTATAACAGGCGGCGAGCAGATTACGCGCGCCGGGCGAAAGTTCCAGGCGTTCCGCATAGACCCGCGCAAGTACGCGGGCATCCAGCCCGGCGAGCAGGGCAAGGCGACGGGAAAGGCTTTCCGCATAGTCTATCTCGCCCTGCATTGCGGCTTCGGTGACTGCCGCGACCGCTTCTTTCTGCCCCGCAAAATCAGCCAGTTCGTCAATACATTCGATGGTGATCAGAGTGGAATCCATATCGAAGGCAATCAGGCGATAATCGACAAGACGCCGCCCGGCGGGGATAAAACCCCAATTCAGACCTTCTCCTTCCAGCAAGGGTATGAGCGAGATAAATTCCGGCGCGCGACTGGCGTCTTTCAGGCGGATGCGCTGCACCCCTTCCACGTTGACATGGGTTGCGCCGGTTGCCTGGGTGAGCCGGTCAAGCAGAAAAGAGGGCAGGGCACTGCCTTGCACAATGAGATCGGTGGTCATGGAAGCCTGAAAAATAATTGCGCCCCGCCTCAAGGCTGGGGTAACTCAACCGCTATTATGCACGCTATGGCGCGTGGCGCGGGACAAAGCAAGGGAACGGCAGGAAAGGTAACGGCAGGACTTGCGCAGGATACGCGGTCAGTAATACATTCCATTTTGGTTGGGGTTGCTTACGTAACAAGAGTAAACCCTGTCGTCTGCTTTTACAGAACGGAGAACAACATGCTTGTGACCTTTCGTTCCAGCGAGGCTGGAGAAATGTTTATGATGGCGGAAGTGGCGCGCCCCTTGCTGAAGGCTATCGGCAAACCCTGCACAGCAAAAGGCGTAATTGACAAGAGCGAGGTTCCCATAGCCGTTAAGGCGTTGGAGAAACTGGTTCAGAGTATGCCGGAAGCTCCGGAAGAAGACCAGGAAGCAGCGGAAGAAGGAAAAAAACCTTTGCCGGTTTCCTTGAAGCAGCGGGTCTGGCCTTTCATTCAGTTGCTTAACCGAACCCGGCAGGCAAAAAAGGAAGGGCGGATCATTTGGGAGGCAGCAGCGGATTTTGAGGAGGAAGCAAGAAATTAGCGACAGGCATTCATGCCTGTCGTTCAAAACGAACAAGGAAGTGGTTTGCATCCCCTCCCTTGTTGCTACGGTCAAAACCCCGGCTCAGGCCGGGGTTCCAACCTTCGCGCCGCCCTGAAGGGCGGTGTTTCAAACCGGAGTTAGAGCATTTTTGATTTAATCCTATACATTTTCTGATATAATATGTTCATTTTTCTGGAGGATGTCATATGCCTGCTTATTCACAAGATTTAAGGGATCGAGTCCTTGACGCGCTTGAGCGTGAAGAACGTCCCAGTAGGATCGCACAACGT
>WRKX01000161.1 GCA_009777925.1 Betaproteobacteria bacterium | reverse complement strand
AAGAAGGGCTTGAACGCAATCATGGGCCACAAGCCAGGCCACGACGCTGGGTCGTCGAACGAAGTCACAGTTGGCTCAATCGTTTTCGCAAGCTCATGGTACGTTATGAGAAATCTGCCGCTTCCTTTGAGGCTTTGCTGTCACTGGCAGCGGCACTGATCTGCTGGCGACAGGAAACAGCTATTTACGGATAAGCGCTTAATTAAACAACCTCTGTTTGCCATACAGACCTCCTAGCCTATTGAACCGGCAATTAAGGTTTGACTTTTCGAGGCACGCCCCATATGGGCTGAAATGGCAAATATGATGCAACCCTTAATTGCCGGGTGAATAATTATGGATGATGAATTTTACCCAAAATCGTCTGCACCAACGACACCCAATAGGCGATGCCGATAGGAATCGCTTTGTCATTAAAATCATAGCCGGGGTTATGCAGGGAGACGTTGCTCGCCTTTTTGTCGCCCGTTCCCAGCCAGACATAACAACCGGGTTTTTCAAGCAGCATGTAGGAGAAATCTTCTGCCGTCATCGCGGGTGGCGCGTCGTGGCGCACATGTGTTTTTCCCAGCAAGGCTTGCGCGACGGTAAGGCAGATGGCGCTTTCCTCACGGCTGTTGATGGTCGGAGGGTAGCAGCGTTCCATCCTGGGTTCGATTTCCGTTCCGGTGCTGGCGGCGACGCCTTGGCAGATGCGGTAAATGGCGGCTTCGATCTGTTCCTGAACTACCGTATGAAAGCTGCGAATCGTTCCTCCCAGGACAACTTCGTCAGGAATGACGTTCCAGGTAGAACCGGCGTGAATTTGGGTGATGCTGAGCACGGAGGAATCAAGCGGCGAAAGCTCGCGCGTGCCGATGGTATGCAGGAGGCCGATGAGTTGCCCGGCGGCAGCAATGGGGTCGACGCCCTGATGCGGCATGGCGGCGTGGCAGCCTCGTCCGCGTATCCTGATTTCCAGGCGGCAGGTTCCCGCCATGATCGCGCCGGAATGGACGGCCATGCTGCCCAGCGGCAAATCCGGCCAATTGTGGAGGCCGTAAACCGCGTCAACTGGAAAACGCTCGAACAGGCCATCTTCGAGCATGGTTTTTGCGCCGCCCTCTGATTCTTCCGCAGGCTGGAAGATGAACACGACCGTGCCATCGAAGGCGGGATGTCGCGCAAGATGCCGGGCTGCGCCCAGGAGCATCGCAACATGACCATCGTGACCGCAGGCGTGCATACATCCGGGATAGGCGGAACGATAGGGAAAGGTGTTTTGCTCTTCGATTGGCAAGGCGTCCATGTCCGCCCGCAGGCCGATCATGCGTTCCCTGGCGCCGGCGCGTAACACCCCTACGACCCCGGTACGCGCCAGACCGCGATGTACTTCCAAACCATACTGCGTCAATTCGCGGGCAATGATTACGGCGGTGCGCGTTTCCTGAAACGCCAGTTCCGGGTGCGCGTGCAGGTCGCGGCGCAACGATGTCAATTCCGGCAGGAAGGGAAAATCTGGTAATTTCATCGTAAAACTAACTTCGGTTTGAAACCCCGCCCTTCAGGGCGGCGCGAAGGTTGGAACCTCGGCCTGAAGGCCGGGTTTCGACCGTAGCAACAAAGGAGGGGATGCAAACCACTTCCTTGTTTGTTTTGAACGACAGGCATGAATGCCTGTCGCTAATTTCCTGCTCGTAGGTAATTCGCCTGCTCTGGATTAGGCTCCTTCCTGGTGCGTGCCGCATTCTCCGCATATGGTGTCGCCGGGCGCGATGATCGCGCCGCATTTTGGGCATGGTGTGCCTGTGGGGGTGAATGGCGCGGCAAGCGCAACCGGTTTGCCGCGCAGGCGGGTGTTTGCTTCGATGGCGGCAAGAAAAGGCACGATCATCGCCACGATAAAGAGGATCGCCAGCGAGACGGCGGCGCACATGTAAATAATGCGATCGTGCGCGAACTGGCGCGTCTCGTCTTTGCTGCTGCGTAAGGAAGCAAGGAAGGAGCTTTGGAAGAATTGGTTCAGTTCTTCTCCGGCGGTATTGGTCAGCCGGTTATTTTCCTGAAGGTAAGCCATGCCCTGGTTGAGGTAAGCCTCCCAGCCGGCGATGAAATCGGCCTGTCGTTCTGTTGGTATGTTTTCCTGCATGAAGGCAACGATGTCCTCCAGTTTCATTGTGGTTAGCGCACGCGAGGAAATGACCGCAAGAATTCTGTCGCCATAGCGTTTGGTGATCTCCAAACGTTCCTGCTGTACCTGGGGGTCATTGGCATGTGGACTCATGCCGAGACGCTGTTGTTCTCTGGCATAGGTTTTGGCGTCAAACGCGGGTACGTTAAAACTGCCGGGGCCAAAACTCCGCAGGGTAACGACAAGAGAGTAGACGCAACCCAACAGAGCGCAAAAAGCAAGAGCGATGGCAATCCATTTGGCGACGCCGAAAAACAGGGAGTTTTTTAACATGCAGACTCCAGGAAGGAAAAGCGGAAGGTCACATAAGGACAGGATTCAGGGTGTAGGAACCGGTTAGCGTGGCGCTGGCGAGCACATGCCCGGTCATGGCCTGCCTTAACGCGGAGGCGGTGAGCGGCGCGAAGGGCGGGAGTTGCTCCACATCCAGCGCGTACAGGGTGAACACATAGCGATGTATGCGCTCATCGTTCCAGGGCGGACAAGGGCCGTCGTAGCCGTAGTATTCCCCTTTCATGTCGTTATCGTTGGCGAACCAGTCTGTGTAATCGTTGATGCCCTGGCGCGCGCCATGCGGGGTGACTGTTCCTGATTTGCCACGGGGAGTGACTTCACTGGAATAGACGCCGGAGGCAATTTCAGAAACCTGGGCAGGCAAATCAAACAAAACCCAATGGACAAATTCCGCGCGGGGCAGGCTGCTTGCTACTGTCCGCCCTTCCTGATTAACGTCGTCGCCCACGCTGGGGGCGTCCGGGTCGTGACAGATCAGGGCAAAACTCTTCACATCCGGTGGCGCGTCTGTCCAGGCCAAATGCGGATTCAGGTTGCGGCTCAAGGCGACGTGATTTTTCGGATCATGCACGGCGAAGGCGAATTCGCCGGGGATCTGTCCCCCATCGGTAAAGCTCTGGCTAAGTAGTTTCATGCGGAGTTCTCCTTCTGTACGGGTTCGCGGCGAAGCTCCATTATGTCACGTAGAAAAGGCTGATGGGAGAGGAAATTATCAGTGCAATCGCATTTGCTCTTCGAGGATTGAGCAGCTACCTGGTTGGGAGAGCAGAACACAAGAACGGCCTGAAGCAGAATACCGCGCTGGCGGATGTTCCGGGAATTGCGGTAATTACAATAAGCGGCTTTTTAAGGGTGCTGCGATTGCCTTGGATTTTTTTATCATACGCAGTAGACATCTTTGTAGAACAAGAGTAAATCTGTCTCTCGTTCGAGTTAGCGGGCAGCATGGCAGTTAAATTGAAAAGTTATGTTCCACGGAGCTACGATACGGTGCGGCAAAATTTTGTAAAACTAACTTGAAAAATCGGAAATGGCATACGCAATTCATCAGCAATCAAGCCGATTGCACCTATTTGCCATGTTTATTTTACGCAGTCTTGGCAGGCAATTGAGGGATGGGGGCTTGTAAATATTGACCCAGCAATTAAGGATTGTTACATATTTGCCCTTTCGGCTCATATGGTGCGTCTCTCGAAAAACCAAGGGGTGTGTAAATCGAACTGTGTCAATTTGGTTTGTTTCATAACTCATTTACTGGAACTCTGTCTTCGCCGAAGACGATTTGAAAGACCTGCAAAGCGGGCTTCCAGTGATGAATCGTCTTCCATTTGTCGGCGCATTGCCGTATTGCCAGATACATCGCCTTGAACACGCTTTCGTCGTTAGGGAAGATTTTGCGGTTTCGCGTCAGCTTACGCAAGCTCGCGTTCAACGATTCGATGGCATTGGTCGTGTAGATGA
>WRKX01000160.1 GCA_009777925.1 Betaproteobacteria bacterium | reverse complement strand
TGGGGGTCTTGCAATCCCCAAGCAATTGATCCAATTGTTCCACGCTTAGTTTCATGTCATCCTCCTCGGCTCACGCCTAAATTAACGGATGACACAGTTTAAATTACAGACCCAAATTAACGGATGACACAGTTTAAATTACAGACCCGCAAGAAAAAAAAGAAAGAAAAAAGACTCAACCAGATTAAAATTATTCTGTTATTTTATATCTCCTCTAGAAAAATAAAACAAAAAAACCGGAAGCCAGAACTCAAAAAATTCAATCCCTGTTGGTTTGATTAATGGCAATCTGCCATTCGTAGCCATGCACAATACGCCAAAAAACAGCCATAACAGGTAAAACCTGTTCCCGGAGTGAATATATGAAAAACGTACCATTGAGCAAAACATGAAAATAAACAATACGCCACCGACAATTCCGCCGATGCGTAAAACTTCAAAAAACGTATTATGAGCATGGGCAGCCATCACTGGTATATTGATAGCGTCAAGCATGATTCCCGTAGGCATTCTGTATCCTTGCCCAAATAACCAATGATCGCCGAACAATTCCCACGTTCCACGCCATATGACAATTCGGTAGCTTTCAACTTCAAATCTGCTCACTATAATGTCGCCAAGATTATTGACAGACAGCAGAGCTAATCCTGCCAATGCAAAAAACAGAAAAAAAAGCAAATAATCGCTCTTCTCTCTCCGGAACAAAACAATGCAAAACAACACCATTATAACAGACAAAATCGGTCCCCGGCTCTTGGTAACAAACATTAGCACAAAACATAATATGATCGTTGTAATTAGCATTAATTTTACATGGCACTCTTTTCCAGGGAAAAAATACCATGCCGCGATTACAGGAACGCCAATAATAGCTGCAGATTCTATCGCATTATTATTTCCCCATCCGTTTATTTCGTGAAAATTGAAGCGCAAATTCACGAAATCCATTAGATCGCGGCCCGATAAGAAAATGGCTACGATGTAAAAAATCGCGGTAACCAATCCCATGCCAATGATAAACTTTAGCACAGAATTCTCTGAAAATCTCTGCGAAACTACAGCGGTTGATAACATTAAACATATAATAAAGAATGTATATCTGCTTGCCTCCCAAAATTTTCCACTTCCCCATAGGGAAGTCATAGCTAAATAACCAAGAAAAGTCAGACATATAAATACTGCATGTTTGTCTTGCACACATTTAAAGCGTGAAATGATACACAAAAGCGCTATCGGCAATACGACAAAGAATCTGAATGGATATATTATATTTTTTTCTTCCAGTATAAAAAAAGCTCCCAGATAAACAAAAAAACCGAACACAACCCAGTTGTGCGCATAGGGTTCAATCCGCTTGATATTCGATGGAAACATTTAGAATCCCTGGAGTTCGTTAGTTGTACAAGGGTTGCTGCGTTGGGCGGCCTCTATTATCTACTACCTTTGCCTCGCCATGTATGTCGTCTACCCAGAAAAATTCATGTCGCCGCACGGCTTTTCTAAAATAGGCGTTGGCGCCATATGGCGGATGGCGGCGTCCCGCAAGCAAACGCTGCAACACGCGGCGGCAGCGTTCCTTGAAAGAACGCGGCGCGATAAGATCGTGCATCATGCCAAGTGCCATGGCCTTGTCAATCCGGCGCGATTTCTCAAGCGGCAAAGCATAAGGCATGAGCGCCCCGGCATCCTCAAAGAGCGGCGGCAACGCCACCCCGTGATGCGCTTCGCCCATAGGCCAGCGGTCGGTATCGTGCAGATGATTGGCATAGCAAAGCAGCACAGGAGAAAAATCCATGCCTTGCAATGCCTCAAGCACGGCGGCATGGGCGGCGACATGGTCGGGATGCGAATCAAAGAGCGGATGCGGCAGGACAATGACTTCAGGTTCCACACACGCAATGATTTCGCGCAAATCCGCCAACAAATTCCGCCAGGTGGGAAGACCGTTTGCATCGCTCGTCAGCTTGATACGGTTGAATACGCGAAACGGGCGAGTGTCAGAAAGTTCGGCGGCCTCTGAAGCGAATGCTTTGTCCGGTTCTGTCCGCATGGCGGCAAGTTTCAGGCAGAAATAACCCAGTTGGATAGATTGCTCAAGCGGCACATTGCCCCACAGTGGCACGGCAATACTGTCCCACGCCCTCAATCTTCCTTTTATACGCGCAGCCTGGACGCCGGAAAGCGCCATCTGCCGGTAATGTTCCGCCTCGGTTTCCCCTGCCGTGAGCGTGACGATCCAGGATTCTTGTGCCTGACTGTAAAGACCGAAGGCGGCAAGTTCGGCATCATCGGCATGCGGCGCGATGACGAGCAAACGCTTTTGCCGATAATCGGGATGACGCACCCTCAACAGCCGGGGCGCGTCAATGCGGCAGTATTTCCCCTCAAGGCGCAGGCCGTTTTCCAGCAACGCTCTGCCAAAGCCGGTTAGGTTGATATAGCGCAAGCCTTTTGCCCCGCGCTCAAAGGTCTGGCAATCCGTGGTGTCTTCCGCGTCGGGGGTATTTTCCGTATGAATATGTACGGCGGGATCGAACCAGCATCCCAAAAGATTGGCGCGAAGGCTAATCTCAAGAATGAGGGTATCGTCGTCCTGCAGAGACGCACTCCGGCAGGCATCAGCAAGAGTCAGGCTACCTCCCGCGAAGCTAACCGGGATGGCGTCAAGCCTTGCGCCAAATGTGTAGCGATAATCGGCGGCGGGCGAATAAAAAAGATGGTCGGAGAACCGGACTTCATGCGCGATCCAGAGCAAGAGAAGGCAAGGCGGAACCCAGATGAGACCGGCGTACAAGCCAAGGCCGATGAGGGCGCAAAGGCAAAGGATGACGCCCAGGCGTTTTTTGCGCCGATGACGTTGCAACAGTTTTTCTTTGCGGCTCATCTGCTTATCCCGCCGTGAAAACTGTTTCCGGCTGGCACCAGAGCGCCTTATAGCCCAGATCAAAGCGTCCGAAGGAATAGCGTAGCTCTTTACCTCCCGCCTCCTCTCTCGCGGCTTTCGTGTTCAGGTAGGTAAGGGCGCTGCCGGGACTAAAAGAAGTCAGAGCCGGGTCAAAGCCGCCATTGACATATTCCACGCTCACCCATCCGGGCGATTCCACTCGATAGAGCACTTGCAGGGCAATAGGGGCGTCATCCAGAAACAGAACAAAGCCGGTCATCCAGTCGAAAAGCAGGGTAAATACTTCCGCCATATGCTCCGCGCCGGCAGCGGCAAAGCTCCAGCGCCGCCGGAAGAGGTCAAGATAAAAGTTTGCCAGTTCAACCGGCGCGAAATCGCGTATGGATCGGATGGAACCATTAGCAGTTTCGATTTGCCGCACAAGACGGCGCTGGTTATAGCGGAATTTGGCGGAAAAGGCATCCGGCGCTTTAAGAAGGGCCAGGGTTTCTTCTTGCGTCTTGAGGCCGGAAAAAGCGGCTTTGTTTCGCAAGGAGAGATAACGCGCGCTGTGGCGAAGCAGGATTGCGCCATCCGGCAGCGGCGCGGCAGGCAAAATAATTTCCGCGTTACCGAGATCGAACAGCCTTTTTTTGCCTTTTTCTTTCAGGGCAGCGCGGGAAAGCGCCAGATGCCGCCCCCAGGCGGGAATTGCCGCGACAAGCTCGCCATCACGTTGCCAGCCCAGATAACGCGCCGGAATTGCCGCAAGGTGGGAAAGGCGCTCGACAAAGGCCGGGTGGGTGGCGACGCTGCCGCCATAGCGCTGCCAGCAAAGCGCGTAATCTGCCGCAGAAATTTCCCTCCAGTCCCGTTCCCGGAAAAAAGCGATGCGATTCAACATGGTTATGATTACCCGGATTCCATGTCGAGTTATCCCGGCGAGCTGGCCGAATGGGCGTCGGTGAGGCCGGGTTTAACGTTCATATGCGCCAACATCTGCCTGATTCGGTGCGGCCAGGTATGGCTAGACAGAAATTTTTCGTGGCCGCGTCTTGCGATAGCCAGACGCTCGGCCT
>WRKX01000159.1 GCA_009777925.1 Betaproteobacteria bacterium | reverse complement strand
CCCCACACCTCAACCCCATCGAAAAACTATGGGCAAACATCAAGCGTGCCTGGCAAAACAACGCTCAATCTTCTATTGAGCAAATTATTAAGGAGTCCTTTTAATTACGGGAAGAACTATAAATCCCCTGTGAACAGCCCCCCTCGTAACCCACTGATTGTAAACGAATATTCCCGAGAGCCGACAACAATCGCATTCATGCAATTGCCCTGATGTTGGGCGAAGTTTGACCTTTCGGCTATACTTATTATCCTCTATAACACCAAGGAAAAACCATGAATACTGCTGTCCAGACCGTAACCATTGATGGAAAGCCTTATCCGCTGGATTCACTGAGCGAGACGGCGCGTAACCAAATCACCAACCTGCGCGCCACCGAACAGGAAATTGCCCGTACCCAGGCCATGCTTTCCATGCTACAGACGGCGCGTCAAGCCTATGCACAGGTTCTGAAAGAAGAAATGGAAAAGCTGGAACCAACAGATACGACAACAAAACACTAAGCCGTTTGGCAAACGGATAACAACCCTGAAAATACGCATATGAAGCTGGTTTCCGTAATTCTGTGCGGCGGTTCCGGGACGCGGCTATGGCCGCTTTCCCGGGAACAATATCCCAAGCAACTGTTGCCCCTGCTGGGGGCATCGTCCTTACTCCAGGCAACGGTTGCGCGCTTACAGCCGAAAACCCTGCCGGAAGAGACGGAACTCCTGCCGCCTCTGATCATGACAAACGGACAATACCGTTTTCTGGTTGCCGAACAGTTGCGGCAGATGGGAGCGGTGGACGCACGCATCGTTCTGGAACCATGTGGCCGCAACACCGCTCCTGCTCTGACCGTCGCCGCCCTTGTGGAAAGGGCGCATGACCCAGTCATGGTGGTCATGCCCTCCGATCACATGATCGGCGATATTTCAGCTTTCCAAAAAGCCCTGCGCGTGGCGCTTTCCTATGCGGCGACAGGTAAAGTCGCCACCTTCGGGATCGTGCCGTCCGGGCCGGAAACAGGGTTTGGCTATATCCGCAAAGGCCCGCGCCTGGAAGAAGGCGCTTATGGCTTGGACGCCTTCGTGGAAAAGCCAGAACAAAATACGGCTGCCTCCTGGCTAAAAACCGGAAACTATCTTTGGAACAGCGGCATTTTTGTATTGCGATCTTCGCTTTGGCTTGCCCATCTTGCGGCGCGCAATCCGGAAATGCTGGCAGCTTGCAAAAAGGCCGTAGAGGAAGGGGAAGCCAGCCCTGATTTCACCCGCCTAGGGGAAAAAGCCTTTGCGGACTGTCCGGCTGATTCCATTGACTACGCCGTCATGGAACACCTGCCCGCCGGGGAGGCGGTGGTCATCCCTCTGGATGCCAACTGGTCCGATGTAGGTTCCTGGGGGGCACTCTGGAATATCAGTGATAAGGACGCGCAGGATAATGTTCTCATGGGAGATGTTCTTCCATTCGAGAGTCGCCGTTGTTACCTCCGCTCCGAACATCGTTTGGTTGCCTGCGTCGGGCTTGAGGACATGGTGGTGGTAGAGACGCCGGACGTGGTACTGGTGGCGCACCGGGAGCACCTGCAATCAGTCGGGAAGATCGCAGGCCATCTGAAGCAGCGGGGACGCCCCGAATCCGATGCGCATCGCAAGGTTTTTCGCCCCTGGGGACACTATGACAGTGTGGATCATGGGCATCGCTTTCAGGTCAAGCGCATTGTGGTGAACCCAGGAGCTTCCCTGTCCCTCCAAATGCACCATCATCGAGCAGAGCACTGGATCGTCGTGTCTGGAACAGCGCGGGTGACGGCGGGAGAGAAGTCCATACTGCTTTCCGAAAATCAGTCGACCTATATTCCCCTGGGTGTGCCGCATCGCCTGGAAAATCCGGGAAAAATTCCTCTGGAGATGATCGAAGTCCAGTCCGGTTCCTATCTGGGCGAAGACGACATCCTGCGTTTCGAGGATTCTTACGGGCGCAGTTAGCGCAGTTTTGATTTAAGCGCGTACACATTTTTTCCAGACTGAAAGCGGTCAAGGTGTGTAAGTCCATCTTTCGCAAGTGGGATAGGGGCCGGGGGAGGAGGCTGACCACGCCGTGATTGCTTTTCACTTGCAGAAAAGTGGACGAGCTTAAATCGAAACCGCTATAGGAAGGCACGGCATCAAGGTTCATAGATTGGGCTTCGCCTCACCATGAACCGCTCTATTCACAGGAGCCACTATATGCGCGTACTCTGTTTTGGCCGTTTTTGCGATGACCTGCCCGGTGGCATCCAGTCACATGTCCTAAGTCTGCTGGAGACCCTGCGGGCAGAGGTTGAATTTGTAAATCTCGTCCCCTCCCGCAATGGGCGTGGCCGCCGCTTTGCTCTGGCGGATGGAACGCCGGTCATTTGTACGCCCGGCTGGAACGTGGATGGCAGTCTCGTCCTTTCCCCCGGCCTTGTTCTTGAAGCACGGCGACAGCATCAGGTGCAACCCTTCGACCTCATTCATCTGCATCTTCCCGACCCCATGTCGCATCTGGCTTCTCTGGCAATCCCCGCCGGGGTTCCCCGGATTGTCACCTGGCATGCCGACATCACCCGGCATCGACGTCTTCTAAAACTTTATCATCCCTGGCAGAACCGTCTTTTGAATCAGGCGCGTGCGATTATCGTCGCCACTCCAGCGCACCTTGCTTCTCCGGTCTTTGCAGCGCCGGAAATTCGCAACAAGGCCATAGTTATTCCCTTTGGTTTTGACCTTGAACGGTTTATTACGCCGCATACCAAGGCTGCAGAAATTCGTGCCGCCTATCCGGGAAAGCGGATTTTTGCCCTTGGCAGGCATGTTGCCTACAAGGGTTTCGATGTTCTCATCAAGGCTTTGGCGCACTTGGGGGCGGAAGTTCGGTTGCTGCTCGGTGGCGTTGGCCCTTTGCGGGAAACGCTGGAGCGGCTTGCAAGCGAACTGGGGCTGGCGGAACGAGTCGCTTTTTTGGGTCTGATCCCCGACACTGATTTGCCAGCCTATTATCAGGCATGTGACCTTTTCTGCCTACCTTCTGTGAACCATGCCGAAGCTTTTGGCATTGTGCAGGTAGAAGCCATGGCAGCCGGATGTCCGGTAGTGGGAACGCGCCTTGATAATGGCGTGAATTTTGTCAATCAGGATGGCGTAACCGGCATCATTGTGCCGCCTAGAGATGTCGCCGCATTGGCTAAAGCTCTGGAAGATCTGCTGACAAGGGATAGTTGGCGACATGAACTGGGTGTAAGGGCGCGACGACACGCCCTGGAAAATTTCCAGAAAGAGCGCATGGCTACCGATACCCTGGCATTGTATCGCTATGTCTTATGCGAATAACCTAATCAAAGGAATGAAGAACTCCTCCGCTGGAATGGCTTGCCATGAGTAGCGGCGTTCCCTTACAGGTCGACAGTATCAAAGTGTCTGCATTGGTAGAAAGCGCTGTTCCCGGTGCGCTATAGATGCGCTAATCTATTTAGTCATCTCTGAACAATATACAAGCCATTGATAATTATAGAAAAAAATACTCATTAGCGCTTCATGATTTGCAGAAAATCTATTAAAATACGGCTTATTTACTGCAAATTTTTTCGCCGATGAAGCCCAGGGAATCGTCTCCCCAGAGTTCAGATCTGTTTCGTCACCGGATTGACGAAATTATCAACATGACCCACCCGCTGGTGAAACTGGCGCAGTTGATCGACTGGGTCGGTCTTCGAGCGCAAATGGGCAGCGCATTTTCCGAGCGACAAAAGTCGTCTGGCCAGTTCTGGTCGGTTGGTGGCGGGACTGATCTACTTGCAGCACACGTTCAACTGTTCGGATGAACTGCTCATTGAGAGTTGGGTGGAGAATCCGTATTAGCAGTATTTTTGCGGGGAGAGCCATCTTCAGCATGAAGCTCAATGTCGAGATAGTGCCTCTCGGGTGTGTAAATCGAACTGTGTCAATCTGGTTTGACTCATAACTTCTACAACTCATTTACCGGAAGCCTGTCTTCGCCGAAGACGATTTGAAAGACCTGCAAAGCGGGCTTCCAGTGATGAATCG
>WRKX01000158.1 GCA_009777925.1 Betaproteobacteria bacterium | reverse complement strand
TATGCCCTTGCTCAACTAACTGGCGTGCCCACGCTTGCGCTCCGGGGCCAGTTTCCATCAGAACGGTTAATTCCGCTGGCAATTGCCGTAAAAACGCAGCAAATGCTTCGCGTGATTTGATTCGATGCTCGTAGAGCACCTTGCCACGGGCGTCTTCTGCGGCAACCTGAAATACCCGCTTGGCCAAATCCACCGCTATCACGGTACAGGCCAACAGGAATGATGCAGACTCAGTTGTGTTATTCTGTTTCATGGATTCGTCCTCGCTGTCGTTGGCAAAATCATCATGATGCCACCGTGGCGCTTATTAGACGCCCCGGCATGGGCGAGTCCATTCAATTACGCCCTGACGCAAATTATGCGGGTAGTTTAACCACAGACCCCGCCTCCGCCATTCAGATGACGGAGCCGACGAGAATCAACGGTTGCGGTAGTTTGCCGGAGCATCAGGAATCAGAGGTTTTTCTGATCCCTGATTCCTGTGCTCTGATTCCTGATCCCTGTCCTCTGCTCAGGCTGCCGCCAGGCCGGGCAATAAATGGGTCGCGGTCAATTCTTCGGCGTCGGATTCGACCTGCCACCAGGCAAGATTTGGCATAAATGTATCGAATATTTCCGGGGGGGGACATTCTTGCCGCGTTTGGGCGTCAAAAATCTCCAGTACGATAGAAAGACAGTGCGTTTGAAAGGCCATACGATCCCCGTCAAAGATGAGGGTATCGTTTTCCAGTGACAGGTAGGGGTCGGTACTGTCCCAGGGGGATTGGGTGATGATAAGCAGATTCCCTTTCTGCGCGAATTGCCCTTCGTCGCAGAGGCTTTCCCAATCCTCGGCGACACAATCCTTGATGCTGTTGGCGCGGGTAAGGTCGGAACCCCGCAGTGTCCATTCCAGTCTCATGTTATTCTCCCGATAACAAAAAATACAAGGTGACAAACATCATAAGCATGTTTCATGCCAGGCCAGTCACTTCAAAGTTTGCCTGTGATTTCCTCGCTCCAGAGGAGGAAACCTCAATCCTGATAAACGCCTGTCTCGCTTTAAGCCATGCCATTTATGGCGGATGGGCGAGACACGCGGCTAATGGCGCGGGAGTATACGCCGGAACGTTCGGAAATACGATAGAAAATACGCCATATTCTTGCCTGGCGGGAAAAAATTGGGATATAATCTAAAACTTTCCGTAAACGGATAACCTCTGGAGCAAGCAATCATGGCGCGAGTCTGCCAAGTGACGGGCAAGGCCCCGATGGTGGGAAACAAGGTTTCCCACGCCAACAACAAGACCAAGCGGCGCTTTTTGCCGAATCTGCACTATCGCCGCTTCTGGGTCGAAAGTGAAAACCGTTTCGTGCGTTTGCGCGTCTCCAACGCCGGCCTTCGCCTCATTGACAAAAAGGGGATTGATGACGTGCTTGCGGATTTGCGTAGTCGCGGCGAACTTTGATGTGAAGGAAAAAGATCATGGCAGCTAAAGGCGGACGCGAAAAAATCAAGCTGGAATCTACGGCGGGAACCGGGCATTTCTACACTACTTCCAAAAACAAGCGCACGACGCCGGAAAAACTGGAGTTCATGAAATATGACCCCAAGGCGAAAAAGCATGTGCTCTATAAGGAAATCAAGCTGAAATAAGCCTTTCCTCTGTTCCAGAAAAAACCGGCTCAGGCCGGTTTTTTTGTTGTTCGACGGGTTGTGCTTCTTTGCGCAAACCAGCCATGTAAATTGGGGTTCGCTTTCCGCTTAATCCAACCTACGCATAAACCAGCCTGAAACCAGAAGGGTAAACAGGGCGAAGAGGCAGAAAAAGACCGCTGCCCAGTTGGCAAGGGAAAAGCCGAGAAAAACCCATTCCTTGCTGCCGCAGTTTCCGGTGGCGAAAAAAAGCTCAGGCAGCAAAGGGGAGTATTCCATCCAGGTCATGCCGAGCCAGTCTACGAAATTTTCGATCAGGCCGGGGTTGGCGCGGTCACATTCGTGGACAAGATCGGGGGCGGACTGCATCAGGGTTTGGTAGATGGCAACGCCAAAGCCCAGAATGCAGGGCAGGGCGAGGGTTAAGCCAGGCATCCGGCAGGAATTTTTGCCGGGACGGACAAAGGCAGCGGCAAGGAGGGCGAGCGTGCCGAATACCATGAACAGCAGGCGTTGAAAGATGCAGAGCGGGCAGGGGTGCAGTTGTTCCCAGTGGCTTAAAAGCAGGCCGGCGACGCTGATTGCCCAGGCAGCCAGGCCGACCAGCAGAAAGCCGCTTCGAGGGGAAAGGCGGTTTAACCGGCGTAAGGCATTGGTCAGCATGGGGCGTTATCCTCTTTTACAGACGTTTCTTTGGCAAGCAGGGCGCGTACCCATTCTGCATTTCGTTCCCGTTCAAGAATGATGCCGCGTACCCGAATGAGCGCAATGGCGATGCTGTACATCCACATAGCGAGGGCGCAGAGCAACATTCCCCAGAGCATGATGGTTGCCATGCTGGAAGATTTGGTCAGGGAGACGGAAGCGCCCTGGTGCAGGCTGTTCCACCAGTTCACCGAGAAGTAGATAATGGGAATGTTGACTACGCTTGCCAGCACCAGCACCGCGCCTGCCTTGTCGGCGCGGCGCGCGTCGTCAATGGCGTTGCTAAGCGCGATAAAGGCGATGTAGAGAAAAAACAGGATCAGGGTCGAAGTCAGCCGGGCGTCCCATACCCACCATGCGCCCCACATGGGCTTGCCCCAGAACGCGCCTGTCCAGAGCGAGAGGAACGCAAAACACGCGCCGGTGGGCGCAAGGGCGCGGGTCATCATCCCGGAAAGGCGGGTGTTGAAAGCAAGACCGATAGCCGCCCAGAACGCCATGACCAGATAGATGAACATGGCCATCCACGATGCGCCGACATGTACAAAAATGATGCGATAGCCTTCGCCCTGCTGGAAATCAATGGGCGCGATAACCAGGCCGAGCCAGAGACCGGCGCTGCCGAACAGGGCGGCCAGACACCAGAACCAGGGAATCATGCGTCCTGCCAGAGGATAGAAGGCGGAGGGCGCGGCAAATTTGTACCAGTTAATCATTTGCATGAAGCCATTATTCCAGAGAGATTTTCAGGGCGGCGGCGGCAGCCCAGGGCGTAAAAACAATGCTGCCGGTTGAGAAAGCCGCAAGCAAAAAGAGGTGCGGACGCGGCGACATGCCGTGCACTACTGCGTCTACCGCGCCCGCGCCCAAAATCAGCGCGGGAATGTACAAGGGTAACACTACAAGGGAAATCAGGACAGCAGCGCCGCGCAGCCCCAGGGTCAGGCCCGCGCCGATTGAGCCGATGCCGGAGAGCGCGGGCGTGCCGATCAGGATGGAAAAGAACAGGATAACTAGCGCGTCCGGCGGCAAATCGAATTGCAAGGCCAGTACCGGCGAGAGGAGCGCAAGCGGCAGACCAGAGATCAGCCAGTGGGAGATGGCTTTGCCCAGCGCGGCAAGGCCGAGCGGATAGGGGGCGAGCGCAATCTGTTCCAGAGTGCCGTCGGCGAAATCGTCGGCAAACATCCGGGGCAGGGAAAGCAGCGTGGATAACAACGCGCCGACCCACAGGATGCCGGGCGCAAGCCGTCGTAGCAATTCAGGTTCCGGCCCTACGCCAAAGGCAAAGAGGCTGGCAACGATGAGAAAAAAGCAGAGAGGCGCGGCCAAATCCGCCGGACGGCGCAGCGCCAGAGACAGATCGCGGGCAATGATACGGGCGGTGAAAGAGAACATTGCGCTAAATTATTTTCAAGTTATGGTCGTACATTTTCTCCCCTCTACCTGCCGCTTGTGCGCGAAGGTGCTTGCAGACGGCAATTGTTTTTCCCCTCTCACACTTGCGGGACCTATAGACTCGACACATGGGTAACAGGTATGCCAAGACATAGGTGACAGTTGAAATGTATGCATTAATTCTATTCAACTGCTGGACAAATTGAAAGAAGAGATGCGTTGATGGCAGAAGAAAATATCAAAATTTCCATTTTCGTCAAAGCGATTTCGCAGGGCAACAGGCTGTCCGGCAAGTGCTTTGGACACCTTTATTCACCCGGCCATTAAGTATTGAATATTATGCGGCATATTTGGTTTTAGGATCATTGAAATAAGATTGGACGCGATCAGGGTGTTGGGTGAGCATGTTCATGTGGTTTTCGGTAGCGAGTTTGA
>WRKX01000157.1 GCA_009777925.1 Betaproteobacteria bacterium | reverse complement strand
CAATTTCCATAATCCGGCGGTAAATCCCGCCATGGAGCGCCTGTGCGTAGAATCCAGAAAACCGCATTGATAAATTTGCGATTGTCGCGGGCATTTCCTCCCCAGGTTCCCTTACGACCAAGCAAATGAGGTTCCAAAATCTGCCAGACTGTATCGGATATGTCGTGCCGTCTGTGTGCCTGTTGCATAAAATTTCTCCCGGTTTCCAAAAACTCAGATATTATATCAATCTATTGACTACACTGCCTAGGGACATACCCCTGATCATACCCCTAAATACCCCCGGATTGCAAAAACATTCTTGGGGCTTTATGGGACGAAAAATGAGCAGGGAACGGACAAGAAAAAGCCCAGAAGCCTTGATTCTCTGAGACTTTCTGGGAGTTATGGAATGTTATGGGACAGGTGGATTTCATCCCCTCGACAGGAGTCGAACCTGTATTTAGCGCTTAGGAGGCGCTCGTTCTATCCATTGAACTACGAGGAGAGAGGAGGACGACCGGATTTCGGGCTGGTCTGACGAGCGACGAAGCCTATCACAATTTGCCGTAAAATCTTATTCTTTTTGGAGCGGCGGCGTGCTTTTTCCTGTCCATTTTGATGTCATCGTAGTTGGCGGCGGCCACGCCGGGACAGAGGCTGCGCTTGCTGCGGCGCGTATGGGCTCTTCCACCCTGCTCCTCACTCACAATCTGGAAGCGTTGGGCGCGTTAAGCTGCAACCCTTCCATCGGCGGAATCGGCAAAGGACACCTGGTCAGGGAGATTGACGCGCTCGGCGGGGCAATGGCGGCCGCGACGGATGAGGCCGGCATCCAGTTTCGCCTGTTAAACCGTTCCAAAGGGCCGGCGGTGCGGGCTACCCGCGCCCAGGTGGATCGTGTCCTCTACCGGCAGGCAATCAGGCGGCGGCTGGAAAATCAGGCCAACCTCACTCTCTTTGCCATGCCGGTTGAAGACCTGCTGCTTACGGGCGGACGAATTACGGGAGTAAGAACGCAGTCGGACATCTGTTTCGAGGCCACTACCGTGATTCTGACTGCGGGCACGTTTTTGAACGGCCTGATTCATGTCGGTTTAAGCAATTACAGCGGCGGGCGGATGGGAGACGCGGCAAGTCGGGCTTTGGCGGATCGCCTGAAAGAATTACAGTTGCCGCAGGGACGCTTGAAAACCGGCACGCCGCCGCGCCTTGACGGGCGAACAATCAACTTTTCCATAATGGAAGTGCAATATTCAGACACGCCGCTACCGGTCTTTTCCTTTCTGGGAGATGCGGCGCAGCACCCGCCGCAACAGCCATGCTGGATAACTGAAACAAACAACGCGACGCATGACATTATCTACGCCAATCTTGACCGCTCGCCGATGTATGCGGGCGTTATCGAAAGCGTGGGGGCGCGTTATTGCCCGTCCATCGAGGACAAGATCCACCGCTTTGCCGACAAGCATAGCCACCATGTTTTTCTTGAGCCTGAAGGCTTGGAGACGCGCGAGATTTATCCTAATGGAATTTCAACGAGCCTGCCGTTTGATGTGCAGCTTCTCTTTGTGCGCTCCATCAAGGGGCTGGAGCATTGCCATATTCTGCGTCCGGGCTATGCCATTGAATATGATTTTTACGATCCTGCACAGCTTTCGCCTGCGCTGGAGACGAACGCGATTGCCGGGCTTTTTTTCGCAGGACAAATAAACGGGACGACAGGTTATGAAGAAGCGGCGGCGCAAGGTCTGCTGGCGGGAGTCAATGCGGCTTTGCGTGTGAAAGGAGAAGCGCCCTGGTTTCCGCGTCGGGATGAAGCCTATCTGGGGGTGATGGTGGACGATCTGATTACACGTGGCGTTTCCGAGCCGTATCGGATGTTTACCAGCCGCGCCGAATATCGTCTGCAGCTGCGTGAGGATAACGCCGACAGCCGCCTAACGGAAATCGGACGGCTGTTTGGTCTGGTGGATGACAGGCGTTGGAGAATTTTTGAACAGAAGCGGGAAGCTGTGGCAAGGGAGATCGAGCGGCTGAAATCCGTCTGGGTCAATCCGGCGCTATTGCCGCCGGAAGCGGCGGAGCGGATTCTGGGGCGGGCAATTGAGCGGGAATATTGCCTGTTTGATCTGCTGCGGAGGCCGGAAGTAGACTATGAAACGCTGGCGGAATTGCCCGGTGGCGCGCCTCCCGACGCGCTTGATGCCGCCGTGATTGAGCAGGTCGAAATAATGAGCAAGTATCAGGGCTACATTGACCGCCAGAGGGAAGAAGTTGCCCGCACCGCCTTGCTGGAGGATTTGTCCCTGCCGGAAGACCTTGATTTTTCCGCCGTGCCGGGACTCTCCCGCGAAGTGGAGCAGAAACTTAATCGTCATCGTCCGCGCACTCTGGGGCAAGCCGGGCGCATTCAGGGCATTACGCCTGCGGCCATTTCGCGTTTGCTGGTATGGTTGAAATGGTTGGAACGGGAAAAAGAGCGTGCATAGCCAGGCAGACGATCTGGAAATTCTGGCAACGGGCATGGCGGCGTTGAATATCAACGCGCCGCCTGCGACCCTTGAAAAGCTGCTGGCCTATCGTGATCTGTTGATGAAATGGAATCGGGTCTATAACCTGACCGCCGTCAAAGACCCGAAGGAGGCGCTCATCCGGCATGTGCTGGATTCGCTTGCCATTCTGCCCTGGGCAGGCGAAAAAGGCCGCCTGCTTGATGTGGGGAGTGGCGGCGGCCTGCCGGGCATTCCCATTGCCATTGTCCGTCCTGCGCTTGCCGTTACCCTGGTTGAATCCGCCGGAAAAAAAGCCGCTTTTCAACGGCAGGCCATAATCGAATTGGCTTTGCCCGGAGTTGAATCATGGCATGGAAGGGTCGAGGACTTTGCTGCGGCAGAAGGGTTTGATCGGATTGTTTCCCGCGCCTTTGCCGATTTGCCGCTTTTTATCGCTCTGACCCATCATCTTATGGGCAATAACGGGCGCTGGCTGGCGATGAAAGGCAAAAATCCGGAGACGGAGATTGCCGCCCTGCCGACAGATGTCCGACTGGAGGCGGTGATTCCCCTGCAAACGCCGATGCTTCCGGCAAGTCGCCATCTCCTGATTTTGCAGCCGGTCTGACCTGCTCGGAGTATCCTGAACTCTATGTTCCCCGACCTCCCAACCTGTCATTGCGAGGAGCGTAAGCTTTGATGCAATCCAGAGATTAGCTACTGGATTGCTTCGTCTCGCTCGCAATGACTCTGTATTTACTTAAAATCGCTTTAAGGATGATGGATGTTTGCTAATTCTCGCTCCGTCGAGAGCAGCCAGCAAGGAGTTCATCCTGCTTTGCCGGAAACGCTGACGCGTCATTTTACACGCGCATTTTGCCAACCGATTCGAGACTACAACCGCGTGGCCTTTGCGGAAGCGATTGGGCGCTGGCAAGGCTGGGACGGCAACGCCCCCTTGATGCTGGATTCCGGCTGCGGAGTCGGCTGGAGCACAATCAAGCTGGCAAACACGCGCCCGGATTGTTTTGTGCTGGGCATTGACCAATCGGCACATCGCCTGGCGCGGAAAAAAGCGGAGCCTCTACCGGACAATCTGGCGTTCATCCGTGCCGATCTGGTGGATTTCTGGCGTTTGCTTGCCGGGATGAACATTCGTCTCACCGCGCATTACCTTCTCTACCCTAATCCCTGGCCGAAGGCGCGACATCTGAAACGCCGCTGGCATGGGCATCCGGTTTTTCCGGCGTTGCTTTCTCTGGGCGGACGCCTGGAATGCAGAAGCAACTGGAAAATCTATCTTGATGAGCTGGAATTCGCTATCAACTGGGCGGGATATGCGGCGACGGTTGCTGCTCACCTTCCCGAAGATGACGGCTTAACCCCTTTCGAGCGCAAATACCACGCTTCCGGTCAACCACTCTGGAAACTGGTTGCTGATTTGGATCACAACATACGTACAAAGATTTTATCCGGGTTCCCGCGAAGGCCGGAGCCCAGTCATACGTCATAGATTGAGATGAGAGGAACGTGAACCTCAACACTTCGCTATTCCACGATGATAAAATGTGTCTCATCTCCTTGCGGTCAACCTGTCATGTCATTTGATTGTTTTCCTTCCCAAATGTTGGGGTTCGCGTTCCGCTCACCCCAACCTATGTATGGACTCGCCCCGGTTGTCAACTTCTGCTTTTGAACAAGGAACCCGGTTGCATCTATGTATAAGGCCTGTTCGGGCAGGCAGCAATGTGCTTGTGGCCAACATTGTTTGAGCTCACGTAAT
>WRKX01000156.1 GCA_009777925.1 Betaproteobacteria bacterium | reverse complement strand
AGGGAGCCGAAGGCTCCCCAGTACCGTATCGAGAAATCCCCTGCCTTCAGGCAGGGGTGACTCAAAACCGCCTGCACTGGTGCATGGATGTTGTCTTCGCCGACGATCAGATGCGTGCTCACACCGGACATGCCGCCCACAACCTCGCCGTGCTCAGGCACATCACCCTGAACCTCATCCGCCTTGACCCTATACCGAAAGGGCGGCATCAAGGCCCGCCGCCTCATCGCCGCAACTTCCGATTCCTACCGCGCTCAATTACTCGGCTTGACATGACTTTCATGCAATTGCCCTGGCTTGCAGGATAGGATGTCTGAAGGTTGATAGAGTAAGATTATTTAGGAAAAGCACTATATATCATATGTTCCAACCGCCTACGACGAATTGCGGCCAAGGTTCAGGGAAATCGTACACGCAGATGTTGTAGCCCTTGGAAAGTGTTGGAACCACCGTAATTCCCGGAACATCCGGGAGCGCCGTTCGTCTGCCGAAGGATATGGATTTTGAAAACGTCGCTGAGCTGGAAATCCGGCGCGAGGGCAATACGATCATTTTGCGCCCGATCAAGCCTTCGTGGGAATCGTTCAGTACTCTCGGCAAAGCCGACGCGAACTTTCTTGACGAGCGCCTCGATGTGATTGCAGAAAGCCGAGTTTCGCTATGAAATGCTACATGCTGGATACCAATATCTGCTCGTTCATCATGCGGGAACAGCCGGTAGCCGCGCTGCACAAGCTACATGAAATCTCGGCGCAGAAACACAAAATTGTAGTGTCTGCAATCACCTATACAGAAATTCGCTTTGGCGCAATTGGCAAAAAAGTCTCGCCAAAGCATAGCCTATTGGTGGACGAATTCATTAAACGTCTGGATGCCGCGCTGCCTTGGAATCGGGCCGCTGTTGACCCGCTGCTTCCATCAAAAAAAGCCCTGAAGGCTACGCCCATCAGCCCCAACAACGCCGCTATCGCCGGGCATGCACTGTCAATCGGCGCAATCCTGGTCAGCAACAATACCCGCGAATTCCAGCGTGTCCATGGTCTTGTCCTCGAAGATTGGGCGGCATAGGCGAACAATTCATTACTAGCGTTTGCAACAGACAAATTGGATTAGGGCAGCATGCGGTATAATATATAATTTTCGGACACATGGCGCGTTGGGCGTGGTTCGGCTATATCTCCATGACAGAATCCTTTTCTCTTTCCTACCGGGACGCGGGGGTCGACATTGACCAAGGCGACGCGCTGGTCGAGCGCATCAAACCGCTGGCGAAAAAAACCCTGCGCGAGGGCGTGCTGACCGGCATAGGCGGGTTCGGCGCGTTGTTTGAAGTGCCGAAACGCTATCAGGAACCGGTGCTGGTGTCCGGCGCCGATGGCGTTGGCACCAAGCTGAAATTGGCCTTCCAGTTGAACAGACACGATACCGTCGGGCAGGATCTGGTTGCCATGAGCGTTAATGACATTCTTGTGCAGGGAGCGGAGCCACTTTTTTTTCTGGATTATTTTGCCTGCGGCAGGCTGGATGTGGAGACGGCGGCAGAAGTCGTGGGCGGCGTCGCCAAAGGCTGCGAACTGGCGGGCGCTGCCCTGATCGGCGGCGAAACGGCGGAAATGCCGGGAATGTACCCGGATGGCGAATACGATCTGGCAGGATTTGCGGTCGGGGTGGTAGAGAAGAATAAAATCATTGACGGCTCCCGCATTGCTCCAGGCGATGTCGTGTTGGGTCTGGCTTCATCAGGCGCGCATTCCAATGGCTATTCGCTGATCCGCAAGATCCTGGAACATGCAAACCCCAATTTTGACGCGCCGTTCGATCAAGGCAAAACTCTGGCCGAGATTGTGATGAAGCCTACCAGAATCTACGTTAAACCCGTTCTCTCCCTGCTTGAAAAAGTCCCGGTCAAGGGAATAGCGCATATTACCGGGGGCGGCTTACTGGAAAACCTGCCGCGCGTATTGCCGGAGTCGACAATGGCAATATTGGAAAAAAACGCCTGGCAACGTCCCAAGCTGTTTGACTGGTTGCAAATGGAAGGCGGGGTTGAGGATGCGGAAATGCACCGGGTATTCAATTGCGGTATAGGCATGACCATCATCGTGGCGGAGGAGGATGTGGAAGCGACGCTTGCCTCTCTACGCCAAAGCGGAGAAACCGCCTGGCAAATCGGGCGGATTGAGCCGCGCTACAGAGGCGATCCGCAAACCTGCGTGGTTTAATCAGAATTTTAGTCTAACAACGCGCCCGGCTTGCGCGGCGGGTGAACCCAACCATTTTGCGGCAACTTTTTTATCTGGAACGATCATGACTTCTTCTGACGACGCTAACGCCAAACCTTCCTGGGAGCGCAAAACTCTGGAGGCCCTTGCCTTCTCCGTGCTCAAGGAACAGCGCGCCCGCCGACGCTGGGGCGTGTTCTTCAAATTTTTGCTCTTTGCCTATCTGCTCATCCTGCTGGCAGCGGCGATGGATTGGTTTCCGGACGGAGAAGCGGTAAAGACCGAACGTCATACCGCAGTTATCAACCTACAAGGCGTTATTGAAGCGGAAGGCGAGATTACCGCCGAAAAAGTTAATGCCGCCCTGGCAGCCGCGTTCAAGGATAAAAATACCGCAGGCATTATTTTGCGAATCAACAGTCCCGGCGGAAGTCCCGCGCAGTCCGGGGAAATTTTCGATGAAATGCGGCGGCAGAAAAAGCTGCGTCCCGACATCCCGCTCTATGCCGTGGTGGAAGATGTTTGCGCTTCCGGCGGCTATTACATCGCTTCCGGCGCGGACAAGATTTTTGTCAATCGCGCAAGCCTTGTTGGTTCCATCGGTGTGCTGATGAACGGTTTTGGGTTTACCGGCGCGATGGACAAACTCGGCATCGAGCGCCGCTTGCTGACGGCAGGCGAGAACAAGGGTTTTCTCGACCCTTTTTCGCCCATGCAGGAAGAACAAAAAGCCCATGTGCAAACCCTGCTTGACGAACTGCACCAGCAATTTATCGCGGCGGTTCGGGAAGGGCGCGGCAATCGGCTGAAAGAAACCCCGGAGATTTTTTCAGGGCTGATCTGGAGTGGCGAAAAAAGCGTGGAAATGGGGTTGGCGGACGCCTTGGGCAGTGTTAAGAGCGTTGCCCGCGATGAGATCAAGGCAGAAACTCTGGTGGATTTCTCGGTCAAGGAGAATTTGGCGGAACGTCTTGCCAAGCGTCTGGGCGCAAACGCGGCCGCAGGCTTCGGGCAGGGGTTTATGGAAAAAATGAGCGGTGGGGGAGTGCGCTAGAGCATTTTTGATTTAGCGTTTATCCGTAAATAATATAGTATCCTTCCTATCTCAAAAGTCACCACTTGGAGCATGTGATGGGAAAGTACCGACAACAATGGGGCATTTCTGATGAATTCCGGGAGAAGGTCGAGCCGTTGATTCCAGCGCCGCCGCGCAAACCCGCCAGCGAGTATCGGCGTCGGCCAGGAGGCGGGCGCAAGCCATTGCCAGCGCGACAGGTATTTGTGGCCATTGTGTTCGTATTGCGTACTGGTATTCAGTGGCGAGCCTTGCCCAGGGAGCTCTTTGGCAGCCCCAGTTCGATTCATCGTTACTTTCAGCAGTGGCACCAGTCTGGATTTTTTCTTCGCCTGTGGCAAGCTGGTTTGGCCGAATACGAAGACATGCAAGGCATTGCATGGCGATGGCAAAGCATCGATGGGGCGATGTGCAATGCTCCGTTAGAGTACTTTCTAGTTAATAGTGGACATACCATTCCGATAAAAAGAAGCTATGGCAAGGAATATATTACAGAAAATATACATGATTAAACAGAAACCGCTCTAGCGCTTGAGAAGGTGGGGCCCAACCCCACTGATCGGGGAAAAAAATGGAAGCAGGAAAAGTTTGCTGGTGGACGCGCGTGGCATCTCGTTATCACTCGTCGCCAGCGGAGCCAACACGCATGATGTCAAACTGCTGGAAGCGACATTGGATGCCCGGGTGGCGCAACCTGATGAGGCAACACACGAGGAGCAGCATTTGTGCGCGGATGCGGCCTATGCAGGCCAACCGGCACAGCGGGCCATAGAGCAACGGGGATTTGTTCGAGCAGTTCAGCGCACCGTCGGTTTTTGGAATGGGTTGAGGCTGGAGTATTTGAGCAGTTCTGGCGAGAAGGTTTTCTCAAGTATGAGGAGACTATTCACCCGGCCATTAAGTATTGAATATTATGCGGCATATTTGGTTTTAGGATCATTGAAATAAGATTGGACGCGATCAGGGTGTTGGGTGAGCATGTTCATGTGGTTTTCGGTAGCGAGTT
>WRKX01000155.1 GCA_009777925.1 Betaproteobacteria bacterium | reverse complement strand
TCCTGCCTCCATATTCACCGCATCTAAACCCCATCGAAAAGCTATGGGCAAACATCAAACGTACATGGCAAAACAAACAACAATATTCCATCGAACAAATTATTCAAGAGTCCAGTTAATTACGGGAAGTACTATAATTGATCCAATACAATTCGAGGCCGCCTTTCGGCGCTGGGTCGGATCGATCCTGCCAGCGCTGGGGGCCGATGCCGTGGTGGCAATCGACGGTAAAAGTAGTCGGCGCACAGGCAAGCTGAATGCTACGCCGCTGCATCTGGTGAGCGCGTTTGCCGCAGGTGCCGGTTTGGTGCTCGGGCAGCGGGCAACGGCGGTGAAGTCCAATGAAAAGACGGCCATTCCTGAACTCCTGGCTGCCCTGGCGCTGGAAGGGTGCATCGTCACGCTCGATGCCATGGGTACCCAGGCCAACATCGCCTAGGCCATCCGCAACCGTGGTGCCGATTACATCCTGGCGCTCAGGGACAACCAGCCGAATCTGGCTGATTCGATGCGCGATTTCTTTGCCCAGTTCAAGGCGGCGCTGGACAGCACACCCCACGCGATGTCCGAAACCGTGGAGAAGGATCATGGACGAATCGAGACGCGGCGTTGTTATGCCTTCGATCAACTGGCGTGTCTGCATAAACCGGAGCGGTGGCCCGATCTGAACTCCTTCGCGGTGATCGAGTCACAGCGCGAAATCAAGGGCAAGACGACGCTTGAGCAGCGCTACTATCTTTCGAGCCTCGCCCCCGATGTCGATCGCCTCTTGCGGGCAATCCGCGCTCACTGGAGTATTGAACACGGGTCTCTCGCTTGTCTCCGCCATTTATGGCGGAAACAAGCGAGACAAAGCGTAACAGGGAGCCAAAGGCTCCCCAGGACTGTATCGAGAAATCCCCTGCCTTCAGGCAGGGGTGACTCAAAACCGCCTGCACTGGTGCATGGATGTTGTCTTCGCCGACGATCAGATGCGTGCTCGCACCGGACATGCCGCCCATAACTTCGCCGTGCTCAGGCACATCACCCTGAACCTTATCCGCCTTGACCCTATACCACGAAAGGGCGGCATTAAGGCCCGACGCCTCGTCGCCGCGACTTCCGATTCCTACCGCGCTCAATTGCTCGGGCTGACATGACTTTCATGCGATTGCCCTGGGAGATAAGGCGATGGCGTCTGTTGCCTCGGCTTCCTTGCAGGAAAGTACCGCCAGCGCGACATAACCATTCTGTTCCGGCGCTGGCGCGGCCTGGAGGATTTTTCCGATGGGCGCGCCGTCTTTGGGCCATCCGTCTCCGGCAAGCAGGGAGTCTTTGCTTGCCACGCGATAAAGACGCCGCTTGACCTGCCCCAGATAGTGGGCGCGCGCGACGACTTCCTGTCCGGAGTAACAGCCTTTCTTGAAACTGACCCCGCCCAGTTTTTCCAGATTCATCATTTGCGGCACGAAAGCCTCCGAAGTCGCGGCAGAAACCCAGGGCAGGACATGGCGCACGTCCAGCCAACGCCAGAGATCAGTCGAAGCCAGCGGCATGGACTGCGCCAATTTGTGCTGAATGCCATCCAGACGCGCCTCAGGGACAGTCAGGATGAGCCGGTCGTTATCCGGCAGGCGCAGCAGGGAGTTATCGCCCTTGTGGCTGACGGCAAGCGGCGCGTTGGGCATATCCGGCAGATCGGCGGCAGCGAGAATCTCGGTTAAGCGAGCGGCTTCGGTTGTTGCCCCTGAGAGGCCAAGGTGGGCAAAGACGCCGGACTCAGCGGCAAACGTAACCCTGGCGCGTAAAGCGTAGCGTCCAAGACGTTGCGGCAAGTCGGGCAGCAGGCTTGCGGAAAGGAGCAGGCGAATTGCCTCCGCGCCTTCCGCCAGGGGACGGGCATAGAGGAGAAAGTTGGCGATAACCCGTCCCTGCGCCGTGCACCAAGCGGACAGTTGCGCGTTGCCGCCGGGTAAATTGAGCAGATCGTTGGTCAATTGTCCTTGCAGAAAAGTACGGGCGTCCGCCCCGGCAACGCCAAGGCTGGCAAGATGCGGCAGCGCAAAAACAGCCGGGCCGTCCGGTAAGGAAGAGGAACAAAGGGATACAGAAGGATCAGACATGCAGGACAAAGCGTATGGGAAAGTAAGAACAGGGCGCAATGAGTTAAATGTTGGCCTCAGGCGCGACCAGGAGGATGGAGCCTTCGCGCCCCTGGATCACCAGAACCGCGCCGGGCGTGACAGGGGCGTTTGTTGCTGGGTTTGCCAGTTGCGCCACCCATTCCGTGCCGCGATAGCGCACCCGCAACTGGCCGGGAATTTGCTCGGGCACGACTTCCACCCGTTGCCCGATGGCGTCATCCTTATCATCGGGCTTGAGACGAGCGCGTTTCCACTTCCAGAAGACGGCTACGCCCGCAAGACTGGCAAGGGCAAACACGCTGATCTGGAGATGCAGGCTATCCGGCAAATAGTAGGCAATCAACGCGGCAGCCAGCGCGCCCACGCCGGCAAAGAGTAAAGCTATGGTCGCGAGCAGCATTTCCAGACCAATTAGAATGCCCGCGAGAATCAACCAGTACCACATCCGTTTTCCTTTTATGCGGGGTAAGTCGGCGGCCAGAACGTCAGATATTCCCGCCAGTGCGGCGAGTCAAGACGGGTGAGTTCGGCGCGAATGAAGGCTTCCTCCGCGCGTGCTTCTTCTATGGTGGTTTCCCCCCGAAAAACACGGAAGCGATTGAATACCAGATAGGTATTTACGACATCGGTTTCGCAATAATCCCGGATTTCGTCCGCGCGTTTTTCCTGCCAGGCTTCCCAAACCTTGCTGCCGTCCATGCCCAGCTTGCCGGGGAATCCCATCAATTTGGCCAGTTCATCCAATGGTGCGTTGGCGCGGGGTTGATAGAGGGCGAGCAAATCCATCAGGTCGAGATGGCGGGCGTGATAGCGGTTGATGTAATTGTTCCAGCGAAAATCGCGCGAATCGGCGTGATCGCCTTCGCCCATGTCCCAGTAACGCGGCGCGCTGATATTGTGGATCAGGCTGCGGTAGTGCAACACAGGCAGGTCGAAGCCGCCGCCGTTCCAGGAAACGAGTTGGGGTGAATATTTTTCGATGCCGTCGAAAAAACGCTGGATGATTTCCGCTTCCGGCAGCGCGGGTTCGGCGAGCGACCAGACCTTGAAATTCTCACCCCAGCGCATGACGCAGGAAATGGTGATGACGCGCTGTAAATGCAGGGGCAAAAAATCATGTCCGGTCTGGGCGCGACGGCGCTGAAAGGCGAGTCCGGCCACTTCCGTGTCGGACAGGGATACGTCCAGTCCGTTCAGGTGGCGCAATCCGCCTACATCGGGAATGGTCTCAATGTCGAAAGCCAGTATCGGACTGGGGGACAACATAGGGCGTTTCGCTCGCTACAGGATCAGTCGAGCTTGTCAGTCGGCGGCTTTTTTCTGCGCCCAGTTGCCGTTTTCATCCTGAACCCACCAGCCTGCCGGCATTTTTTCCCGCATGGTGCGGGCAAAGGTTTCCGCGATGTCCGCTTCCCATTCGGGATGCCCGTTGAGACGGGCTATTTCACGGTAAAGGGCGGCCTTGTCGCGGGTGTTGGCATTGATTAGCGCGGAAAGCTTTTGCCGTTCGGCAACCGGGACACCTGCCGGATCACGCACGACCAGGGAGCCGTCTATCATCTTCATGCCAAGCACTCCGCTTTCCAGCAGGGGCTTGATCTGCACAAACTGGGTTCGCATGGATTCGCGCAA
This sequence comes from Betaproteobacteria bacterium, assembly GCA_009777925.1. GTDB lineage: Bacteria > Pseudomonadota > Gammaproteobacteria > Burkholderiales > Rhodocyclaceae > Azovibrio. The sequence goes on along the minus strand of WRKX01000155.1, from coordinate 608 downwards.
TTCGTTAATAACAGGCGAATTGACCCGCATGTCCGGCGCTTCCTGCGCTATGGCCTCTCTGGACATGGAAAACGACAACGCCAATAGCGTCAGCATTACATACAACAGTTTTTTCATTATTTCACCTCGTTCCGTTTCAGTTAATTGGAAACATTCTGTTCAGGCGTGTCCTGCAATTGCCAGATGTCGTCAATTATCTTGTCTGCGACCTTTTCGGCGGCGGCGGCAGGAAAGTATATGTTGATGGTCACGCAGGCCGAAAGCATGGCAGAGAGCGCGAAAAGAAGCGCGGGGAAAAGGGCGGAATAACCGCGCCGCCCGGAAAGATGTGATTGCATTCACGCACCTCGCTATGTTGGATTCAAGAGGCCACAATTATACATGAGTGAATATCCAGGCAAGTCTTCACCTCCCGGCAAAAACATTTCGCCGTTATAATCACCCGGTTGTCGTACCATTTTCTTTCTGTTTCGGAGGCTTCGGCCATGACTGCTCTCTTTATCGTTCTTCTCCTGGTTGCCGCGCTGGTTGTCTGGGGCGTTGTCATCTATAACGGGCTGATTGAGTTCAGAAACCAGATACGCAACGCCTTTTCCCAGATTGACGTG
>WRKX01000154.1 GCA_009777925.1 Betaproteobacteria bacterium | reverse complement strand
TCCAGTTCCCAGGCGAAATCCGCAAGGTCATCTACACGACCAATGCCATCGAATCGTTGAACGCGAGCTTGCGTAAGCTGACGCGAAACCGCAAAATCTTCCCTAACGACGAAAGCGTGTTCAAGGCAATGTATCTGGCAATACGGCAATGCGCTGACAAATGGAAGACGATTCATCACTGGAAGCCCGCTTTGCAGGTCTTTCAAATCGTCTTCGGCGAAGACAGGCTTCCGGTAAATGAGTTGTAGAAGTTATGAGTCAAACCAGATTGACACAGTTCGATTTACACACCCGCTTCAGGCATTACGTTGGGATACGTTGCGCTTCATTCCAGCCTACATGGGTTGAAATAACGAGTGGATTTGTAGGCTTGGGTAAGGCGTAGCCGAACCCCAACATTTTCACCCAAACAGCAACTCAAACCTTTTCCGCATTCCGGCGCGGGAGAGCAGCTCGGCGACAGGATAGGAAACACGAAGCAAAATGCCTTCGTGTAAGGCGGGGACGGTGACGCGGCAGCGGCAAAGGCTAAGATGCCGACCCTCCGCCCCCGGCGGCAGAAGGCGATTCATCCGGTCAACCCCGGCTTCAAAAGGAGTGATACGCATGAGACTGGCCGGGTCGGACAGAATTTGCGTCACCCAGGCCAGCGTATCTTCCAGCGAGGACGGCATATTTTCCAGGGAGAGTTTTTTCAGGCGTTGTGTCGTTGTTTCGATCTCATGCGGGCTTAGATCGGAGCGGGCCAGACGGGTACGCAGCATCGCGCTTTCCTCCCGCCGCATTTTTCCTTCTCTGCGGCGAGCGTCCAGCTTACCCCTGGCCTCTCGCGCCAGTTGCCGCAGCAATCCCCAGAAAAGATCATGCTCCAGTTCGCTTTCGCTGCTGCGCGGCAACAGCAGGTGATGCTGGCTGAAATCAAGATTGGTGATGGCTTCTTCATGTCGGAGCCTGCCTTCTTCTTCAAGTAGGGAGAAAGTTTTTTTCTCTTCCAGTCTGGCCCATAGCAGGGCAAAAAAACGGGGCTGGATGAGCTGCTCTCTGGCAAAGTCCTGAATATCTTCCTGGCGGCTGAAAACCTGTCGCACTTCGTCGTTGTTGGCGAAGAGCGCGGCCAGTTCCGGCGTGCGCCGCCAGATTACCGGCGAGGCGTCGAAAGGACCATGAATGAGGGCAAGAGCTTCCCGGCAGTAATCGAGTGCAGCCTGCGCGGCAGGCATGAAATGGCGGGATATGTCGGGAAGGGCGAGCAGATGCGGCTCAATATGTTCGATTAAAAGAGAAGTGCCGATCGAGAGATCGGTATCCTCAGGAACCTGTTGTTTGGGAGACAACCAGTCGAGAATGCCCATGCCGCCGCTTTCAGGAAAAATCCCGGCAAAGCCAACGGTTGAAGCGAAAGCGGGCAGCGTCCACGACTTCCCCGGCAGTCAGCCCGACAGGGCCGACCTGGGCGGCGACGAGATCGTCGGCAGCGCGACCATGCAGATGGACGGCGGCTAACAGTGCTTCTCCAGGCGGCCAGCCTTGTCCCAGCAAGGCTGCGATGAAGCCGAGCAATACATCGCCGAATCCGGGTCCCGCCATGCCGGGATTGCCGCTTGGATTGATCCACCAATGGCCGTCCGGGCAGGCGACGACAGTGCCGCAGCCTTTCAGCGCCACCCATGCCTGAAAGCGACGCGCCAGTTCCAGCGCGGACTCGATCCGGTTTTGTTGCACGGCGGTCGACGTGCTGGCGAGAAGCCGCGCCGCTTCCGCCGGGTGTGGGGTCAGAATGGTAGGAAAGCCCTGATTTCGCCGCGTCTGAATTTGGGCGCTCATTGTTACCAGAGAGGGAACCGACACCAGCAAATTGAGCGCGTCGGCGTCAAGAACCAAACTGGTTGGCATGGTCAATACGCGGGGCAGGATTTCCCGCGCCTGCCCTACCTGCCCCATGCCGGGGCCGCAGGCCAGCACGGTGAGCGGGGTGTCGAAAATACGCGCGGCCTGGCGTAACATCAATTCCGGCTGGCCAAAGTCCACAGATTTGGCGTCGAGCATACCGACATATATCTTGCCCGCGCCGAGTTTCAGGGCGGCGCGGCCCGCCAGCAGTACCGCGCCCTGCATTGCGGTTGCGCCGCCCAGAATGCCGATGTTGCCGTAATTTCCCTTGTGGCTGTTGGCGCGGCGCGGTTGCAGGCATTGGGCGAACGCTTCGGCAGACAGCAGGCGTCCGTCCGGGTTGGCGGATATATCCTTTACTCCCAGAGCGGCAACCCGGATTTCGCTGCTGTAATCGGGGCCGTCCCCCGTATAAAGGCCGGGTTTGGCGGCAATGAAGGTCAGGGTATGAGTGGCGACTATGGTGGGCGAGTGGGCAAAGCCGCTATCCGCCTCCAGCCCGGACGGGCAATCAAGGGCGAGTATCGGACAGTTTTGTTCGCGGGAAATGCGATTGGCGGTTTCGATCAGGTAAGCGTATTGTCCCTGCGGCGATCGAGTGAGGCCGATGCCGAACAGGCCGTCAATTATCAGAGAAAAACAGGTATTGCCAGGAATCTCAGCGGAAAACTTGCCGCCGGAAGCGATGAATTGCTGACAGGCCGTATCTGCTTCCGGCGACAGGGCGTGTCCCCGACCAAGAAAGAGGGTAATGACGGAAAGCCCGGCCTGCCGCAACAACGTGGCGGCGCAGATGGCGTCGCCGCCGTTGTTGCCCATGCCTGCCAGGACAAGGATGGGATGCGGGTTCTCCCGGCATAGCGTTTGCGCCCATGTTGCCGTTTCCTCTGCCGCGCGCGCCATCAGAACTCCGCCGGGGTGTTCTGTTTCAACGCGGCGTATGGCCTCGCGGCACAGGAGCGGCAGACAGGGTGGGGGAGTAGAGAGGGCAGGACTCATCGCGAAAGCTCCGTTAACAAGACGCAATTCTTGAATGCGCTTAACTTTAACTCGTCAGGGCGGAAAGAAACAAATCTACCCGCTGTTTTTCCGGTGTGGACTGGGAATCATCCGGCGTATTGGCGCTTTGGTCGCCGCGTATCGAGATTTTGATGCGATAGGAGTGAACGCCCATTGCCACCAGCTTGTTGCGTAACCGGGTTACAGCCTGCCGCGCCAGACCGATGTTCACTTCGCGGCTGCCGGCAGCCAGGGGCCAGGCTTCCAGAGTAAACAAAATGTTTTTCCTGTCGCGCAGCCCGGCAAGTATTTCCTTTAGAGACTGGGTGATTTCGGCAGGGAGAGGCTGGTCTGCCGGCGGGAGAAAAAATATGGCGTCAGGTTTTACCGCTTCCGGTTTTACCGCATCGAATTTTGCCGCATCTGGTTTTGTCGTTTCCGGCTTGCCTGCGAGCGTTTCGTCCTCTTGCGCCGGGCTATGGCTGATTGCCGCGTTGTCGTTTTGGCTTTCCTGCGTCGGCAACGGAGCGCAGGCAGAGAGGTTGATGGCAAGAAGGACGAATCTCGGAATACCGATGTTCCTCCAATTTTTTTTCATGGTGCGGTGGTCTATTTGCGATAGTATGGAACGGAAGCGACTGTTTCTGCTAATGGCATGTTTGCCGATTCGATTACGGCAGGATCGCGCGGCTGCAAAACCAGAATCAATTTTTTCAGGAGCAAGTGTAACTCGATCAGGTCTTTGTCGGGGAGTTGGCGCAGGGCATTCGGCAACAGACCTTCCAGGGGACAGGGATTTTTGTTCAGAACGCGCAGTCCGTCTTCGGTTGGATATAGACACACGACCCTATGATCGTTATCCGAGCGTTGTTTGCTGGTCAGTTTCTGGTGGCAGAGCTGATTGACCAGGTTGCTACAGGTGGATTGGTGGATGCCCATCATGTTGGCAAGATCGGAGACGCACACGCCCGGTTGCCGGGCTATGATGGAAAGAGTCCATATCTGCGCGCCACTGATCCGGCTGACGGTTTCCGTTTGCTGGAAATGTCGTTTGATGGTGTTGAAAATGACGCGAAACTGTTTCAAAACGTCAATAGGCGTAGGTATGATAGGCGTCTGGGACATGATTAGATACCTTTAGCAATGAGGAATGGTTAATGGAGAATAGTGGCAGGGAAACGGCGGTAATGGGCTGGCGCGCCGGGAAGCTCAGAGGAAGAATAAATGCCATTTAAATAGCGTGGCTGGGGGAGTAACTAGCTGATTACAAAGGAGTTTTTTGTTAAACATGGCGCGTTTCTCCAAAAATGACGATAATGATTACAGGTTGCGAATTTCAGGCGCTTCATGATGTATTATGCTACATGCTTTAGTAACTCACAGACATAAATATAACCTGAGAAAAATAAATGCATATTTGTGTCGCATTTATGCACAAATACAATCCCTGGAAATATTTATATTCACCCGGCCATTAAGTATTGAATATTATGCGGCATATTTGGTTTTAGGATCATTGAAATAAGATTGGACGCGATCAGGGTGTTGGGTGAGCATGTTCATGTGGTTTTCGGTAGCGAGTTTGAGTTTGTCTTT
>WRKX01000153.1 GCA_009777925.1 Betaproteobacteria bacterium | reverse complement strand
GCTTTTCCTAAATAATCTTACTCTATCAACCTTCAGACATCCTATCCTGCAAGCGAGAAAGAGTAAAAATAATTACGAGAAGCACTATATGAGAAATCTGCCGCTTCCTTTGAGGCTTTGCTGTCACTGGCAGCGGCACTGATCTGCTGGCGACAGGAAACTGCTATTTACGGATAAGCACTATAGTGCTTTCCGTAAATAAAGCTACTCTCAGGAGCGTTGCTCACTTCTCCCAGTCACGGCATAAAAGTCATTTTATTTGCGGGAAGCACTATAAACTCCCGCCTTCGCGGGAATGACAAATTCGAAGGATGTTGCCAAGCCATAGACAATGGTCACGCTTGCATGTGCTCAATTTTTGCATCATGCGACAAGCGGTATGAGAGAAAATGATTGGCGCGCTCCATATTTGATTTGCCGCGCCATATCGCTTTAACCTTGTAAAATGGTAGAATATCTCACGCTTCCGGGAAAGCGCCCCACGTAAAATCCCGCTGAAATTCTGCTTATGAAGATTACATCCTTATTTATCACGTATTACGCTCTCCCTGCATGAACCAGGGCGGGCTTGTGAACGGAGAAAAAATATTTATACAACATCAAATGAAGGAACTCCCCGTATCGTTCGCGCCGCTCTGATTGAGCGCTTTTACGCGATGGTCGCCCCCGGCTGGGCCTACAACCCGACGATGCTGGCGATCAGAAACGGCTTTCTTTTCTGTCTACCGCTGGTCACTGCGGGCGCGCTCGCTACCCTGCTTAACAATCTGCCCCTGCCCTATTATCATGACATCATGAAAGGCTTGTTCGGGGAGGGATGGAGCCGCTTTGGCGGACTGATCTGGCAGGGAACCTTCGGCATACTCTCGTTGCCGATGCTGCTCGGCATCAGCTATCACCTCGCTGTCCTGAACAACCAGCAACACGCCTCCAATCCCGTCAGCCCAACCATCAACGCCCTGACCGCGCTGGCCGCCCTCGCAATAATCATGCCCACGGAGGAAGGAAGCAGCTTTTTGCAATACCTGGGGACACAAGGCTTATTCGTCAGCATTATGGTCGGCATCATCTCCAGCCGGATTTTTTTAAGGCTTGCGCGCATTCGCCGCCTGACCATGCTGATCTACTCGGAAGGCATGGAAGTGTCAATCCAGCAGGCTTTTGCCCTGCTTTTGCCGGGCATTCTGACAATCTGCCTGTTCGCCGTCTTCTACTTCTTTTTCGACATGGCTTTTGGCGTCTCTATTCACCAACTGGTGCGTGACGCCCTCCTTTTTCCCTTCCAGTTCCAACTACTCCACGACGCGCTGAACACAGGCATTTCCTACGTTTTCCTCATTGATCTTTTCTGGTTCTTCGGCATCCACGGCTCAAATGTGCTTGATCCACTGACCAGAAACCTGTTTGACAGCGCCCATCTCGCCAACCTGGCCGCGCTGGAAATGAATCAGATTCCGCCCAATATCATCACCAAGCATTTTCTCGACATTTTTGTGTTCATGGGCGGTTCCGGCTCTTCCATCTGCCTGCTCGCGGCAATTCTGGTCGCCAGTAAAAACAACGGTTCCCGCCGCCTGGCAAAAATCTCCTTCATCCCCGGCGTCTTCAACATCAATGAGATTTTGCTCTTCGGCCTGCCCGTCATCCTGAACCCAATTTTTTTCCTGCCTTTCGTACTGACGCCGCTTGTCCTGACGGCGACAAGCTATATGGCCGTATATCTGGGTTTTGTCCCTCTGCCTGCCCAGGAAATAAACTGGACGACGCCGCCAATCCTGGGCGGTTATTTCGCCACGAGCGGCTCCGTTACCGGCAGCATTCTGCAAATCTTCAATCTCATCCTCGGCACCATGATTTACATTCCCTTTATCCGAATCTCCGACAGGGAAAAAGCCGCGCGCCAGAAAAAAGCCATGCAGGCATTGATGGAAATTGCCTGTAGCAACCTTGTCGGCCCATCCGGGAAAAAATGCCTCGACCGCGATGACGAAATCGGCGTACTCGCCCGCGCCCTGGCCAATGATCTGGAAGAAGCCCTGAAAAATAACATCGGCCTTTATCTCGAATATCAGCCTCAGTTCGATTATCAGACGCAGAGGGTCATCGGCGCGGAGGCGCTGGTACGCTGGAAACATCCGGTTTATGGCTCTATTCCCGCGCCGATCATGGTAGCCATTGCCGAAGATGGGGATTTCATGCGCCCCCTGGGTCTCTGGGTGCTGAACGAAGCCAGCGCCGAACGCGCGCGCTGGCGGGACGCCGGCCTGGATGACCGCTTCAAGACCGCCGTCAACATCTCGATTCAGCAACTCGCCGATAATCATCTGACGGAAAAAGTGGTGGCCTGCCTGAAGCGTTACAATCTGCCGCATTACATGGTCGGCATAGAAGTCACCGAATCCATCGCCATTGACCCGGAAAGCCCGCAAAATTCGATTCTGAAAGAGTTGAACGATATGGGCTTCATCATCTCGATGGACGATTTCGGGATGGGACATAGTTCGCTCGTTTATCTCAAATACTTTCCGGTCGACATCCTGAAAATAGACCGCGCGCTCTCCAGGGATGTCGCGTCAAACCAGATTTCCATGGAAGTTATCAGCACCATCGTGGAGCTTTGCCGCGCCCTGAATGTAAAAATTATTGTCGAGTACGTGGAAAATCAGGAACAGATTGACGCGCTCCTGCGCCTGGGCTGCCATGTCTTCCAGGGCTATTTCTATAGCCCGCCCCTGCCCGGGCAAAAATTGCTGGAATACGCGCAGAACATAAACTGCGACGAAAAGAAGAAAACCAAATGAACCGCGCCCTCTTCCACGCGGTTCTCTTTCCGCTCGCCCTTATTCACGCAAGCGCGGCGTTTGCTTCGGAGGAAATGGCGCCCGCCACGGCACAAGAAGAGGTTGTGGAAAGCCGTGATGATCTCCCCGCCGTCTCCGGCAATCTTTTCTATTTCAACCGCCACCGCGAACGCTACGACGTGGATGCCGGGCGCTTTCGGGACAATCTCCGCCACCAGACCCTGCAAGCCAACGTAGACATCAGCAGCCCCTTTTACGTTAATGCCATTGGCTTTGAATTGGGGCTGTTTTCTACCGCCGACCTTGCCAACAGCGCCAGCCCCGACCATGAAATGAGCTTCTTTCCCTGGCGCAATCCCTGGTCGCCGGACTGGTCAAAGCGCGACGCGCGTAGCGGTTCCTCGCTCTATCGCGCCCATGTCAAACTGCGCCATGTCATTGATGAGCGGCAACTATGGGGCAAAATCGGTTATTTTCAGCCATCCGGCCCCGGCGTATTGGGCGTAAACTGGTCGCTCATGCCGGGAACTTACCGGGGTTTTGAAGGCGGCATGGACAACGGTCCACTTGCCGTCGCCTTTGCCTGGGCCGATCAATACAAAGCGCCCTGGTTTCCCAGCCTCTACCATTTCCGAAAAAACGACAGAGAAACTCGCGTGGATTATCTCTGGTCAATTGGGGCTCGCTATCGTTTTTCTTCCGGGCTTTCGGCGGAGGCCGCCTACGGCGAATCGCGGGATTTTCTGCAAAGCGCCCATCTCAAATTCAAATACACCACGCCGGATGAAAAACTTTATCTCAGCTATCAGCTTTACGGCATGGCCGACCGTGGTAAAGCCAATTCGCCCGACAACCAGTATGCCGGTCATTACGCTCATCAACACTATCTCGCCGCCGCCTATAATGCTCGGCCCTACACCCTGAAAGCCGAATTCCTCCACACCCGCGCCCCCGGCAGGCAACCTGAGCATGTGGGTTATTTTGCCTATCGCCTGATCGGTCAATACGGCGGCGCAAATGGCGCTTATGAGCCCTGGTGGGACAACCGCTCCGACTGGAATCACAACAAGGAAAGCGCCGTTTTCTTCAGCGTTTCCCGCTCCATGCACGACATACTGGATTTTCCGGGGTTAACCCTTGGTTTTTCTGTCGCGCATGGCTGGGGCGGCAAAGTCTATGGCACGAAGGAAACGCTTAGGGAAAACGCCTGGTCGCTGGATATAGCCTACACTGTTCCGGGCGGCCCCCTTAAAAACGCCCGCGCCAGTCTCCACTACACCCGTTACGACAACAGAACCAGACTTCCCAGTTGGTCGGGGTTCAAAAATCTTTTTCAGGACGAACGCGACCTGAAATTTCTCCTTACCATTCCCTGGCAAATACGCTGATTAACTATACCAAAATGGGGCTGATCCAATGCTGTTCACGTAGAGCGATTTGGTCTCAAGTGCATACGTCGTCATTGCAAGCGTATGCTGCACAATCCAACAGGGCAGTCACATATAGCGGGCTTCTGAATTGCATCAAAGTTTATGCTCCTCACAATGACGATGTGTTGAGTGGACAGTATCGGGGTTAGCCCGGTAATTGAATGGACTCGCCCATGCCGGGGCGTCTAATAAGCGCCACGGTGGCATCATGATGATTTTGCCAACGACAGCGAGGACGAATCCATGAAACAGAATAACACAACTGAGTCTGCAT
>WRKX01000152.1 GCA_009777925.1 Betaproteobacteria bacterium | reverse complement strand
TCTTCAGTTCCATCGCTGACCTCATTTGCCAAGGCATCTTGTCCTCCATAAGAACAAAAATGCCTACAGTATAAAATGTGTAAACGATGTCTCCGAACATGTGTCAACGATGTCCCCGGTCTGAACAGCGGGAGAGGGTGCGGGGGAGAGGGCTGACTGCGCCGCGATTGCTTTACGCTTGGAGAAAAAGTGTGCATGCTTAAATCAAAAACGCCCTAAATCGGATCAGTCTGGATTTTGGCGATAAGACGCGCCATCTCTACGGCGGTTTGGGCGCAATCCGCCCCTTTTTGCTTCGCCCTGGCGATGGCCTGCTCATCTGTATCGCACGTCAAAATACCATTGGCGATTGGAATGCCGGTTTCCAGTTGGGTATCCATTACGCCCCCACAGGCATCGTTGGAGACGACCTCAAAGTGATAGGTCTCGCCCCGAATAACCGCGCCCAGGGCGATCAAGGCGTCAAAGCAGGTTTTGTCGCTTTGCGCCAGAGTTTGCAGGGTCAGCGGAACTTCCAGCGCGCCGGGAACCGTCACAATACTGATATTGACGACCCCCAGACGATATAATTCCCCTACTGCGGCATGAAGAAGCTGCTCGCAAATCGGCTGGTTGAAACGGCTCATGACGATGCCGATTTTCAACCCTTCTCCATTCAACTGTTGCGTGCAACAAGGGATTGAGTTCATGGAAGTCACGTTATCAGTCTCCTAGCGCATGCTCTGGGGGAAGGAAGCCGACGACATCCAGAGAAAAGCCGGTCATGGAAGGCAGTTTGCGCGGATTGGCAAGCAGGCGCATTTTGCTGACCCCCAAATCGTGGAGGATTTGCGCGCCGATTCCGTAGATGCGCGAATCCCAGCGGGTATCCCGCAACGCCTTGTCGGCAGACGGAAGAAATCGTTTAAGAATCTCCTCGCTGCCTTCCGGCCTGTGCATAAGCACGATAACGCCATGTCCGTTCCTGGCAATAACGGCCTCTGCCTCGTCAATGGAATAGGCGCGTCTGCTAAGACCAAAAAAATCCAGAACCGACAAGGGTTCATGCACCCGCACCAAAGTTTCCTGCCCGACGGGAATTTCGCCCTTGACGAGCGCCAGATTCGCCGTGCCGAAAATACGCTCATGGTAAACATGTAGCATAAATTCCCCGTGCGACGTCTGGATCGGGCGGGAAGCCACCCGCTCAATCAGGGTTTCGGAAGCGGCGCGATAATGGATCAAATCGGCAACTGTGCCTACCTTGAAGTCATGCCGCTGGGCAAAAGCCAGCAGATCAGGCAGGCGCGCCATGCTGCCGTCTTCATTCAGAATTTCGCAAATCACGGCGGCAGGTTCCAGTCCCGCAAGCTGGGCAAGATCGCAACCCGCTTCCGTATGCCCGGCGCGTACCAGCACTCCACCGGGACGGGCAGTAATGGGAAAAATGTGTCCGGGCTGCACGATGTCATCGGGACTGGCGTTCGCCGCTATCGCCGCCTCTACGGTGCGGGCGCGGTCAAAGGCGGAAATGCCGGTCGTCACCCCGCTCGCCGCTTCGATGGAAACGGTAAAGGCTGTGCCATGCGGGGTTTTATTGTTGTGCGTCATCTGGGTCAACCCCAGTTGCCGCGCCCGATCTTCGGTAATGGTCAAACACACCAAACCGCGACAATGCGTCACCATGAAATTGATGGCTTCCGGGGTAACGTGTTCTGCCGCTATCACCAGATCGCCTTCATTTTCCCGGTCTTCCTCGTCGACCAGAATCACCATCCGTCCGGCGCGAATTTCAGCAATAATCTCCTCAGCCGGGGCAATGCTCGCTTGCGCTTTGGGCATGGTCATGAGCGCTCTCCGGCCAGCATCCGCTCGGCGTAGCGGGCAATCAGGTCTATTTCGAGATTAACCTTGTCGCCAGGCTGCAAGCGTCCCAGGGTGGTTACGGCCAGCGTATGCGGAATCAGGTTGATGGTGAAATCGTCGCCTGTCACCGTATTGGTAGTCAAACTGCAACCATCTACCGTTACCGAGCCTTTACGGGCGATGTAGCGGGAAATATCATGCGGGGCGCGGATTTCCAGCAGACGATTGTCACCTATCGGCGTAAAGCGCAGCACCTCACCCACGCCATCCACGTGTCCGGAAACCAGATGCCCACCCACCGGATCGCCAAGACACAGCGCCTTCTCCAGATTGACTTTGCCGGGCTTGTCCAGACCGACGGTGCAGGAAAAAGTCTCCGGCGACACGTCGACACAGTAATAACCGCTTCCTTTTTCCACCACGGTCAGACACACTCCGGCATGGGCGATTGAATCTCCCAGGGATACTCCGGAAATATCCAGCGCGCCCGGCTCCACGGTCAGACGCGCACCCACCTCACGCGGTGTAATTAGGGTAATGCGACCGATGGCCGCGATAATTCCTGAAAACATGATGGCCAAATGCGTAAAAGCAGAAAGTGCTTATTCTAGCAGAATGGGGCAAGTGGCGTTAAAGCCCGGACAAGAGGTATAATAATAGTTTTTCCATCTTTAGAGACCCGCCATGTTACGCAAAATCCTCCCCCTGTTTGTCGCCCTGCTTTTCCTCATAGGACTCCCTGCCTGCGCTCAGGAGAGCAAGCAGGAAGCAAAAGTCCGCGAAGCGGTTGAAAAGACCCTGAGCACCGAAGGCAGGAGCGTTAAGGTCACGAGCGTAAAAAAGGCCGGTTATCTTGGTCTGTATGAAGTGTACATCAATGGGGAAATCCTCTACGTAGATGAGAAAGTCAGCGTCATTCTGATAGGCAGTCTGATTGACACCAAAGGAATGCGCAATGTGACCAACGAACGCCTGACCAATTTGAACGCCATCCAGTTTTCCGATTTGCCCCTGGAGCATGCGATCAAGCAGGTACGCGGCGACGGCAAACGGATTCTGGCAACTTTTGAGGATCCGAATTGCGGTTATTGCAAACGTCTGGCGCAAGACCTGTTGAAGATCGACAACGTTACCCATTATGTCTTCCTTATGCCGCTGCTTTCGGAAGACTCCAACCTCAAGACGCGGCAAATCTGGTGCGCCTCAGATCGGATTCAAGCCTGGAATGACTGGATGGTGAACAACAAGGCACCGACGGGCAAAGGCGATTGCGATAGCAGCGCGATTGACCATAACATTGAATTGGGACGCAAGCTCAGCATCAACGGAACGCCTACCCTGTTCTTCACCAACGGCGAGCGGATACCCGGCGCTCTGCCCATTGCCCAGATCGAAGAAAAGCTGAATCAGCTTATCAAGTAGCATGATCTACAGCATGACCGGCTACGCCGCCTGTATCCGCGAGACGGACGGCGGCAGCCTGCATCTGGAAATCAAGAGCGTTAACAACCGTTTTCTGGACGTAAGTTTCCGTATTACCGATACGTTGCGGGCGTTGGAAGCGGTATTGCGGGGGAAAATTGCCGCCCGTATCCAGCGCGGCAAAGTGGAATGCCGTCTTTTTTTCAATCGCGGCGGCAGCGATAGAACAGGCGTTCTCAATGAAGCCGCGCTGCGTGAACTAGGCGAATTGGAAACGCGCATCCGCGCTGTCTTGCCCGATGCCAAACCTTTTTCGGTCGCCGAGGCGCTTGCCTTTACAGGCGTATTGGGCGCAGATGAGGAAAGCGCCATGCCAGATAGCGCGACATTGCAAGGGGTAGCGCTTGCCCTGCTGGATCAGGCATTGGATGAATTGCTTGCTTCCCGCGCACGGGAAGGGGAAAAGTTGATGCAGATGATTCTGGAACGGGGCTTCAGGATGCGCGAGATCGTCGAAGGCATCGTACCCTTGCTTCCTGCCGCCGAAGCAGAATTTCTGGCGTATCTGCGCCAGCGCGTGAGCGCGCTCATGCCCGGCGGCATGAATGAGTCTTTTGAAAACCGGCTGTTGCAGGAAACCACACTGCTCGCCGCCAAAGGTGATGTGGCGGAAGAAATATCCCGTCTTAAAATTCACCTTGACGAACTTGAGCGCATTGGCAGAGGCGGGGGCGCAGTAGGCAAACGCCTGGATTTTCTTACCCAGGAATTGAACCGGGAAGCCAATACTTTGGCGTCCAAGGCCGTTTCCACCGACATTAACCAAGCCGCACTGGAATTAAAGCTGCTGATCGAGCAGATTCGGGAGCAGGCGCAGAATATTGAATAAGGGTTTGGTATCCTTGCGATGATGTATAAGAACTTGCCCCAAACTCCAGTATCGCAGCACAGGGTATTTATAGGAATTGTCATAGTTATAGTGATTCACATAATTTCGGGAACATCGTCCCCTGGAAGCGCCGGGCACTAGCCCAACATCCTCGACCAGTCTGCTGCGTCACTTGGCTACGTAGGTAGCGCGGCGCTCCCAGAATTCCCAGGCAAGGATATTTTCTGAAGCATCATTTCCCAGACTGTCTCTTCATTTAGAGCATGCTGTCTTTCAATAGAATTACTATACTGAACTTACGAGAGATATGATTCGAAATTGGAACGCAAGGAGAGAGCAGATGACACGACCTTATTCAGAGGATTTACG
>WRKX01000151.1 GCA_009777925.1 Betaproteobacteria bacterium | reverse complement strand
TCAGCGTGGGATCAACAATTACGTCCAGAGCAGACCAGCCCAAAGTCGTCGCAGCCAAAAAACGGGTCACGCCAGATACGATCTCGTATTTTCCCTGCCGCTCGCCTTCGCCGGGATAAACCCGCAGCGCTTCCCTTTGCCCATGTTCGCGTAATGATTGAACCATATTCTGAACACTTGATTCCGGGCGAAATTTCCGGGAGTTGTAAGGAGAAGGGACAAGCAAATCAAGGGCTATTTTTTGGACGATAACAGGCTGCTTTTGAGGAACGGCAGGATGTTTTTGGATAGTGGCAGGCTGCGCAGGAATTTTTCGCGCATGGTCGCCCGCCGTAATTGTGGCGGCAGACCCTGAATCGCCCGGCGCGGGCGGAACAGGGATGCTCTGCGCCGTTTTATCCTGGCTCATGTCTTCTCCGCTGTTTTCTCCGTCAAGCAGCTCCATGTTCATGTTGCGTTTCCTCCTGAAAGGAATTTTGTACCGCATAGCGGATTGGAGTGATTTTTGTTTAATCCTGTACGGCAGACAGAGCTTTTTGCTGGATTCCCGCCTACGCGGGAATGACGAATGGAAAGTCTGGCGCAGATGGAACAGCAGGGACGCGACAATGGCGGAGAAAACATGACCATATTTACAGCGTCATTCCAGCACTCAAACTCGTCATTCCCACGCTCAAATTCGTCATTCCCGCGTAGGCGGGAATCCAGAATGAATGTATCCATTTGAGCCGGAACTACTCTAAAGGGAAATTGGATTAAACGACGCGGCAGAAGGCCGCAAACGAACGCGCGGCGCAGAACGCTCACGCATAGGCATGATATATGGCTTGCGGCTTGCGGCTTGCGGCTTGCGGCTTGCGGCTTGCGGCTTGCGGCTTGCGGCTTGCGGCTAAAAAAATTGTGGCGCTCATTTTCGATTTGTCAATGGTTTTTTACAATTTATTACAATTTTTCCGCCTTTTCTTGAAGCTCTGCGGAACATGACGCCTCAACTTGCCTGCCATGCTATCCGCTAACTCGAACAATAGGCAAATCTACTCTTGTTCTACAAAGATGTCTACTGCGTATGATAAAAAAATTCAGGGCAAGCACAACCTCCCTTAAAAAGTCGCTTATATCGCTTTCTGCAAATATAGTGTTTCTCGTAATTATTTTTACCCTTTCTCGCTTGCAGGATAGGATGTCTGAAGGTTGATAGAGTAAGATTATTTAGGAAAAGCACTATAAAAGGACGCTGATTCAGCGACGAAAATAGTATCACCTGGACACTTGATGTCATTTTATCTACGAAAAACACTATATTATGATTACCGTAATTCCAGAAACATCCGCCAGCGCGGCATCCTGCTTCAAGCCAAGCCAGTACCCGGCGCTCCCGGCCAGATCGCCTTGCCATCTGAGGTTAAACGCGATTGCCCTGTCTTGTTTTTGCGCTGTTTTTACGGGAGAAACCGCTCCAGAAGCCGATTCTGGAAGCGTCTTCCGGTACGGGTAGGCACAACACGCTCTCCTGAGAGAAGCAACAAGCCGTCCGCCTGGGCATTCGCCAGACGCGGCATTATGTCGGCCAGAGGTAGGCCGGTACGCTCTGTAAACAGCGGGGTCGGAAAACCATCCACCAGACGCAGGGCATTCAGCAGAAACTCAAACGGCAGTTCAGCGGCGGAAACATGGGTTTCCGCCTCCAACGCGCCGCCCTTTGCCGCTTTTTGCATATAGGTCTCCGGTTGTCGCCAGCGCGTCTGCCTGACTACACCAAAAGGCGAGGATAGCTTGCTGTGCGCGTCCGCGCCCAGACCAAGATAATCGCCAAATTGCCAGTAGTTGAGATTGTGGCGGCAGGCAAAACCGGGGTGGGCAAAGGCAGAAATTTCGTAATGCAGGAATCCAGCCTCTGCCAGTCGCGTCTCAATTGCTTCCTGCATGTCCGCGCACCTGTCCGAATCGGGCAAGCCGGGCGGTGGATTGAGCGCAAACAAGGTATGCGGTTCTATCCCCAATTGATAACAGGAAAGATGCGTCGCGCCGCTGGCAAGCGCAATCTCCAGATCAGTCAACGCATCGGCAAGAGCCTGTCCCGGCAGACCATACATCAAATCAAGATTGACGCGGGAAAAATGCCGCATCGCCAGTCGCGCGGCCCGCCTTGCTTCCTCCCCATCATGAATACGCCCCAGCGCGGCAAGACTGGCAGAAGCAAAACTCTGAATGCCGAGGGAAAGCCGGTTTACCCCCGCTGCGGCAAAAGCAGCGAGCCTGTTTTCCGCCAGACTCTCCCGCAAGGTTCCGGGATTGGCTTCCAGAGTAATCTCCACATCCGGTGTCAGCAGCAGACGTTCACGAATTGCCCCAAGAAGACCATGCAAGGATTCGGGAGGAAACAGGCTGGGCGTACCCCCGCCCATGAAAATGCTGCCGATTTTACGCGCCGATAGAGCCTCAT
The DNA here is from genome assembly GCA_009777925.1 of Betaproteobacteria bacterium. GTDB lineage: Bacteria > Pseudomonadota > Gammaproteobacteria > Burkholderiales > Rhodocyclaceae > Azovibrio. The sequence continues at coordinate 2,084 of WRKX01000151.1, read as the reverse complement.
CGCGGGCAAGCGCACAATCCAGGTCTCTTAATATTGCCGCAATATAGGCTTCTGTCGGCAGTCTGCCCTGTAGGGTGTGAGAATTGAAATCACAGTAAGGGCATTTCCTGACGCACCAGGGAAAATGCAGATAAAGCGAAAGGGGCGGCAGTTGGGCAACGCTCATGGCTTGGCGCTGCCGGGAATGACAGAATCATCCGCAAAAAGAGGTTCCGCAGGTGGCGACTGATCCGCTTCATCCGATTTTCTTGTTTCCGCCTCTTCTGTCGGCAGGTCGCCAATTTGGGCGGCAGGCGTTGCCCCGGATCGCAAGGAAAAAAGAGCGGGATGCTGCCCGGATGCGGCAGAAGCGCGGCGACCGTGAATGATAAGACGCGCGCCTACACGTAGCCTATCGCTTTTCAGGTTATTCGCCTTTTTTAATTCGGCAAGGGAAATTTTGTAGCGGCGGACGATACCGGCCAGAGTTTCGCCTTTTTTCACCTGATGGGTTTGCGACGAATTGCTTTGCTTCAACACGGGTTGCAAATCCTGCCGCGCCAGGGCGGAAAAGGCGCGCTCATCAAGCTCGCCCGCTTTGGCGGAAGGCGTTTTGTCGCCCTGCGGCACGAGCAGGGCAAGGGCAGGTTTTGTATTGCCGGTCAGACTATTGACCCGTTTCAGGTCTTCCAGATTCATGCCGAAGCGCGTCGCAACTTTGGCCAGGTCTTCGCCATTATTCAGCGCATAAACGCCCCAACTGCTTAACGGCTCAGGATGCCAGCGCAGCCCCTTATTAAACTCTTCCAGTCTGTCATCGGGAATAAGCAGGGTGCTTTGCGGCGGGATGACCGGGCGATTATAGCCCGGATTCAGGGCGAAAAAATCAGTGGCGCTCATCCCCGCAAAACGCGCCGCCAGAGAAATATCCAGCGGCGCTCGAATGGTCAGGGTACGAAAATAGGGGCGGTTCGGCAGATCCGGCAACTGAAGCTCGGCACAAAGCGCGGGATTGCCGAAAATATTTTTCAATGCCTGAAGTTTGGGTACGTAGTTGCGCGTTTCATTCGGCAAATCAAGGTTGGCATAGTCGGCGGGCAATTTCTTCGCGCGATTGCGGGCGATCATTCTTCCGACCGCGCCTTCGCCCCAGTTGTAGGCAGCAAGCGCAAGATGCCAGTCGCCATGCATCTCATATACATATTGCAGATAGTCGAGGGCGGCGCGGGTGGAAGCAAGCACATCGCGCCGCTGGTCGCGCCACCAGTTTTGTTCCAGTTCAAAGGAGCGCCCAGTCGAAGGGATGAATTGCCAAAGGCCGGACGCCTCCGCCGAAGAGCTGGCAAACGGGTTATAGGCGCTTTCTACCATCGGCAACAACGCGAGTTCCAGCGGCATTCCCCGCGCTTCCAACATTTCAACAACGTAATGCAGATAAGGGCGGCTACGCTCGACCATCCGGCGCAGATAATCCGGTTGCGCCAGGTATTGCTGTTGATGCCGCCAGACCAGATCATGATTCAGGTCAGGCATGGCAAAGCCGTTACGGATGCGTGTCCATAAATCGGGCGCGGGGATGGTCAGGTCAATGGTCTGGGGCAGAGTGGAGACCGTCGGGATTTCCTGTTCCGAGAGAGAATCGGCGAACAGGACAAGCGGCGCGACAGAGCAAAAAACCGCCATGACACGACTAAGGATAGGGGACAAGATATACATCCGATACGAACCATTGAAGCATATGGATTATACCCCCGCAATTATTGCACCCCTCTCCGCTTGCGAATGTTTATATCAGTACCATCATGAACGCATGTTCGGAAACATCGTTTCGAGCCATTGCCGTCTGCAAGAGCGCCCGATGACCGCGAACACTTACGACAAGACTCAGGGCGCGACAAATCGCGCCCCTACGATTGACGCAAAAGCGGCAGTATCATCGCAATCCACGCATGCAAAAATAAAAACGCCCGTGTTTTGTGACACGGGCGTTTTTGTGTAGGAGTCTGGCGGTGACCTACTTTCACGGGCGGGCTGCCCACTATCATTGGCGCGCTCCCGTTTCACAGTCCTGTTCGGGATGGGAAGGGGTGGTTCCGGGAAGCCAT
>WRKX01000150.1 GCA_009777925.1 Betaproteobacteria bacterium | reverse complement strand
AGCCGCACCGCCTGTTTGCGTCTCTCATGCTGTGCTTCGCGCGACAGCCTGCGACCATCTTCTTTGTCCATTTCATTTATATGGGGATGATGTAAAATTATTCAATACTTAGTAGCCGGGTCTATAAAGGAATTGACTGGCCATGGCTTTCGCTGGATGGCGCAATGAGCAAAGCGCCGTTAAGGAGGTCAAAAAAACGGGGCCGAACAGACAGATCGAGGCAAACAAGGCGTCAAGCACAGCCTGCTGACAAAGGCTTCAGGCATTCAGTTGGCCGTGGGACCAACCGTCATGGTCAGTTGCTCGGCAACTCATTTGCTGCAAGCAACCTGGATTCAAGCTGCGCCGAAATTAATCCGCCTCCGGGCTACGCCCTATGATCATTTCCTTCCGGCATAACTCACCATAAATAGTGAGGATTGCGCTCGACGCGTGTTCAAGGTCTCAATCTTCTTCCAACAGCATATTTTCCGCCTTGTTCTCTACCTGGAAAACCTTACGGTCTTCCAGACACACCGCAGTCAACGTGCCGCCCCATAGACATCCTGTGTCAAGTGCCAGCAGGGACGGCGAATTTACCAAGCCCAGTGCCGACCAGTGTCCGGTAATCAATATCTTCTTGGCGCTTTTCCGACCCGGCAGACTAAACCACGGCATACAACCTTCGGGAGCGCTGTCCAGCCCGCCCTTGGCAACAAAATTCATCTCTCCCTTGAGCGTGCAAAAACGCATCCTGGTCATGGCATTGACAATAACCCGCAGGCGCTCAATCCCTTCCAGATCATTCGACCAGGCATTCGGCTCACTCCCCCAAAGACGAGAGAGAAATGCCTGATAATCATCGCCTTGCAGCACCGCTTCAACCTCGCCTGCCAACGCGCGCGCCTTTTTCACGCCCCACTCTGGCAACAGTCCGGCATGAACCAGGCAGTAATCTCCTTCCACATGGCAGAGCGATTGATGCCGAAGCCAGGCAAGCAATTCCTCCCGATCAGGCGCATCCAGCACCTCTTGCAGAGTGTCGTCCCTGGAACGCTTTACCCACGCCCCCTCCGCAATTCGCAACAAATAAAGATCGTGATTGCCCAATACAGTCACAACCGCATCTCCCAGACTTTTGACATAGCGCAAAGTTTTTAGCGAACTTGGCCCACGGTTGACCAAATCGCCCGTCAGCCAGAGCCGATCCCGCTCCGGGTTGAAATCAATTGCCGCCAGAAGACGCAAAAAAGTGGCAAAACAACCCTGAATATCGCCAATTGCGTAGGTTGCCATACGCCACTTTCAGGAAAAAACTTCCGCTTGCCTTAGAGGAATTCCCTGCTCATCTTTGCCGGAGAGCAATGGCTGCTCCTCTGTCAGCGGCCAGTCAATCGCCAAATCAGGGTCGTTCCAGATTATGCAACGCTCTTCCGTCGGCGCGTAGTAATCCGTTGTTTTATAAAGAAATTCCGCCGATTCGGAAAGGCACAAAAACCCATGCGCGAACCCCGGCGGCACCCAAAGCTGTTGCTTGTTTTCGGCGGACAGTCGAACCCCCACCCATTGCCCAAAAGTAGGAGAAGCGCGGCGAATATCTACCGCTACGTCAAACACTTCACCGGCAATCACACGCACCAGCTTGCCCTGCGCCTGTCGAATCTGATAGTGCAGGCCGCGCAACACCCGGCGCGCGCTCCTGGAATGGTTGTCCTGCACGAAGCGCACATCCGGCAGTCCAAGCTCCATAAAGCCGCGCTCATTAAAACTCTCGAAAAAAAACCCACGCGCATCGCCAAAGACCTTCGGCGTGAAGAGCAGAACATCAGGAATCGCCAGCCGCTCAACCCGCATATTCATCGCCCCTCTCCAGTTTGTCCGTCAACAGTCCGAACAAATATTGCCCGTAGGCGTTTTTCGCCAGATTCTCCGCCTGTCTTGTCAACTGCGCGTTATCAATCCAGCCTTGCCGCCATGCAATTTCTTCCGGCGAAGCTATTTTCAAACCCTGCCTTTTTTCCACCGTCGCAATGAACTGACTTGCTTCCAGCATGGATTCATGAGTGCCGGTATCCAGCCAGGCATAGCCCCGTCCCATGATTTCAACATGCAAGCGCCCCGCTTCCAGATAGTGCCTGTTAACATCCGTGATTTCCAGTTCGCCACGCGCAGAAGGGCGCACCCGTCGCGCTGCCTCAACTACCTCTTCGTCATAAAAATAAAGGCCGGTAACCGCATAATTCGACTTGGGCTGGTCTGGTTTCTCCTCAATGCTTGTCGCCCGTCCCGCTGTATCGAAAGCCACAACCCCATAGCGTTCCGGGTCATGGACATGATAGGCGAACACACTTGCGCCAGACTCCCGGCGAGAGGCAGACGCCAACAACTGCTGAAGACTATGGCCGTGAAAAATATTGTCACCCAGCACCAGCGCGGAAGGACTGCCGTTCAGAAAGTCCGCGCCGATCAGGAAAGCCTGCGCCAGACCTTCCGGCTTTGGTTGTATGGCATAGGAAAGAGTAATGCCCCATTGGCTCCCGTCGCCTAAAAGTTGCTCGAAGCGCGGCACGTCCTGAGGGGTTGAAATGACCAGAATCTCCCGGATTCCCGCCAACATCATGGTTGACAACGGGTAATAAATCATCGGCTTGTCGAATATCGGCAGCAATTGCTTGGAAACTGCCAGAGTAGCCGGATACAGCCGGGAGCCGGAACCTCCGGCCAGGATAATGCCTTTACGTGTTTTGGCCATGGCAAAAAGTGAAATCAGGATTATTGGACTGTCACCCCTTAAACAATCAGGGCGGCATACTGCCGCCCTGAAACACTTAGCGTTGCGCTTCAATCATCGCCGGAAAAGGCTCCGAGAATGTGCAACAGGCTGGTAAAGAGGTTGTAAAGGCTTACGTACAGGGTAACAGTCGCCATGATGTAATTGGTTTCGCCGCCGCGCAGGATGTTCTGGGTTTCATACAGAATCAAGCCGGTCATCAGCAGAATGACTGCGGCGGAAACCGCCAGCGAAAGGGCCGGCATTGAGAAAAAGATTGATACCAGTCCGGCGATAAAAGCAACAAGAATGCCCACGCACAGGAACTTGCCCAAAAAGCTGAAATCACGCTTTGAGGTGAATGCAATCATGGACATGGCAAAGAAAATCCCCGCCGTGCCGCCCAACGCCATCATGATGATGCCGTTGCCATTCGGCAGTGAAAGATATGCGTTCAACAGCGGCCCAAGGGTGTAGCCAAGAAAACCGGTCAGGGCAAAGACAAAAAGGACGCCCATGCTGCTGTTCCGAAATTTGGTCACGGCAAAAAGAAGCCCAAAATAGCCGCCAAGGGTCACGATCAAGCCCAGGTGAGGCAACTGTAGAGCAGCCGCGACTCCGGCAACAACCGCGCTGAAAGCCAAAGTCATGGCAAGCAGCATATAGGTGTTACGCAAGACTTTGCGCGCTTCAGGCGAAGCCAGTTCAATCACGCCTTCCTGTGTAATAACCGTGCCCTGATAAGAACGTTCACTCATGCTCATTGGAAAACCTCCGGAATAAAACAATTGAAATATAAACTATATATTGTAACACCTTCCTGGTAAACCGGAAATACAGTGTGTGGTTGCAGTACATTGGTTCAGTCAGGACAATCGCATTTACCATCAAGGCCGAAGTCGGCACTCGGCCAGCACTGAACAATAGTCTATTCTACGGAATTGATCTGACAAACGATAAAGCTTCTATGGCTGAAGCGTTGATGTGCGCGGAGCAATCAGGTAAAAATAAGGGCAAAAAAAGCCGCAGCTTCCACAGAATCAACCTATGGACACGCTGATTCATAAAGTTTTTTTATAGTGCTTTTCCTAAATAATCTTACTCTATCAACCTTCAGACATCCTATCCTGCAAGCGAGAAAGAGTAAAAATAATTACGAGAAGCACTATAAATCACCTTGGCGTGCCATGCAATGCGCCACCCATGTCCGCGCTCGCTTTGCTTAAAAGCACTGGTCTCGGGCCATCGGCAATGCCTCCTCCAGAACCTATTCACCCAGCAATTAAGGTTTGTCTCATATTTGCCATTTCGGCCCATATGGGGTGTCTCTCGAAAAGTCAAACCTTAATTGCCGGTTCAATAACGCAGCCTGGGCTTCACGGCGAGTAAGGAACTTTGCGGAAGCCCATGAGCCTTTGACACATACTTCCGCTCGCCAACCATCTTTGTATCGCCTAAGACTATCTGCCGGGAGAGGGACTCGAACCCTCACACCTTGCGGCGGCGGATTTTGAGTCCGCTGCGTCTACCGATTCCGCCACCCCGGCATTGGGAGCCGATGATTATCCACGAAAGAAGCGCCGACGGCAAGCATCCGGCTTGCCATATGCTACCAACTTTTATACTTGTCCTGTTTCTTTATAGACCAGGCTACTAAGCATTGAATAATTTTACATCATCCCCATATAAATGAAATGGACAAAGAAGATGGTCGCAGGCTGTCGCGCGAAGCACAGCATGAGAGACGCAAACAGGCGGTGCGGCTGCATCGGCAGGGCATGACGA
>WRKX01000149.1 GCA_009777925.1 Betaproteobacteria bacterium | reverse complement strand
TTATGTGACTTGCGTCAATCATCAGCCATTCAAAATCAGGTTCGTCTATCAATGTTTCCAGCAGCTTTTCCCAGATTCCCTTGTCTCGCCACCGGGAAAAACGGCGATGCGTGTTATTCCAATCGCCTTAATCTGGCGGTAAATCCCGCCACGGTGCGCCTGTGCGCAGAATCCAGAAAACAGCATTGATAAATTTGCGATTGTCGCGGGCATTTCCTCTTCATGTTCCTTTACGACCGAGCAGATGAGGCTCCAAAATCTGCCAGACTGTATCGGAAATGTCGTGCCGTCTGTGCGCCGGTTGCATAAATTTCTCCTATTTGCCCAAAATCAAGATATTATACAATCTAATGACGACACGCTCTAGCATTGTTGTTGGCGGCAAGCGTGGCCTGGTATTACAGGCTTGTTCCGCTAATCTGGTATTGGAGCGGCATACTAGACCAGGCGCCCGGCAGTCTGCGGCTTGCCGAATACCGCGTTACCCTGGAAGCGCATCCCCTTGAAGGAGTAGCCGCCAATGCCTCCGCGCTGACTTATAACGACAATACCGATACGCTCTTTAGCACGATCAATCATCCGCCGCAGATTGTGGAATTGACGCGGGAGGGCAATATCTTGCGGCGGTTGCCAGTCTAGAGAATTTTCTATTTAATCGTGGACATATACTTTCGATAAAAAGAAGCTATGGCAAGGAATATATTACAGAAAATGTACATGATTAAACATAAACCGCTCTAAGGTGTGGAAGACCTGGAGGGTATCGCCCATATGGAAGGAAATCTGTTTGCCATCATTGACGAGCGCAAACATCAAATTTATGTCGTGGTAATTGATTCTGATATTCAGCGTCTTGATGTGGAAGGCGCGCCGCAGCTGGGTCTTTCCTTTCTGCAATACGGCAATTTCGGCTTTGAAGGGCTCACTCGGGATAAAACAAGCCATCGTATTTTCGTTGCCAAGGAAAAAAAAGCTGCGCGGTTTTAAAATCAACGGCCTGCCGCGCCTCATGGACGAAGGGGCGATAAACCTGCAAATCAACGAGTGGCGACCCAGGCAGAATTTCCAACATTTTATGTGCGATCTCTCCCCCCTGAGCAGTGAAGATCAAAGCGGTCACCTGCTACTTTTGAGCGACGAATCCCGTCTGCTGGCTGAATATAATACCGAAGGCGAACTGGTCGGCCTCATGCCGCTATGGCGCGGCTGGCATGGCCTTGCCACTTCCATCCAACGAGCCGGGGGCGTCGCTGTGGGACGGGATGGGACAATTTATATAATTTCCGAACCGAATCTGTTTTATCGCTTTGAGCGCAAAAATGCTGCGCGTTGATCGGAAATGTCGTCGCTATGCGTTTTTCCACTTCGCGGTGGATTGGATACGTTTTACATAGCCTCTCCCGGCCCTCGGCCACACTCTCCCACAAGTGAGAGAGGGAACTATATTGTGTTTGCAAGACCTCTCTTCTTCCGTTTGCGGGAGAGTAGTCGGGGGAGAGAGCTGATCGCGCCGTGATTGCTTTCCGCTTGAAGGGGCGCTCGTAGGCGGGAATCCGGTACAGCGCCAGAGGCCGAGACAGGAATCAAAGGCAACCTGGGGCGGAAATTTTCCTTTCTTTTATTTTCCCTGTTGCTCTATATGGCAAACCACCTTTATCATCCCTCGCATTTTTTCACGGGCATATGTAAACCATTATGGGCAAAAAACTGGTCATTACTGAAAAACCCTCTGTCGCTGCCGACATCGCAAAGGCGCTAGGCGGTTTCAACAAGCAGACGGATTTTTTTGAACGAGATGAATACGTCATTTGTTCGGCGGTCGGGCATCTCCTGGAACTGCAATGCCCGGAAACCTACGAGGTGAAGCGCGGGAAATGGTCATTCGCGCATCTGCCCGTGATTCCGCCGCATTTTGACTTAAAGCCGATTGAGAAAACCGAAAACCGCCTGAAGTTATTAACCCGACTGATTAAACGCAAAGATGTAGATGGCATTGTCAACGCCTGTGATGCCGGGCGCGAAGGCGAGCTGATTTTCAATTACATCGTCCGGCACAGCGGTTCGGTGAAACCTGTCTCGCGCCTCTGGCTGCAATCCATGACGCCCAGTTCCATCCGCGATGGTTTTGCTTCCTTGCGGGCAGGGGAGGAAATGAAAGGGCTTGCCGACGCCGCCGTATGTCGTTCCGAATCCGACTGGCTGGTAGGCATCAACGGCACTCGCGCCATGACCGCCTTCAATTCCAAGACCGGCGGGTTTCATCTGACGACGGTTGGCCGGGTACAGACGCCGACCCTTGCCATCGTGGTCGAGCGCGAGAAAAAAATCCGCGAATTCAAGCCGAGGGCCTTCTGGGAAGTGGAGGCACGTTTTGCCATTGCCGCCGGAGAATATGCGGGGAAATGGTTTGACGAGCATTTCAAGGGCAAGGATGCAGACGAACACGCCCGCGCCGACCGGCTGTGGACGGAAGACAGGGCAAAGGTCATTCTGGCTGCCTGCCAGGGAAAACCCGGCGAGATTACGGAAGAATCAAAGCCGGAAAGCAGACTTTCCCCTTTGCTGTTTGATTTGACCAGCCTGCAACGGGAGGCCAACGCCCGTTTTGGCTTTTCCGCCAAAACCACGCTTTCCATTTTGCAGGCGCTTTATGAAAAGCATAAGGCTCTTACTTACCCTCGTACAGATTCCAAATATCTGCCGGAAGATTATCCGGGCATGGTCAAGACAACCCTGAGCGCATTGACCGGGGAGGGCGGCAAAAGTCATGATGAAATCCTGCTGGCTCGCTATGCGCCTTTCGCCCGGCAAATTCTGGAGCGTCGCTGGGTGCAGCCGAACAAGCGAATTTTCAATAATGCCAAGGTGTCTGATCACTTTGCCATCATCCCTACGCCGCAACCGCCCAAAAATCTCTCCGAGGTAGAGCAGAAACTTTACGATCTCGTCGTAAAACGTTTTCTATCGGTCTTTTTCCCGGCGGCGGAATATCAGGTGACGACCCGTATTACCCGTGTTGTCGGCCATCCTTTCAAGACCGAGGGCAAAGTGCTGACCAATCCCGGCTGGCTGGTTGTGCATGGGCGGGAAAACCGGGAGGAGGGCGAAGGCGATCTGCCCAGGCTGGAAAAAGGGGAAAAGGCGACGACTCTGGAAGTGACCGCCGAAGCCTTGCAAACTCGCCCGCCGCCGCGTTATTCGGAAGCGACCCTGCTTTCCGCGATGGAAGGCGCGGGCAAGATGGTGGAAGACGAAGAGTTGAAGGCGGCAATGGCCGGACGCGGGTTAGGCACTCCGGCAACCAGGGCGCAAATCATCGAAAACCTGATTTCCGAGCAATACATGCTGCGGGAAGGGCGCGACCTCATGCCAACCGCGAAGGCGTTTTCCCTTTTGACCCTCTTGACCGGCCTTGGTGTCAATGAATTGACCGCGCCGGAACTGACCGGCGAATGGGAATGGAAATTGGGCAGGATCGAGAAGGGGGAAATGTCGCGGGAAACTTTTATGCGCGAGATTGCGGAAATGACCCGTCTCATCGTTGAGCGTGCCAAAAGCTATGATTCCGACACCATCCCCGGCGATTTCGGAGTGATAAAAGCGCCATGTCCGAAATGCGGCGGCGTGGTACGGGAGACCTATAAAAAATTCCTGTGTTCCGCCTGTGATTTTGGCCTTTGGAAAATCATTGCCGGCCGCCAGTTTGAACCCGCTGAAATCGAGACGCTCCTGACGGAGAGAAAGTTGGCGCCAATGACTGGGTTTCGCAACAAAATGGGGCGCCCCTTTGTCGCGGGCGCTCGCCTGAATGACGCCGGTGAGATGGAATTCGATTTTGGGCAACCTTCGGCCATGACGGACAATGAAGGCGAGACTCCTGATTTTTCCGGGCAGGAATCTTTAGGGAAATGTCCCAAGTGCGGTAGTTCGGTCTATGAATACGGAAGCGCTTATGTGTGCGAAAAATCCACGCATGAGGCTCGCAGTTGCGATTTTCGTACCGGAAAGATCATTCTCCAGCAACCTGTTGAACGCGCTGAAGCGAGCAAGTTATTGACCGAAGGGCGTACCAGTCTACTTAAAGAGTTTGTTTCCGCCCGTACCCGCCGCAAATTTTCCGCCTTTTTGGTGGTTGGCCAGGATGGCAAGGTAGGTTTCGAGTTTGAGAAGCGCGAGCCGAAGGCAAGAAAAGCAGCGGGTACGAAGAAGCCACAAAAGGGATAGGAATACTGTCAATGGATTTTTGTGTTGTCCCATCCAAACGTCCAATAAGCGTAATGGGTACGCTGTGAGGCGTATTTTTCCCGTTTTTTCATTCACGGGATACCGTGAAGCGGTAAAAAAACGGTATCAAAATCCATCAAAAAACGACGAAACTGTAAAATTTCTACGAAATTCCCTCCTTTCAGTGAACGAAGCGCGAGCCAGGCAGCCGTTTGTTTAGAGCATTTTTGACTTAATCATAGACATTTTCTGATATAATATGTTCATTTTTCTGGAGGATGTCATATGCCTGCTTATTCACAAGATTTAAGGGATCGAGTCCTTGACGCGCTTGAGCGTGAAGAACGTCCCAGTAGGATCGCACAACGT
>WRKX01000148.1 GCA_009777925.1 Betaproteobacteria bacterium | reverse complement strand
GCCGCACCGCCTGTTTGCGTCTCTCATGCTGTGCTTCGCGCGACAGCCTGCGACCATCTTCTTTGTCCATTTCACTTATCTGGGGATGATGTAAAATTATTCAATACTTAGTAGCCGGGTCTATAACAACAGTAAATTTATTCGCGGGAAGTGCTATAATCTTGTATGATAGACAGAGTTTTTGCCTGATTCTCGCTCGGTGGGAATCCAGAACGAGTAATTGATTCAGATCAATGGTTCGTTTTGGTTATAAGAATAGATTGCCATTTCGTTCAGTAAGCGATATGGCATGGCAGACAAGCTGAATAGTCATGTTTTGCGTAGTTTCAGGATAAGGCAGAAAAATTGTAATAATTTGTAAAAATAACTTGAAAAACCGGAAATGTCATACACAATTTTTAAGCCGCAAGCCGCAAGCCGCAAGCCGCAAGCCGCAAGCCGCAAGCCGCAAGCCGCAAGCCGCAAGCCGCAAGCCGCAAGCCGCAAGCCGCAAGCCGCAAGCCGCAAGCCAATATCATGCCTATGCGTGAGCGTTTTGCGCCGCGCGTTCGCTTGCGGCCTTCTGCCGCGTCGTTTAATCCAATTTCCCTTTAGAGTAGTTCCGGCTCAAATGCATACATTTATTCTGGATTCCCGCCTACGCGGGAATGACGAATTTGAGCATGGGAATGACGAATTTGAGCGTGGGAATGACGAGTTTGAGCGCTGGAATGACGTTGTAAATATGGTCATATTTTCTCCGCCATTGTCGCGTCCCTGCTATTCCATATTGTCGCGTCCCTGCTGTTCCATTTGTGCCAGACTTTCCATTCGTCATTCCCGCGTAGGCGGGAATCCAGCAAAAAGCTCTGTCTGCCGTACAGGATTAAACAAAAATCGCTCTAATCCGCTATGCGGTACGAAATTCCTTTCAGGAGGAAACGCAACATGAACATGGAGCGGCTTGACGGAGAAAACAGCGGAGAAGACATGAGCCAGGATAAAACGGCGCAGAGCATCTATGTTCAGCCCGCGTCGAGCGATTCCGGGTCTGCCGCCGCGGTGGTCGATCATGTGGGGGAAATTCCTGAACAGTATGTTCATGTCAAAACTTCTACAGTTCATGCTCAAAAGCAGCCTGTTATCATCCAAAAAATAGCCCTTGGCCTGCTTGTCCCTTCGCCTTATAACTCCCGGCGCTTCCGCCCGGAATCAAGCATTCAGAATATGGTTCAATCTCTTGCAGCGCATGGGCAAAGGGAAGCCCTGCGGGTTTATCCCGGCGAAGGCGAGCGACAGGGAAAATACGAGATCGTATCTGGCGTGACCCGTTTTTTGGCTGCGACGACTTTGGGCTGGTCTGCTCTGGACGTAATCATTGATCCCACCTTGAATCCGCATGATCCTCTCTCGTTGATTCGTTTGAGCCGTATCTACAATGACACGGCGGCGGAGACTGATATGGATCATGCCGCCACCGTCGCTGACCTTGCGGACAAAGATTATAGTCAGGAGGCAATCATGAAGGCAATGGGGTTCAAGTTGCCGCGCAAACTGTTCAAGTTGAGGGCATTTGGGGAGTTACCAGAGGCAATCTTTGAGATAGCAGCGCAACACCCGCATAAAATCACCGCTGAATTTGCAGCCATCCTGAAAAGCGCGGTTGCGGAGCTTGGCGCAGATAAAGCAACCTTGCTTGCCGAGGAATTGATTGCGGATAATCTATCCAAGGAAAAGCTCATCGGGCGCATTAAGACTGAGCGACGAAAAATCGCCGACAAACCTACGCGGGCAATAAAAGAACGGGCAAGATTGATTCATTTTAGCGACACGCAGGCTGGCGATCTTCGCCTCATGCGCTATCCCAATTCCGACGAAAAAAGAGTTAAATTGGATATACTTCTCCCGAAGGCCGCCGCCAAAAACCTCTTTGCCGAAATCGAAAACCTGATCCAAAGGATGAACGCAGAATGACAAATATATCTTCGCTTTCTCTCGTCAGCCATACAAGACACTGGAGTAGCTTTTATAAGTCATTGATTTTAAATGAGTGCGCCGGCGCACAAAGTTCATTCATGGGCGCGTTGCTTCCTTTTTCGGCATATGTTGGGGTTCGCGTTCCGCTCACTCAAATCTACGCGGACTATAAAACTCGTAGGGGCGCGATTTATCGCGCCCAACCCAACAAACCACGGCAGTTTTGTAGACGGCAATGTTTGGGCGCGATAAATCGCGCCCCTACGAATGACCGGAAACACCTTATCCCCGTTCACGCCTTGTTCAAATCCAAGCTGACAATCGCGCAAGTGACCGAAGCGGGTAAGACCTCGGCAGGTTGGCGGTTAGCGTCTTGCAGACAGCAAATAGCGAACCCACAACGCCAGCATAGATGTTGGGGTTCGCGTTCCGCTCACCCAAACCTACCGCGCTGACGCGCAAAATGACATTTTAGGATGACGATATGACGGAGCTTTTATTTCGCTTTGGAATCATTGCCCTATTGGCAGTGCCAGCATACCTGATGTTGGCATATCTGTTCCGTAGGATTCGGCGCGGTATCCAAGAAAAACCGGGGGTAGGATGGTATTTTAAAACTGCCGTTTTTGCGCTTTTTGCCCTTGCCTGGCTCCTTGTGTTGCTTGTGGCTCTGTATGTCTTTGCCACTTGGGCGTATACCAGCAGTCGCAATTACGATGGATACTGCACCTGGCGTTATAAGCATGGGGGTGGTCTGCCTATAGGCAAGGTTCCTGTCGAACAGGATGGCATCATCCAATCTTGCACCTATTCATGGCATGATGAAAAATACCTAAAAAGTCTGTATGGTCGCCGCTTCACGACGGAAGAACGACTTGATATTGCGATCAATTACTATCTGTGTGATCAAATTAGTGCGGATTACAAGGAGATTAGGGAAGCGGAGGGGGTGGGATGGACCGATCTCAGGGAGCGTTTTACTTTGATTCCCTATGGCAGCAAGAGCGAATTTCTACAAGAAAACCCTGACTGTTGTGAACTAACCCCGTATACATCACCACAAAATAGATACGGAGGAGAGGAGTTATGGTTCCATGATGAGTACCCCAGACGTGGCAACGAACGCGCCAATGGCATGGGCGATGGCGTGTTTGATTTCAAACACAAGATTCGTTATATGGATCAAGAAGGATTCCGCAAGGAGATTGAAAGCACTATCGCCTTTATCCTTGTCAGTAATTGTGGTGTACCACGTGATAGGCGCTACCATCACTGAGTGGATACTTTAAAGATTCGTAAACCTGTAAAAACCCTCAACCAACCATTTTTCAAGGAGAACATCATGGCGCTGCCAACTGCGGAAGAAGTTACCAACATGTATTTGTACGGCACGGTAACTCGGCCAAACGACCTGCTCGACCCAGCCATTCTTGCCCATCGCGATAACGGATCTAAAAACGAGATTATAGTTGATGCTGTGGAATACATGACAACAGGAGCAGGCAGGTTTGTCAACTCGGCAAATTTTAAGATTGTGGCCAACTTTTTCGATCCCTCCTCCAGCATCCAGCCCGGAAACTACTCCAAGGCGCAGATCGGTCATCTGTTTGGGATGTCATATTATGGATACGCCGTTAACCAACTCTACCTTGGTACGCACGCCTCAGATTATGCCGAGCGTACCTACATATGGGGAACAACTGGATTCAAAATTGATGATAATGCTGTGTTTGTCGTCAACCCGGACGGCTCCCGGGAAATTCGGAATTTTGCTATTGTGCCAAGTGACGAAAACTTCGATTTTGTCGGGGGGAAAGATTCAGATCTCGGCAGACCGGCGCTTCAACCCATCATTGACCCTTCAGGCATAGGCAGGAAGGTGGAATTAAATTTTGACCCTATCAGTGTAAGCGCCATTCCAAGATCAACACTGACAATAACTAATTTTTACGATGATGAAAAAACAGTTGTTACCAATGGCAACATCATCAGTCAATACTTAATTGACAAGCCTGAGGCTCTTAAGGCAATGGAAGCACTCACAAAGAAGCTCTTTTCTTCCAACAGCCAACCCATCCGTTTTCTTGATGCTGATAATCGTCCAATCATTTATGGCAGCAACGCCGACGATGTGATAAGCGGATACGTAGCACCATACGTACACGCACAACCCATCGGCAAGGTAGACCTCAATCAGGCTAAATACTACATAGGCGGTTTGGGCGGTAGTTTAGGCTTCGGATTGAATAGCAAGCTGTATCCTTTCATCCGCAACGGTATCGCTTATGTTGGTGGCGACGGCAACGATAATATAACCGGAACCAACAATGGAGATGCTTTATACGGCGGCGCTGGGGATGACATATTGACCGGCGGCAAGGGTAATGACTACCTCGAAGGTGGTTTTGGCTTTGACACTTACGTGTTTAACATCGATTCCTCCAGCAGACATGGTGACGGCAAAGACACCATTTTTGACATTGACGGCAAGGGCGAGATCATAATCAAATACAACAATAACAACATCGTATTGGGGGACTTTGCGCACGACCCCAAAATGAATGAATGGCATCATATTGACAAGAATGGCACCGTGGATCGGGGCATCACGGCAAAGTACGACGCTGCGGGTAATCTGGTTATTTACTATGGCAATTTAGCCCCCAATTACGGTCAGATCACCATTCTTGGCTGGACGCCGGAAAAAAACCTGGGCATTA
>WRKX01000147.1 GCA_009777925.1 Betaproteobacteria bacterium | reverse complement strand
TACGCGACCGGTTGGCATGGGCGAAAGCGCTTTAACCCCACCGCTACGCCACAGCTTTACCGCACGATGAACCGTCCCGTAGGCAACGCCCAACGTGGCAGCGATGGCCATCATCGTCATGCCCTGCCGATGCAGCCGCACCGCCTGTTTGCGTCTCTCATGCTGTGCTTCGCGCGACAGCCTGCGACCATCTTCTTTGTCCATTTCATTTATATGGGGATAATGTAAAATTATTCAATACTTAGTAGCCTGGTCTATAGTTATCAGTCCGCACGTATACTTTATGGTATAAAGGGAAGTTCTTAACGGGAGACTCAAATGAACGCAAAAGATCCTCACCCTCACCCCCAGGATCACCTCAAACTGGACGAAGCCAGCACGCTGGAAGTCATGTATGAAAACATCAGCAAACAGCTTGATCCGTTTGGCGTATTCAGTTCAATGTTCAACGCGCAGATGGCATGGCTCACACATCCCAGAGAATTGGGACGCGCCGTTTACGCTCTTTCAAATGACCTCCTGGCTTTGCAGGCGCATATGGCGCGTCGCGCCATCGGCCTGCCCTCTCAGGATGTAGTCAGGCCACATGCCGACGACACCCGTTTCGACGACCCGGTGTGGACTGAATCCCCTACATGGGACATCATCAAGGAATCCTATCTGGCTTTCACCGAACGCTTGCAGGACATGTATTTCAGCACACCCGCCATTTCCGGCAAGGAACGGCGGCGAGCCGCCTTCTGGTTCAGAAAATGGTTAAACGCGATTTCTCCGACCAATTTTTTCTGGACCAACCCGGTCGCCATGCAAAAATGCGTGGAAACACAGGGCAAAAGCCTGGTCGCCGGGATACGCAATTTCATACGGGACGCCAATTCAAAGAGCGTCATGACCGTAGAACCAGACGCTTTCGTCGTCGGCAAGGACCTGGCTACCACGCCCGGCAAGGTGATTTTCCGCAACCGCCTTCTGGAAATTATCCACTACACCCCGACAACCAAAGAGGTGCGGGCAATGCCGCTCCTCATCATCACCCCGTGGATTAACAAGTTCTACATTCTGGATCTGACCAGCAAAAAGAGCATGGTCAAACATATGGTCGACCAGGGCTTTTCGGTCTTCATCACAAGCTGGAAAAACCCCACGTCAGACATGGCGAATATTACCTTCGACGACTATCTGACCGAGGGCATAGATACGGCGGTTCATACCGTTCTTGACTTCTGCAAGGCCGACAAGCTCCATCTTGCCGGTTACTGCATCGGCGGCACACTCTCCGCTACCTACATGGCCTGGGCGCACCGGCGATACGGCGCGGGCAAAGTGCCGGTCGACGATTTGACGCTCTTTACTACCCTCACCGATTTTTCCCGACCGGGTGACATTGAGGTATTCATCAGCGACGCCAGCGTCAAGGCGCTGGATGATTCCATGCACAAAAAAGGCTATCTGGAAGGCAATGAAATGGCTTCCGCCTTCCGCCTCCTGCGTTCCAACAGTCTGATCTGGAGCTACTGGGTACGCAGCTATCTCTACGGCGAGTCGCTGGTTCCTTTTGATGTTCTCTTCTGGAACGCCGATTCGACCCGAATGCCCCAGGCCATGCATAGCTACTATCTGCGGGAAATGTACCTGAACAATAATCTGATTCGGCATGACCGCCTGACCATTGCCGGGGAAACGATCAGCCTGCACCGCATCACCCAGCCGCTCTATGTCGTCACCGCCATTGACGACCATATTGCCCCCTGGACGCAGTGCTACCGAATCCGCAAATCCATAGACGTGAATGCTGAAATGCGTTTCATCCTGTCGACTTCCGGCCACATCCTCGGCATTGTCAATCCGCCGGTCAACCCGCCCAAGCGTGCTTACTGGTCGGGCGAACCCAATTCAAATGAGCGTTATGAGGACTGGATGAAACGCTCCCCAAGAAAAGAAGGCTCCTGGTGGGAAGACTGGACAGTCTGGCTGGATAAACGGGGCGGCGAACTGATCGAGCCTCCGGCCACCAGCCGCAAATATCCGGCATTGGCCGACGCGCCCGGCGTCTATGTGCTGGAAAAATAAAATTCTCCCAAACCCGGCAGAAGCCGGGTTTTTTTGGCATGAGTTAAACGCAATCCTTGCCATTTATGGCGAGGCGACTCAAAGCTGCCCGGCAACGCCTCGCTTTTTTATCGGGGCAGGGCGGCATGTTTTCTGTTACTCTTGGTAGCACTTTTGCTTCCGCCTTGCCCCTCATGCCACATTCCACAGCCAACTCTGCCCCTCTCCCCATGCTCACCATCATGGAAAAGACTGTATTGCCTATCGTGCAGGGCGGAATGGGAGTCGGCATTTCCGCGCATCGCCTGGCAGGCACGGTAGCCTCGGAAAACGCGGTCGGAACAATTGCCAGCATTGACCTGCGCCACCACCATCCTGATCTCATAGAAGCGACACGCCGAAAGAAAGACCGGGAAGAGAACAAGGCGGCAATCTGGCAGGCCAACCTTGTCGCCCTTGACCGTGAAATCAAAAAGGCGCGGGAAATCGCAAAGGGGCGCGGACTGATTGCGGTCAATGTAATGCGGGCGGTATCGCAATATAAGGAATACGTCCGTCAATCCTGTGAATCCGGCGCGGACGCTATCGTAATGGGCGCGGGCTTGCCGCTTGATTTACCCGATCTGGTCGCAGATTTCCCCCGGATTGCCCTGTTTCCCATTTTGTCGGATGTGCGCGGCGTCGCGCTGCTGCTGAAAAAATGGATGCGGAAAAAGCGTCTGCCGGAAGCCATTGTGATTGAACATCCGGCTTATGCCGGCGGTCATTTGGGCGCAATGAAACAGGAAGAGGTCAATGACTCTCGCTTTGATTTTCAGACGGTCATTCCGGGCATTCTGGAAGTCTTCAGGGACATGGGGCTGGAAGCGGAAAAAATCCCCCTGATTCCCGCTGGCGGCATTCATTCTCACAAGCAGGTGCGCGAACTCTTCGCCCTTGGCGCTTCCGCCGTGCAGCTTGGCACGGCCTTTGCCGTGAGCGAAGAAGGCGACGCCGCACCGGCATTCAAGCAGATACTCCTTTCAGCCACGGAAGAAACCGTAGTGGAATTCATGAGCTGCGCGGGTCTGCCCGCCCGGGCGGTGCGCACCCCCTGGCTGGAAAAATATCTTGCCCGCGAAAAAATGCTGATGAAAGCTGCGGAAACAAAAAGCCATCAATGCACGCTCGCCTGGGATTGCCTGCTTTCCTGCGGTCTTAGGGACGCCAACCCGAAATACGGCCAGTTCTGTATTGACCAACAACTTTCCGCCGCCGTGCTCGGCGATGTTCAGCGCGGCCTTTTCTTCCGGGGGAAATCGCGGGTTCCCTTCGGACGCGCGTCGCGCCCGGCGCGTGAGCTGATTCATTACCTCCTGACCGGGGAAATGCCGAAACTATGAGCCTGACATTTATGGTAGAGTTTGCAAGCAGGGGTAAGCGTAGCGTACCGCAATCTACGAATTGCTTTCCTCAAGGTAGTTTGTCTATATGTAGTTAGGGAGAAACACCCCAAATGCCATCACATACCACTCCCACACACGAAAACGAGACAGGGCTGGCTCTTGGGCTATCGCTCATTGGTGTACTTCTCGCACTCCTCATTGCTTTAGCCTTCACAGTTAAATTCGGCCCAATACAACCGTGGCAACCGGGGTTCGGTAGCATTCTTCTCGGCATTTACAATATGGCTTGGGGTGCAATGTTCCTGGCCAGCTATTTTTTTAGCCACAAATCCTTCTTCTTTCGTGCTCTTATCTGGTTTTGCGAAAAGTCTCACCCAAGCAGCAGGAAAATGGCGTTCTTCTACTTTGCTATCGCAACCCTTCTCGGTGGTATAAGCGTACTATTCACCCGGCAATTAAGGGTTGCATCATATTTGCCATTTCGGCCCATATAGGGCGTGCCTTGAAAAGTCAAACCTTAATTGCCGGTTCAATAGGTGGCATGGGCGTGTTATTATAATCTTATGCAATCTAACATTTAATTCAATCAGGACGCGCTAACGCGCACCGGTTAATTCAAGCGTTAGGCCGCAAAGAGCGGCAAAGCCCCAGCATTCAGGTAAAATAGCCCATGTCGCCTACCATCTTAAAAAAGGCTCTTTTCGCCTGTTCTTCTTTTCCCGCGAGGAGCCGCAGATTCACGTCCACGTAGCGCAACCCCGATGGAGAGGCAAAGTTCTGGCTTATGCCCACCGTGGCTCTGGCAACATCTGTTGGCCTGTCAGAGCGCCACCTGCGCGAAGCTCACGCTCTCGTGGAGAAACATCTGGAGGAGATTCAAAATGCCTGAGATCGCCACTTTGGTAGCTGAGGTCACGCATATCTCCCCAAACGGACTCTGGCTGCTGATTGAGGACGAGGAACTGCTGTTGACGTATGAAGAGTTCCCGTGGTTCCGCATGGCTACTATCGGGCAGGTATCCCATGTGGAGCGCCCAACCAAAGACCACCTCTATTGGCCTGAGCTGGACATTGATCTCTCGATTGAGTCTATTCGCAAGCCATCAAGTTTCCCGTTGGTCGCAAAGAGCGCGGACTGACAATTAGCTTGCGTAATTGAATGGACTCGCCCATGCCGGGGCGTCTAATAAGCGCCACGGTGGCATCATGATGATTTTGCCAACGACAGCGAGGACGAATCCATGAAACAGAATAGCACAACCAAGTCTGCGTCATTCCTGTTGGCCTGCACCGTGATAGCGGTGG
>WRKX01000146.1 GCA_009777925.1 Betaproteobacteria bacterium | reverse complement strand
CCATCCAAACCGATGGAAACCGAGGCGGTCAAAGCCGGGTATTACACCAATCCGCACGATGCGTCTTTTCCGAAGATTCAGATTTTGACGATAGATGATTTGCTGACCGGCGCGAAGCGCCCGCTTTATTCTGATCTTGCCCAGGGCGCGGTTACGTTCAAAAAGGCAGGGCGGGAAGAGAAACGGCATGACCAGAGTGATTTGTTTTGAATCAAGCGTTTAATTATCCCAGAAGTCTGGCACTTGCCGCATTGAAACACGACTTATCTCAAACAGTGATTTTGTATGACTGAATGGACGGCGCTTTTCGGGCTGTTCAGTTCGGCGTTTCTGTCGGCGACGCTGTTGCCCGGAAATTCAGAATTGGCGCTGTTGGCCTTTTTGTATTACATGCCGACATGGGCCGTTGCCGCCGTCATCGTCGCCACCGTCGGGAACACCCTGGGCGGGATGACCTCGTATGTGGCCGGGCGTTTTTTCGCGCATAAAGTCACGCGCCCGATTCCGCCGTTGTTGCAACGCTATGGCGTGTGGGCGCTGCTGTTGGCGTGGGTTCCGGTGATTGGCGACGCGCTCTGCGTAGCCTCGGGCGTCCTCTCGCATAGCGTGTGGAAAGCGACGCTGGCGCTGGCAATCGGCAAAGGAGCGCGTTATCTCTCAATAGCATGGATATTCTTATGAGGCTTGCGTTTATTGTAACCTACGCTTACCCTTGGGCTTTCACTGCAAGGAGTTTTGTTTTTGTATGACCTACCTCATCCTTAAATCGCTGCACATCATCTTCATCATTTCCTGGTTTACGGGGTTGTTTTATCTGCCGCGTATCTTTGTTAACCTGGCCATGGTTCCTGCGGACAGCAAGGCAGAAAAAGAACGTTTGCTGCGCATGGCGGAAAAGCTCTTCCGTTTCATGACACCATTGGGCGTATTGGCGATTGGGTTCGGCCTGTATATGTGGTTGGCTTTTGAATGGCCGGGCATGTGGCTTCACATCAAAGCCACAGCAGCCGTTATACTGGTTCTGTACAACATCTATTGCTGGACTATCATCCGGCGCTTCAGGGAAGATAAAAACCTGCGCGGACATGTCTGGTTTCGCTGGTTCAACGAATTGCCCACCTTGATTATGTTTGCGGCAGTGTTTTCGGCGGTATTGAAGCCTTATTAAGTTTGACGATGGAACATTTTTTTGCGACCAGCCCGCGCGGGCTGGAAAAACTCCTGGCGCATGAACTGGCGGAAGCTGGGGCGAAGTCTGTCCGTGACGCGCATGGCGGCGTGGAATTTGCCGGTGATTGGGCGGTATGCTATCGTGCCAATCTCCATTCCCGGATAGCGACCCGCATCCTCTGGCGGCTCTCAAGCGCGCCCTACAGGAAGGAAAAAGGCGAGGACGATATTTACCGGCAGGCATTGGCAATCCCCTGGGAAGACTATTTTTCCGTCGAGGCGACTTTCAGAGTACAGACGACCGCCAGCCGCTCGCCGGTCAAAAGCGTTGATTTTGTGACCTTACGGGTAAAAGATGCCGTCTGTGACCGTTTTCGTGAGGTTATAGGGCGGCGTCCCGACGTGGATACTCACGCGCCGGATATTCGGGTTCAGGTATATTTATCGGCGCGGGATTGCGTGATTTATCTGGATACTTCCGGTGCGCCCCTTTGGCAGCGCGGTTTGCGTCATGCCAATGTGGAAGCGCCCCTGAAGGAAAATCTCGCGGCAGGCATTTTGCGGCTTGTCGGCTGGCGTCCCGGCATACCGCTGTTCGACCCCATGTGCGGCAGCGGCACATTTGCGCTCGAAGCCGCCGCTATCGCCCTGAAGCGTCCACCCGGTCTGGAACGCCCCCGCTTTGGCTTTGAAAATCTGAAAACCTTTCAGGCGGAAATCTGGCAGGAAATCCGCCGTACCGCCTTGAACGGAGTGAAGGAAGTTGATTTTCTTGACATCTGGGCTTCCGATCTCGATTCGCGAGCGGTGCGGGCGACGCGGAAAAACCTTGCGGATGCCGGGCTGGAAGGAGCCGTCAAGGTGATGGCGAGCGATTTTCTGGATGCGAACCCGCCCTCTGAAAAGCCAGGCATTCTGGTAGCGAATCCGCCCTATGGCGAACGGGTAGGCGAGAGTTCCGCATTGGCAGAGTTTTATCCAGCAATGGGCTCTGTCCTGAAACGTCGCTTTCCCGGCTGGACGGCGGCGATTTTCACTGCCGACCCGGATCTTACGAAATTGCTGCGCCTCTCTCCTAAGCGCAAGACGCCGCTTTTCAACGGTGCGTTGGAATGCAGATTGTATGAAATTGAAATGGTGGCAGGCAGCAACCGGCGGGGGGCGGAGAAAGCGGGAGTGTAGGCTGATTTTGCGCACCCCAACCTTCTTCATGGCGTGGCGCAAAGGCCAAGTCTTTGACAGATTTCCACGGTTGTTTTTGCCATGTTCATACTGTAAAAATGAAGACCTGGCGCGCCGCCCGCCAGCAGTCGTTCACAAAGTCCGGTGACAACATCCAGCCCGAAGGCGCGGATAGATTCGGCGTCGTCGCCGTAGCTCTCGAACTGTCTGCGTATCCAGCGCGGAATGTCCGCGCCGCAGGCATCCGAAAAACGGGCGAGCCTGGAGAAATTCACGATAGGCATAATGCCGGGAATGATGGGAATTTCCACACCCATGGCGTCGATACTATCCACAAAATGAAAATAAGCGTCGGCATTGTAGAAATACTGGGTGATCGCCGCATTCGCCCCGGCCTTTGCCTTGCGGACGAAATTTTGTAAATCTGCTTCCGGGCTTTTCGCCTGTGGATGCCATTCAGGATAAGCCGCGACCATGATCTGAAAAGCATCGCCCGTTTCGGCGCGGATAAACTCAACCAGTTCGTTGCCATAGCGCAATTCGCCCGCCTCGGCCATGCCGGAAGGCAAGTCGCCGCGTAGCGCCACGATGCGCCTTATGCCGGACGCTTTGAATTCCTCAAGTATTTCCCGAATTCCGACGCGGGTGGAGCCGATGCACGAAAGATGGGGCGCGGCGTCAAATCCTTCCGCCGCGATTTCTTTCACGACGGCAAATGTATGTTCGCGGGTGGAACCGCCCGCGCCATAGGTGACGGAAAAAAAGTCCGGTTTCAAGGCCGCGAGTTTTGCGCGCTCAGCCTTTAATTTGGCAATGCCTTCGCTTGTCTGCGGTGGAAAGAATTCAACGGAAAGTTCAATACTCATGAGATGTCCAGATAAAAAATTCGTGGTTGCCGTCGCTGCCCGTGATGGGACTCTCGAACCAATCGAGAACTATAAGGCGCGAGGCGGCAGCAGAAGCTCGCAGTTTAAGCTCTACGTCGGCATAAAGGGAAGGGGAAGAAACTATACCGCCTTTTCCGATATGCTCAACCCCAACCTCAAATTGAGGCTTGACGAGTAACAACATGTTGCCGTTCGCATGGAGGAGGGCGGGCAGGCGGGGCAGAATCAGGGTCAACGAAATAAAACTGACATCGGCGACGATCAGATCAAATCCATCGGCTCTCATAGCTGAACCAAGATCAACGGCGGAAAGAGAGCGGGCATTGATGCCTTCAAAAGAGGTTACGCGCGAATCGGCTTTCAGGCTTTGACGCAGTTGCCCATGACCTACATCCACACCAACCACCCGTGCCGCGCCCGCTTGCAGCAGACAATCGGTAAACCCGCCCGTGGATTGACCGACATCGAGACAAATCCGTCCGGCGACGGAAAGACCGCTTTTAACCAACGCGCCCGCCAGTTTCAATCCACCGCGCGAGACGTAGCGGTTATCGGAAGAATCCGCGATTACGAACTCCGCGTCGACAGGGAATCTCTGCGCCGGTTTTGTGACGACCCTTCCCCCGCAACTTACCCGCCCGGCGCGGATCAAACGCTCCGCTTCCGTGCGGGAAGCGGCAAGCCCTTGCTTGACAAGCAATACATCCGCGCGGGGCAAGGAGCTTTCCGGCACGCGCACATTTTTGGATGTGGCAGTCTGGCGCGGCTTTCGGGCGTGAAAGGAGTTCATTGACATACAGTAATTCGCGCATATAAATAGACTTTTGGGAAGATGATGCTTCAGGGAACTCTGGGAGCGCCGCGCACCAGCGCGGCCAGGCGGTAGAGCAGACTAGCTGATGATGCCGGGCTAGTACCCGGTGCTTCCGGGAGCGATGTTCCAGAAATTATGTGAATCACTATAAACTCCCATGATTCTATAGGTTAATGGAATGGACTCCTCCTGTCCTTTTCGGCCTCGTAATGTGCCAGACTGGAGGATGTTACAAACCAGTCAATCAAACAGGAAGAATCCAAAATGAAGATTACACGTATCGGCCTTGATTTGGCAAAAAACGTTTTCCAGGTGCATGGAGTTGATCGTAACGAACGTATTGTTGTGCGTCGTCGCTTGTCGCGTGGGGAGGTGGAAGGCTTTTTCGAGAAACTGGAACCATGCCTGATCGGCATGGAGGCATGTGGTGGAGCGCATCATTGGGCGCGGTTGTTTCAGCGCCAGGGTCACACGGTGCGGTTGATGGCCCCTCAATTCGTCAAGCCTTACATCAGGAACCAGAAGAACGATGCCAACGATGCCGAGGGGGTCTGCGAAGCGGCGGCTCGTCCGAACATGCGCTTTGTGACGGTCAAGAGCGTTGAGCGACATGCAGGCGTTGCACCGACTGCGTAGCGAGCGTGTTCGACAGAGAACCGCCACGGTCAACCAGATACGCGGGTTGTTGAGCGAATATGGTGTCGCCATTGGCAAAG
>WRKX01000145.1 GCA_009777925.1 Betaproteobacteria bacterium | reverse complement strand
TGAGCATCGCTACTATCTTTCGAGCCTCGCCCCCGATGCAGATCGCCTCTTGCGGGCGATCCGCGATCACTGGAGTATTGAACACGGGTCTCGCGCTTGTCTCCGCCATAAATGGCGGAGACAAGCGCGAGACAAAGCGTAACAGGGAGCCGAAGGCTCCCCAGGACCATATCGAGGAATCCCCTGCCTTCAGGCAGGGGTGACTCAATAACCAAATCACTGACTTGCGAAAGTCTTTGTCTCGCCAAGGCATTCCGGGGATTCATGAACGGCGCGAACCCGGCAAGGTGTGCCTCTTGACCATGCACAAAAGCAAAGGGTTGGAGTTCAATATTGAACCGGCAATTAAGGTTTGACTTTTCAAGGCACGCCCCATATGGGCCGAAATGGCAAATATGATGCAACCCTTAATTGCCGGGTGAATAGCGTGGCAATTTACGACCTTGGGTGTATGCCGCACAACAAGGTAACGCCGGAAGAAGAAGCCAAAGTCCTCTATGCGGCGATGACCCGCGCCACCGAGCAACTGCTGATTTCATATCATCGGGAAAGTGTGTTTACCAAGCGGTGCGAAGCTCTGGCCTGATACCTTTCAGCGTTTTTTCTTTTTCATACAAATTCCACCGGCACCGCCTTCGGCTTTGCTTCCTTGATCGCGTCGGGCGCACAGGGCTGCAAGCACAAGCCGCAGCCGGTACAGGCCGTCGTCTCAATGCGCACAAATGCCAGTTCCACTTCCTTACCGGAAGGCTTGACGGCTTTTTCGCGCCGGGTGACGTGAATTGCCGGGCAGCCGACATCCACGCAGTTGCCGCACCCCGTACAGTCCGATTCAATTACCTCGTAGGCCGGCAGCTTCTTGTAATCCTCAATCAGCACGCAGGGGCGGTCAGTGATAATGACCGAGGGGCCGTCATACTTGATTTCTTCGCGCAAGGTCTTGAAGAGGACAGGAAGCAAATAAGGGTCGACCACGCGGATGTGTTCAGGAGCGATGCCGAGAGATTCAACTACTTTGGCAAAGTCTATCCTTGGGGCTTCTGCGCCGTGAATGTCGCGCCCGCTTGCCGGATTATCCTGCCCGCCGGTCATGCCGACAGTGCGATTGTCCAGTAGAAGGACAGTGACATTGCCCCGGTTGTAGGCGATGTCGAGCAAGCCCTGCATACCCATGTGCATGAAAGTTGAATCGCCGATAACCGCGACGATTTTCTTCTTTTCGTCATCCGGGCCGCGCCCTTTGTCCATACCGAGCGCCATGCTTAACGACGCGCCCATGCAAATGGTGGTGTCAAGCGCGTTCCAGGGATGACCAGCGCCAAGGGTGTAGCAGCCGATGTCGCCCGAAATGGTAATGTTCTTCAGTTGCGAGAGCGTGTAATACACGCCCAGATGCGGACAGGCCGCGCACATGGTAGGGGGGCGCGGAAAGACCGGCAGCGCGGCGGGCGCGAGTTCTTCGGCGGCATACTGAAGCTCCGGGAAAAGGGTAGCCAGATGCTTTCTCAGGATGCGCGGCGGCAATTCGCCGACAGCAGGCAAAAGGTCTTTGCCGCGCGTCGTAATTCCGGCGGCGCGAATTTCGGTTTCGAGCAGTTGTTCGGTTTCCTCGACGACTACAAGGGTGTCAACCTGGGCTGCAAATTCGCGCACCCTGTTTATCGGCACAGGGTAGGAAAGGCCAAGTTTTAATACCGGCGTGTTGGGGAAGGTTTCGCGCACGTGCATATAGGCGGGGCCGGAGGTGACAAAACCCACGCGCTTGTCGCTGCCGGATTCCAGCCTGGTAAGGGGAGTCGTCTCGGATTCCTCGGCGAGCGCCTTTTCGCGCGCGAACATTTCAGGGACGCGCTTTTGCGCGTTGGCGGGAACCATGACCCAGCGCGCTGGATTTTTGATAAAACCATTGGCAGCGCGTTTGACTATGCGTTCGCCGACTGCAACCAGACATTTAACGTGACAGATGCGGGTTGTAAGCCGCAAAATCACGGGAGCATTGAAGCGTTCCGACAAATCGAACGCGGCCAGCGTCATGTCATAGGCTTCCTGCGAGTCGGCAGGCTCGATAATGGGCAGATGCGCGAAACGCCCCCAGAAGCGCGAATCCTGTTCGTTTTGCGAGGAAGAAAAACCCACGTCGTCGGCCACCGCAATGACGAGGCCGCCGACTACGCCAGTGAGCGTGAGCGTCATCAGCGCGTCGGAGGCGACGTTCAAACCCACATGTTTCATCGCGCAGAAGCTGCGCGCTCCGGTGATTGAAGCGCCAATAGCTACTTCAAGCGAGACTTTTTCATTCACCGACCATTCGGAGTAGAGATCGGGATAACGCGCGATGTTTTCCAGAATTTCCGTGGAAGGCGTGCCGGGATAAGCAGCGGCGACGCGCACGCCAGCATCCCACACGGCACGGGCAACGGCTTCGTTGCCGGACATCAACAGGCGGGAGCCGGCAGGTGGCGGCGTGAAGGTTTTGCGAGCGGTCAAGGCATTTCCTTAAGGTATGTTGTGGTTCGTGGGCGCGCGCTCCGCATGGGGAAGAGGCCGCCAAGGGCTGTAAAGCGTATCATTTTAATTCCATCTTGCGCCAATAGTTCAGGTTGGCTGGAAAGATTGGCGTCTGGCGGGTTTGATCGTCGCTTTATTTGAACGAATCGCCATGTCTACTCGAAACAAAAACGCGCTAAACCGAAAACGCCATAACGCATGAAAATAGTATGGTTAAAATATTTTCTGGAATTACATTTGCAATAATATATGTCTTCAGGGTATTGCGTTTATTTTTTGTTATGCTATATCCACCGTATGAATTGCCAAAGCAGGCGGTATACATCTTGAACATGCGTCGAGCGCAATCCTCGCCATTTATGGCGAGGTGAGCGAGACAGTTGTTTTTGGAGCCGAAGGCTCTCTGACCTGTGTCGAGGAATCCCCGGCCTTTAGGCCGGGGTGACTCAAGCGCCTGAAACTCGTAATCTGTTATCAACACCGTAAATTTTGGAGAAATATGACATTTCTTGCAAAATAATATTATTAATCAAAGAGTTACACCTCCTATAATTACGATGGTATAAAAGCTCTTTCCTGGACTCATTCCTCTGTTTTACCGCCCAATTCCAACGGGCTTTTTCCCCTTTCCACACGCTCTCGCTTTGCTGCCTGTAAGTTAAGCCGGACATCAAGACATGACTGGCGTTGTCCGCAGAAAGAGCGGAATCTTATTTTGGGAAATCGCTATAATAAGAACGAAGCGCGTGCCAGTGGCGCTATTTTTATTTTTGTTCGGGCGATTTGAGTATGTCGAGCATTTCTTTTGCGATTCTGCGGCGGATGGCGCTTGCTGGTGTTCTGGTTTGCCTTCTGGTCGGTGTCGGCTTCTATTTTATCCAGGAGCGCGGCGTAAATGATTTTGTTCTGACGCTTACCGCGCCGCAATCAGATGAACTCGCCAGTTCCGGCGCAAGCAGGGATGACCAGGCAGTTTACACAAGCATTCTGGATGCGGTGTTACGGCGCGCGGTTGCTGCGCAGGTGTTCGACAATGAATGGAATTTGCGCGGCGAAACCGCGAATCCACGCTTTGATTCATTGCGCGAGGTGTTGACCGGGCAGACGCGAGATTTTCCGCGCGATACGGCGCGGCATCAGCATGTTATCCGTACCGGCGAAGTTATGGTCATCCAGATCCAGATGCCGATCCTTGACACGACCAGGACGCAGGTAGGCATTCTGAGCGGGCTTTTTGTTGTGCCGGGACGGATAGACCAGCAATTACAGCAACATTTCCGTTACGCGCTGCTGGCGGTGCTGGCTGCGGTATTGCTGACGGCGGCTGTGCTCTACCCGATGATTCTGTTGTTAAATCGCAAGGTGTTGCGGGCGGCGCAAGACATTATGCGCGGCAATCTGGAAATGGCGGAAACGCTTGGCACGGCGATTGCCAAGCGCGACTCCGGCACTGGAAATCACAATTACCGCGTCTGCTATTACGCCTTGCGGCTGGGCGAAGCGGTAAAACTGGACGAAATCGCGATGCGCCGCCTGGTTATCGGGGCATTTTTTCACGATGTCGGAAAAATCGGCATTAGTGATGCGATATTGCTGAAGCCGGGAAAATTGACCGATGAGGAATTCGCTGCGGTAAAAGAACATGTCTCACTTGGCCTGGAAATTATCCGCCCTTCGGAATGGCTGCGCGCCGGCAGCGATGTTATCGAATTCCATCACGAGAAGTTTGATGGCAGCGGTTATCTGAAGCAGTTGCGAGGCGAGGAAATCCCGCTTATAGCGCGGATTTTTGCCATCGTCGACGTGTTTGACGCGCTGGCGTCAAGGCGTCCGTATAAAGAGCCACTCAGCAGCGAAGAAGCGATTGCCAAGGTGCGCGAAGGCGCAGGCAGTCATTTCGACCCGCGCCTAGTTGGTCTTTTCGCGGGTATAGCCACAGATGTGCACCGTGAGATTACCAGTCTCGACGAAGGAGAGGTGGGCAGGATGCTGTTGCAGAAAATTTCATACTACTTCCTGTTTCCGGACAAAGTGCCGCTGCTGACGTAGCGGTGTTTGAGTAGCTTGCATAGAGCCTCCAGTCCCGGATTTTTCTTCTCCCCCTTCTGTTGATGGAGTATCAACCACCGAAAACCAGGGAATGTCTCCTTTCTATAGACCCGGCAATTATAGTGCTTCTCGTAATTATTTTTACCCTTTCTCGCTTGCAGGATAGGATGTCTGAAGGTTGATAGAGTAAGATTATTTAGGAAAAGCACTATAAGTATTT
>WRKX01000144.1 GCA_009777925.1 Betaproteobacteria bacterium | reverse complement strand
TTTCATCAGGGCCCGCAGCGGTAAGCTGTGCTGCATCAAGGCCGGATATAGAGCTGCAATCCATCTTGTTTGTCAGAACGTCAAAAAATGCTTGCACAAACGGGAGGCGCTCATATAGTTGGGGTGAGCGTTTTTTGCGAACCCCAACACTTTGCTATTCTATGATGATAAAATACGCCTCATCTCATTACGGTCAAACTGTCATGCCAATGCGATTGTTTTCTTCCCCAAACGTTGGGGTTCGCAGGCTCACCCCAACCTACCGTGCTGGCTATACAGGCTATCTACATCCCTGGGGGTCTTGCAATCCCCAGGCAATTGATCCAATTGTTCCGCCCTTAGTTTCATGTCATCCTCCTCGGCTCACGCCTAAATTAACAGATGACACAGTTTAAATTACAGACCCTGACTCCTCTCCCTCCTCCTCCCTCCTCTCCTCTCTATCATTCCCGCCCTTTGAAGAAAGCGATGATGCGTCGCACGCGCCGCTTGTCATCTTCGTTCAGATGAGTGCGCCCCGCATAATCAAGATAAAAACGCAAACGCCAGGTGCGCGTCAGGTGATGTTTGGCAACCTTGTCTAGGCAGGCGAGATCCTTGATGATGCGGTAACGCAGGAATGGCCCCCACCAGAACCCACCTTTCGGACAATCAATTACATGCACTATGGGCGTTTCCCCGTTGCTAACCAGGAGATTGCGCCATTTCAGGTCGTTGTTCACGAAACCGGCGTCGTGCATGCGCCGGGTCAGTCGCGCCACCTGTGTCGTTACCTGGCTTAACCAATGCCGGTCGCGCAGGCGCGCGTCGTTTTGCTGCGCCAGTTGCCCTAAATCGGAACTATCGCGGATTTCCTCGACAACCAGCGCGCCCCGTCTGAAACCACCGTAACGGCGCTCGATGCCATAGGCCGCCAGCCGCGCTGTCGGGATGCCCCATTCCCGGAAGGCCAGGAGGTTCCTCCACTCGGCCTGCACCCGCAGTGGAGAGAACCATTGGCGTAAGCCGAACCAGCGCTGGCGAGCGTTCTTGCCGTTGCCTGTATAGCGTTTGACATAGTAGCGCCGCCCCTCGCATTCGACGCGTATGACTTCACTAAGCGGAGCCTTCGTGATACGTTCGCCTTTGAGCGCGAACACCTGTTCCAAGGAAGCAAACGCGCGTCTGGCAACGCCGTCATTCAGTTCAGGATCAAACCACCAGAAACTCATGCAGTGCCTCCAGAGTATTTTGCGCGGATAACATTCGCGCGGTTGGGCTATTTCTGTCTTTAAACATGGCGATACACCCCGGAAAAAAAGCACGAGTGTCGCGCGGATCGCCGGAGTTCAGCTCTGAATTTTATGTTGTGACAAGGATGCCTGACAATCTTCTCCCAGCAGGCTATCATATTGCTTTCTGCTCTCCTCGCGTCTTCCATCCTGCCGATGACTCTGTTTTCCCTGATTCTCGCCTTGTTGCTGGAGCAGCGCTTCCCATTGAACTATGCGCGTTGGGTTGTACGGCCTGTATCAGGCTGGGCAGGGTGGCTGGAGCGTCATTTTAACGCGGGGAGCTATCGGCAAGGGGTGGCGGCTACGCTCCTGGCTGCGCTTTTGCCGCTTGCGCCGCTGCTCATTGTCTATATCCTGAGTCTGGGACAGCCCATCCTGATATTTGCGTTAAACACGCTGGCGCTGTACCTGACCCTGGGATTTCGCCAGTTCAGCCATTTTTATACTGAGATTCAGATGGCGTTGCGCCTGGACGATGTGGAACGCGCCCGCGCCCTGCTCTCCGAGTGGCGAGACGAAGATTTGCCCGCCGATCTTGGAGCCGGGGAAATTGCCCAGCTTGCCATTGAAACCGCGCTCACGGCTTCACATCGGCATGTATTCGCGGTGCTTTTCTGGTTCGCGCTCCTGCCCGGACCGCTTGGCGCAATCCTGTATCGAATCTCGCACCTCTTGGCTGAAGCGTGGCGTGAGTGCGGGGATTTCGGCCTTTTTGCCGCCAGGGCGTTCCGCTGTCTGGAGTGGTTGCCTGCACGCGCCACGGCGGCGGCATTCGCAATTGTCGGAAATTTCGAGGACGCCGTTTTCTGCTGGCGCAATCATGCTTCTCGCTGGTATGATTATGAACTCGGTATCGTAATCGCCAGCGGCGCAGGCGCGCTCGGTATCAAGCTGAATTCGCTCAAACAGGTGTCATCACAAAGCGAACTGGGCGCAGGCGAAACAGCGGACGTGGATTCCATGCAAAGCGCGGTAGGCTTGGTCTGGCGTACCGTCCTGCTGTGGTGTTTGTTGTTGCTTTTGTTGTGGCTTGCCAAACTGGCAGGCTGATTAATCGTTGAAGGAGAATCGTCCCATGCTGAAAGATATCGTTGTACTCGCTGCCGCCCGTTCCGCCGTTGGCGCGTTCGGAGGCTCCCTTAAAGACCTGGAACCCATTGATCTTGGGGCGCTGGTCATCAAGGAAACCATCAACCGTGCCAAAGTTGATCCCAAGCAGATTTCCTATGCCGCAGTCGGCAATATCATGCCGACGGATGCCCGTTATCCATACGTCGCCCGCGTCACCACCATTCAGGGCGGTCTTCCCATGGATTCTGTCGCGTTTGCCGTGAATCGCCTCTGCGGTTCGGCCATACAGGCGGTCATTTCTTCCGCGCAAGCCATCATGCTGGGCGACGCCGAATTCGCCCTGGCCGGCGGCGTAGAAAGCATGACCCGCACCGCCTATCTCCTGCCTGCGCTGCGTAACGGCGCGCGTATGGGCGACACGCAAGCCATTGACGCCATGGTATCCGTCATTACTGACCCGTTCGGCGTTGGGCATATGGGCATGACTGCGGAAAATCTGGCGGCCAAGTGGGGAATTTCCCGCGAGGAACAGGACGCTTATGCGGTGGAATCGCAAAAACGCGCTGCCGCTGCGCGCGCCGCCGGTTACTTCAAGGATCAGATCGTGCCGATTACCCTGAAGAGCCGCAAGGGTGATGTGGTGTTCGACAGCGACGAGCAGATAAAACCCGATACCACCATGGAAACCCTGGCGAAGATGAAGCCTGCTTTCAAGAGGGAAGGCGGCACGGTAACTGCCGGCAATGCCTCCAGCCTGAATGACGCTGCTGCTTTCCTGGTGCTGGCGGATGCCGCCAGGGCTTCTGCCGCCGGTTATACGCCGATGGCGCGTCTTGTTTCCTACGCTGTCTCCGGCGTTCCCAATGACATCATGGGCGAAGGCCCGATTCCTGCCACCAAGCTGGCGCTCCAGCGGGCGGGGTTGACGCTCGACCAGATTGATCTCATTGAGTCAAACGAAGCGTTTGCCGCGCAATCCATCACCGTTGCCAGGGGACTTGGCCTTGATCCCAACAAGACCAACCCCAACGGCGGCGCAATTGCCATTGGACATCCGGTTTCCGCCACGGGAAGCGTGATTATCACCAAGCTCCTGCACGAGATGCAGCGCACTCAGAAACGCTATGGCATCGCCACTATGTGTATCGGCGGCGGACAAGGCATCACCACAATTTACGAGCGTCTGTAATTGCTCGTTCTAACCGGAACGGCGTCCTTGCAGGACGCCGTTCTTCTTGTATCAGACAGGGCTTCAGATAATGGAATGGAAAGAAAGTTACGTGCAAGGTCTGCCGCGCATGGACGACACCCACCGCGAGTTTGTCGCGTGCATAAATCGCTTGGCTGCCGCGAGCGATGAAGAGGTTGTTCACGCGCTGGAAGATTTGCTCGCCCACACGGAAGAACATTTTGCCCAGGAAGATCGCTGGATGGAGGAAAGTCGTTTTCCGCCCATCCACTGCCATACGGGCGAGCACGCGCGAGTGCTGGATTCGCTCAAACAAACTCTTGCCATAGCGCTACAAAACAATCCCGGCATTGGCGGCATCATCGCCAAAGAATTGGAAAGCTGGTTTGCCCAGCACGCCGCTACAATGGACGCTGCCCTTGCTGCCCACATGCGGCGAGCGAATTATAGTGATTCACCCAAATAAAGTGTAGAAGTTTCGACTTGATCTGACAGTGGGCTTGTAGACAGCAAATAGCGAACTCCAGTCACGATGTTGGGGTTAGAGCATTTTCGATTTAGTCATGTACATATCCAGCCGCCCGGAAGTAGTTTAAACATTCGTTGGCTGAAATCGTATCGACGAGTCTGCCGATCTCATCCCATAACGCTTCGGTCGTGCGCTTGGCAGCCTTTCTGAGCATAGCCTTGAACCTGGAGAACAACTGCTCAATCGGATTGAGGTCGGGTGAGTACGGCGGAAAATAACGTATTGTCGCGCCAACCGATTCAATGGCTTCCCTGACTCCAGATACCTTATGACTGGATAGATTATCGGCAATCACGACATCACCTGCTCGAAGCGTGGGGCACAAGAACTACCGAACATAGGCTAGGAATAATGCTCCGTCCATTGGGCCATCGCTCACCATGGGAGCCGTTACCTTCGCATTACGCAAGGCTGCGATGAAGGTGGTTGTTTTCCAGTGTCCGTGGGGGGGCGAGGAAACGCAACGCTGACCACGGTGCGAACGACCACGGATGCGAGTCATGTTATCTGTTGCCCACGTTTCGTCAGGAAACACCAGTTTGTCGGTATCCAGGTCAGGCTGCTCGCGTCGCCAATTATCACGCGCCTGCCGCACGTCTTCGCGTTCTCGCTCGCTGGCGCGCAGGGTTTTTTTTAAAACTCAAGCCCCACTTGTCGAGTTGATGCCATACTGCCGTAACCTGGATTTTAATTCCCAGTTCGGACAACCTGGCGCATATTTCCTCCAATGTCAAATCGGATTGTTCCTGAATCCAGGAGGAGAGTGTAAGCTGCAAATGTTCAATTCGGCTACGACGATACCCGCCTACCTGCAA
>WRKX01000143.1 GCA_009777925.1 Betaproteobacteria bacterium | reverse complement strand
CGGTGACGTAAATCTTCTGAATAAGGTCGTGTCATCTGCTCTCTCCTTGCGTTCCAATTTCGAATCATATCTCTCGTAAGTTCAGTATAGTAATTCTATTGAAAGACAGCATGCTCTAGCCCGGCCTGAAGCAGGATGCCATGCTGGCGCGTGGAGCTCCCGGACTACACATATCCTCGTTGAGTCCCCCAGGTTTTAAAGCAGGGTATTCCTCGGTACAGTCTACGGAGCTGCGGCTCCATAAACAATCTGCCTTACCGTTCGTCGAGCCAGGCTTGCTGGATTGCTTCCAGGATTTTTTCGTTACAGCGGTCGGGCGCGTCGTCAAAGTCCGGCAACTGCATAACCCAGTTACGCAAATCCACAAAATTGACGCTGACCGGGTCGTACTCCGGGTAGGCATCCACGAGCGCCATTGCAATTTCAAGGGTATCTATCCATTTCATGTGAATTTCCTTCTTACCCTGCGCGGGTCTGGTTGATGCTGTAACGCGGGATTTCCACTACCAGATCGGTTTCCCCCGGCGTCATCTGACAGGAAAGGCGAGAGGTCGGCTCCAGACCCCAGGCTTTATCAAGCATGTCTTCTTCGCATTCATCGGCTTCTGTCAGGGAAGAAAAGCCCTCCCGCACGATGACATGGCAGGTGGTGCAGGCACAGGACATTTCGCAGGCGTGTTCAATGTCAATGCCATTTTCAAGCATTAATTCGCAGAGGGACTGTCCGGGTGTAGCCTCAAAGACCGCGCCTTCAGGACAGTACGTTTCGTTGGGTAATATGATGATGCGGGTCATACTTCGGCCTCCTCCCTTTCTTTGGGCGCTGCTGTATCCTTGCCTATTTCCTCGACAATCCGGCTTAATTCTTCCAGATTTTTGCCGGCCAATGCTCTTTTTACTCCCTGATCCATTCGACGATGCGCGAATTCCTGGGTTTCGGCGGCCAGATCGTCTATGGCCACCGTAATTTGCCGCCGGTTGTCGCCCAAGAGCAAGGTTTGCAGACGCGCCACGGCGGTTTCTATTCTGGCAATTTCCTGAGCGTTCAGGAGGCCTGCGTCTTCCTTCAAGGCTGTTTGCGTCGCTTCGATCAGGCGTTGTCCTTCTACCTGTGCTTCTTTCAGGGCGCGGCGGCTGGCGTCGTCCCTGGTATGCGTAATGGAGTCCTTCAGCATGGCGGCGATTTCATCGTCGGAAAGGCCGTAAGAAGGCTTAACCGTAATACCAGCTTCCACACCGGTAGTTTGTTCCTGCGCGGCAACGGACAAAAGGCCGTCAGCATCAACCTGAAAAGTTACGCGAATCCGCGCCGCGCCTGCCACCATCGGAGGAATGCCGCGTAATTCAAAACGCG
Source organism: Betaproteobacteria bacterium (assembly GCA_009777925.1). Classification (GTDB taxonomy): domain Bacteria; phylum Pseudomonadota; class Gammaproteobacteria; order Burkholderiales; family Rhodocyclaceae; genus Azovibrio. The sequence goes on along the minus strand of WRKX01000143.1, from coordinate 3,675 downwards.
CAAGGCTGCGGTTGTCTCCGACCATTTCCCGCTCGCCCTGCACGACATGAATCGCCATTGCGCTCTGCCCATCCCGGAAGGTGGTGAATTCCTGGGCGCGCGCGGCGGGGATCGTCGTATTGCGGGGGATGACCTTCTCGGTCAATCCGCCCATAGTCTCCGCCCCCAGAGAAAGCGGAATGACATCCAGCAACAGCCAATCATCGTCGCCCGTCCGGTTGCCTGCCAGAAGATTGGCCTGAGTCGCCGCACCGAGCGCAACCACTTTTTCGGGATCCAGGTTGTTCAGCGGCTCGCGCCCGAAAAAATCGGCCACCGCGCGTTGCACCTGCGGCATTCGAGTCGAGCCACCCACCATGACCACGCCCTTGATTTCATCCGGGCGCAGTTTGGCGTCCCGCAAAGTTTTGCGTACCGCTTCCAGAGTTTTGTTTACCAGATTGCCGGAAATTTCGGCAAACACCCCTGCCTCCAGAGTCAGATTCACCGTGACGCCGTTTGCGAGACAGAGGGAGATCGGCGCGGCGTCATGCCGGGAAAGGAACTCCTTGGCTTCTCTGGAACATGTCATTACCTGTTGCGCTTCCTCCGGGGAGAGGGGCGGCAGATTGGCCTCGGAGAGCGCCCAGCAAAAGATGCGCTGATCGAAATCATCCCCGCCCAGCGCGGAATCGCCGCCGGTCGCCAGCACCTCAAACACGCCTCTGGATAGACGCAGGATGGAAATATCGAAAGTGCCGCCGCCCAGATCATATACGGCGTAGATGCCTTCCGCCGCGTTATCCAACCCGTAGGCGATGGCTGCCGCAGTCGGCTCGCTCAGGAGGCGCAACACATGAATGCCGGCCAGCTTGGCCGCGTCCTTGGTCGCCTGACGCTGGGCGTCGTCAAAATAAGCCGGCACGGTGATAACAGCGCCGACCAGTTCGCCGCCCAGATGGGCTTCCGCTCTGGCTCTTGCCGCTTTCAGGATTTCCGCTGAAATCTCGACCGGGCTTTTTTCGCCGGCGCGGGTTTTCAGGCGCGCCATGCCGGGCGCTTCCAGAATATCGTAGGGCATGGATTCGATATGCGCGATGTCCTGCCGTCCCCGTCCCATGAAACGCTTGACGGAAACGATTGTATTTTTGGCGTCCTGCGCCCGCCAGCGTTCTGCGGCGTAGCCGGTTTCTATTTTGCCATCCGGCGCGTAGCGGACGACGGAAGGCAGAAATGGTCTGCCTGCCTCGTCGTTCAACACCAATGCCATACCGCTTTTTACGGTAGCTACCAATGTATGGGTCGTGCCCAGATCTATTCCAACTGCAAGGCGACGCTGATGGGGGTTTGCTGATTCGCCCGGCTCGGAGATTTGGAACAATGCCATCCCTTATTTCCTTGTGTTTTTATCAGGAACTCCATTATCGCACAGCCAGGCGGAAACGGGCAGGGGTTACATCACTGCATCAGGGCAATCGCATTTACCTAGGATGAAGTCGACCTGGCCGGGAGCGCCAGGTACTAGTCCGGCTTGCGTTGGTGCCTGATTCATCATGTAAGGGCGCGATAAATCGCGCCCTTACAAATGGCCGGAAACGCCCTTATTCCAGCACAGAGTTAAACACATTCGTCATTTTAACGTAGGCGGGGAGTGAGGAGTTTGGGCGGGGAGTGACTGATGAGTGAGCGGCGGAAATGATTTGAGGATACGGGAACAGCATTTATACAAATATTTTAGAAATTATCTTTGCATAAATACAAATGACCGTTTATCGGAAAAACATGACCGTATATCATTTTCCAGGGAAACTCTCCTGATAAAGTATATAAAATCGTTTAAGTTGTCATGGACATGGAGTTATCGTCGTCATGATTGCTGACACATTTATGTTATTCGTCTGTTTGATGGAGCGCTTGGAATTTGTAATCCATCAAGTTTAAATATTCACCCGGCAATTAAGGGTTGCATCATATTTGCCATTTCGGCCCATATGGGGCATGCCTTGAAAAGTCAAACCTTAATTGCCGGTTCAATAATGTCATTTTTGGAGAACATGATGAATTCTTACAAAACTTTTGTAATCAAGAGCTTACCCCCCACCAATTCTGAAGGCATAATCGAGCGTATCGCCTCCGTTCTTCGGAGGAGTGTCAAACAATCAATCTTCTGCTGCCTCTTGTTATTCCAATTCGCATTAACACCGATGGTATCATTGGCGGTGGGCGTGGATTTGCCGATCTTGTTAACGAATGGCGGTGGGAACCTTAACGGGACGCAGGTATATTTCGGACGCTATGGTGGCAACCCCATTTTGTGGCATGTTGTCGCCACAGACAACGCCGCTAATACAGCAACGCTGTGGACGGCCACGAGCGTAGCGAGCAGACGGTACGATCCTGTAGGGCATAACAACTGGAGCGGTTCCGAGATTGCTGACTGGCTGAATGGTACTGGTTTCTATAATAACGCTAGCTTTCTTCAAGGCGCATTCAAAGCGGCAGAACAAGCAGCAATCACAGCATACGGGACTACGGAAGATAGGTTTGGGTGGGATGGCGTAGATATCGACATCAGTCAAAAAATCGTATTGCCGTCCTCAGTTGAATTAGGTTTATCAGGGGGGTGGCAAATACAAATAAATTCTACAACCTGCATAACTACAGAATGGTTGTGGTTGCGTTCGCCATCCGTTAACAGCAACGCAGCGTTTGCTAGAGCGGGTTGCGCCAGCATCATGGATAGTGGTGGTCACGGAGTCACCAACCATAACGCCATCTATCCTGCTTTAAAACCAAATCTGGCATCTGTAATCTTCATATCCAGCGCGAGTGGAGCGAACGCAAAACCCGCAACTGTGGGTAGCATGCTCAGCGCTGCCACCGCAATCACCGGCGCGGTGAAATTCACCCTGATTGACGCTTACCACGCGACTACCAATCCGACAGGGCTTGCGCTCAACAGCACGGTCGCATCGGTGGGCACGGTCCAAGCGGGCGCTACGGTAAACATCCCTTATACCGGCGCGACAACCGGCGCGAATCGCTTTATTTCCGCCGTGATTACGAATAACACCGGCGTGATTTTGTTCTACGGCAAACTGGCGGCAGCGAATAGCGCCAACGGCACAGCCAGCTTCACTGTCCCCCCGGCGGCGGCTTTACCGAACGGCAATTACACGATCAGACTGTTTGTCGAAGAAGCGAATGGCGATAACGCAACCGACTTTGCCAGTACGCTGATTGACATTGCGATGACGGTAGCGAACGGCGCGGGCACGGTGCCTGTAACCGGCATCACCGTCACCGGCGCGGGCAACGCGACCACTATCACCACCAACGGCGGCACATTGCAGATGGCGGCGGCTGTAACTCCTGGCAATGCCAGCAATCAAACAGTAACCTGGTCGGTAACACCCGCAGGCAGAGCGACGATCAACGCCAGCGGCCTGCTCACCGCCACTGGCAACGGCACAGTGACGGTCACAGCAACGGCAACCGACGGTTCGGGAATAAGCGGCTCAACAACGATCACCATTAGCGGGCAGAGCGGAACAGGCACAGTGCCTGTGACCGGCATCACCGTCACCGGCGCGGGCAACGCGACCACTATCACCACCAACGGCGGCACATTGCAGATGGCGGCGGCTGTAACTCCTGGCAATGCCAGCAATCAAACAGTAACCTGGTCGGTAACAC
>WRKX01000142.1 GCA_009777925.1 Betaproteobacteria bacterium | reverse complement strand
GTTTGCGTCTCTCATGCTGTGCTTCGCGCGACAGCCTGCGACCATCTTCTTTGTCCATTTCACTTATCTGGGGATGATGTAAAATTATTCAATACTTAGTAGCCGGGTCTATAGGTTGATTCACCCTTGCTGCGCGAAGTCCATCGAGGCCCGGCGTGTAACAATACGCCAGAAAGAGGCCGGATATATGGGCGCAGTCGCACCTTCCCCACTTGTTTTATTTTTCGCTTCTTCCTTGCATTACAGGAGGAGTCCATATATGGGGTGATTGTAGCGGACCCCAACATTTGAGATATGCCTTTGAAGCTGGGATTCCTCTTCGTTTCATCCCATCTCCCGGCGCTACGCGCAAAAAACGGGGCGCTTTTGCGCCCCGTCGGTTCAGGCCGAAGGATAAGTTTTTACCATCCTTTTTTATGCCAGCCGCGCTTGCCGTCGCGCCAACGTGGCGAATGCAGATCATCAAATATTTGCTTCTGCTCTGCGGTCAGACTGGCATAAAAAGTCTTCAACACTGCAAGGCGCTTGTCCATCGCATCCTGAAACTTGCGAGAGAGTTCCAGCCGCTTTTCCATCCGCTCAGGAGTGGTCAGTTTCGCAAATTCCGCCGGGTCAGGACGCGCGGCCATCCGTGACTCTCCTATCGCCGCCATTTGCTCGTTAAAAGTTTTCCAGGCAGTTTCCTGTTCCGGGGTGATTTTCAACCGTTCCTTTAGCTTTTCATGCCGCGCCGCCATCCGCTCCTTTAAATCTTCCTCGCTCCATTTACCGGTATACTTGCCGCCGTAGCAGTCGCCTCCGTGGTGATAGCCGCCCCATCCCTGGGCGCTGGCTACCCCCGCGCCAAGCGCGAGGCTGGCAGCCGCAAGAAAGGTGACAATGGTTTTTCTGTTCATTTCGTACTCCTTAAAAATTGATGAGAATTGCAAGAGACATTAAAGCCTGAAATTGTAAAAAAGGTATGTAGACGGCAGATCGCCTTGTTTCAGATTGTTAAATCGCTATTCGTATCACTGCATGCAGTTTTTACAAATGCTGGCGGCGGGAAGAAATAACGCGGATTGGCTGCAATGAGCGCGGCAACGGCTGTTCGGTCTGCGCGGCGGGTTTCCACCCCTGCCCCTGAATAATCTCAAAAGTCACGGGTAGCCGCCGATCAGGGTGGCTTTCTATCAGGGCAGCCGCATGGGTTTCCAGTCCTGCCTTAAAACTGCTCCCGCAAAGGGTTTTGCGCCGATTCAGCATGACGCAGCCTGCGCCGGCGGCACGTAGTTCCCCAATAAAGGCAGGCAGATCAGGATAGGTTACGGTTAGCATTTCCCGATCTGTTACCGAATCGGCAAAGCCTGCGGCAAGAAGAGCGTCGCCCAGTTCATAGAGGCTGGCGAAACGCTGCGTATGCGGGTAAGCATCCGCAAAGCCCGCGCGAAGCTCCCTTAAGGTATCTGTCCCCAGGGTGGAAAACAGCCAGAGTCCGCCCGGTTTCAAGATACGTAACACTTCCTGAAATATAACAAAAGGATCATCCAGCCAGAGCAGGAGCAGATTTGCCCAGACGAGATCGAATGATTCCGACGGAAAAGGCAGACGCTCAGCACGCGCCGCGAGAAAATTACCCTCGCGCGCGCCGGAAAAAAGCAATCTCTCCTGATCCGCGCCAAGACAGAAAGCATTGGGGTAGCAACGCGCCAACCCGGGAAGAGACGCGCCGCTTCCACAACCCAAATCCAGCACATAGTCCGGTTGCAGGCGGATATAGGCCAGACGCGCCAGCATCCGCTCTTCAACCTCGCGGGAAAGAAAATCCGCTTCCGCCAGAGTCGGCAGGGCGCGGCGCAGGTTGCGGCGGAGAGCCGGGCGGTCAATAACAGAGGAAGACATCGGGAAAAACCGCCTGCAACGAAGCCGCTATCAGATCGCTTGCAGTCCCAATCTCGCAAAGAGGGCATCGTCGCGGCTGACATCGGCGTTACCCGTCGTCAGCAACGCTTCCCCATAGAAAATGGAATTTGCGCCCGCAAAAAAACAAAGCGCCTGCAATTCGTCGCTCATGTCCATGCGTCCGGCGGATAACCGCACCCAGGAAGCTGGCATGACGATCCGGGCAGCGGCAATCGTGCGGACAAACTCAAAGGAATCAAGCGGTGGCGCGTTGCCAAGGGGCGTGCCGGGGATAGGCACAAGGTGATTGATCGGCACGGACTCCGGCGGCTTCGGCAGGGTGGCAAGCTGGGCAAGCAAAGCCGCGCGATTCTTGCGCGATTCGCCCATCCCGATAATGCCGCCGGAACAGATGTTCAGCCCCGCTTCCTGCGCCCTGTCCAATGTATCCAGACGGTCCGCGTGCGTATGGCTCTGAACTACCTTACCGTAAAACTCCTGGTCGGTATCAAGGTTATGGTTGTAATAGTCCAGCCCGGCCTCTTTCAGTTTTTGCGCCTGCCCTTCTTTCAACATACCCAGAGTAACGCAAGTCTCCAGACCCAACGCCTTGACGCCCTGCACCATAGCCAGCACTTTTTCCAGATCGCCCTCTTTCGGGCTTTTCCAGGCTGCGCCCATGCAAAAACGGGAAGCGCCTTTCTCCCTGGCGGAGCGGGCGGCAGCCAGCACCTCTTCCAACGGCAGCAAACGCTCACGTTCTGTATCGGTGGCATAGCGCGCCGACTGGGAGCAATAACCGCAATCTTCGGAACAGCCGCCGGTCTTGATGGAAAGCAGGGTCGAGCGTTGGATGGCATTGGCGTCGAAATTCTGCCGGTGCGTTGTATGCGCCCGCCAGAGAAGCTCCATGAAAGGCAATTCGTAGAGGGCGAGTACATCCGCCGTCGTCCAGACAGGACGACTGGCTGCGTGCGGCGCGGAAAAAGTGGTTTCGGCAAGGGTTTGTGGCATGGGACAATCCGCAACAAAAACGTTATATCATCAAGGAACTCCCGCGTGAAGTCAATCCATACCAGAATGCCCGGAATTTCCCTGCCCGCCTGCCTGACAACTCTGTCCAGGCGGGCGCTTGACATTATTCTGCCGCCCATTTGCCTGCTTTGCGGCGCACCTTGCGGCAAAAATGATGACGCACTCTGCGCCGGTTGTCTTGCCGATTTGCCGATGCCACCTAAACCCTGCTGCCCAATTTGTCTTGTCGCTACCGCGCATGGCGAACGTTGTGGCGACTGTCTGCAACATCCGCCCGCCTTCACAAAGGTACACGCGCTTTACCGTTACGCCTTTCCGCTTGACCGCTTGATCCATGCCCTGAAATATCATGCGCAGTTGGCTTTGGCAGACGCCTGGGGGCGGTATCTGGCTCTCTCGACGGCTGAAGTTGCGCTGGATTGCGTCCTGCCGCTACCACTCCATGCCGATAGGATCAAGGAGCGCGGCTACAATCAGGCGCTGGAAATTGCCCGTGCGTTGGCAAAGGCGCGTCGCCTCACGCTGGATTGCGAAAGTCTGGAAAAAACGCGACCGACCATGCCGCAAACAGGGCTGACCTTAAAGGCGCGACACAAAAATCCGCGTGGCGTGTTTGCCTCTTCGCGCGATTTTTCCGGACAAACCCTGCTCCTGGTAGACGATGTGTTCACAACCGGCGCAACCTGTAGGGAAGCCGCGCGGATACTAAAGCTGCACGGCGCTAAAGAAGTGCATGTCGCGGTCGTTGCGCGCGCCGAGCGGCATCAGTTTTAACCAGAATTATTTCATACCCCTATGATTGAGGTTGATCAGTCAGTATGGCAAGTGCCTTGACCATTATCTATATGCTGTATGATAATAAACAATCAATTACTGAAAACGCCGAAATGCCAACCATGAAATTTTTCAGACACTTTCTTCTGCTGCTGCTTGCTGTTCCGGCGTTGGCGTTTGCTCAGGTTTCGTTTCCGAATGGCGTACCTGATATATCGGTGGAAGATTTGGCGGTAAAATATCTGGGTGGCCGGGTCAGTGTTCAGTGTTGATAGGCAATGGTGGGAAGGTCAATGGCGTATAAATCTGCGCTGGGCGGATGCGGTGATGGGCGGGGCGGGTATGGTTCGCTGGATTGTTTGAATTACCCACTGATGACGATACAGGGGAGAACGTATAAAAAGAATGATAGTCAGAATGTCTGGGCGCTGGAGTTTCGTTACAGTGTTAGCGCGACGGAGTATTTTGAGGGAGAAGGTTGCCTTGCCAAAAGAATCAGGAAATTAAGATGGTTTGACAACATGTCGAAGGAGTGGATGGAGTATGAGCGCACTGACCCAGGAGTTCTTTCCTTCCGGCTTATCAGATATGGCGGTCGCAATGACAACAGCGTGAGTCTGATCTATGACGAATCAGGCAAACTCACCGAGGTGCGGGATCGTTTTGATAATCCGGTTCTTAATTACATTTACACGAATGGACAACTGACGGAGATTCGTGACGTACCCGTAAATGGCGAAGCGGCGCGGGCGGTAAAATATGGTTGGGGCAGTAGCGTTGTGGATGGGAAGAGTGTTCCGGTGATTACTCAGGTGACGGATGTATTGGGGAATGTTACCAGTTACACAGTTCAGAACGGCAAACTCACCAGTGTTACTGATCCTGAAGGCAGAACCAGAAAGTATGCCTATACGAGTGACCGGGTGACGAGCTATACGGATGCTTTAGGGCACGTTACTACTTACGTGTATGACTACGACCGGATGAAACAGGAGTTTTATGTACGGATAAAGAGTCCGGACGGAGTGCAGACTGAGAACTGGTACGACAATGAAGGGGTGTTAATCTGGCGGATGGTTGCGGGGCAGACTCTTTATAAGCGGGGTAAAGTTGATCCTGTGAGCCGGACGGAAATCAGGATAGACGGGGCGGGGCGGGAGACCAAAATTACCCGTGATGAGTTCAGGAATCTCACCAAAACCGAGTACCCGGACGGGAGCAGCACAAGCGCGAAGTATTCTGTACAGCATGGACGAGTGTCGGAAGAGACGGACGAACTGGGAGTCAAGACCGCCTATGAGTATGACGCTATAGACCCGGCTACTAAGTATTGAATAATTTTACATCATCCCCATATAAATGAAATGGACAAAGAAGATGGTCGCAGGCTGTCGCGCGAAGCACAGCATGA
>WRKX01000141.1 GCA_009777925.1 Betaproteobacteria bacterium | reverse complement strand
CCGAACAGGCCTTATACATAGATGCAACCGGGTTCCTTGTTCAAAAGCAGAAGTTGACAACCGGGGCGAGTCCATACATAGGTTGGGGTGAGCGGAACGCGAACCCCAACACATCGCCATTCCATGATGATAAAATGCGTCTCATCTCCTTACGGTCAAGCAGTCATGCTAATGCGATTATTTCTTTCCCAAACGTTGGGGTTCGCAGGCTCACCTCAATCTGCAACCTTCGCTTCGTTAGTGAGGTTCGCGGCGAAGCTAAACGCATAATTATTTACGGTAATTAAACACATGAGTGTACATGGTGCTGCTTAGCCAGCGCGTCTTCTGGGCTTCTTACCCGGTTGTGCGCCTGCCGCTTCCAGACGCGCCGCGATTTCGGTGTTTTTCGTCTTGTTCGCCCAATCCAGCGCGGTTTCACCGTTTGCGTCCCGCACATTGACCGCCGCGCCGGCAGCAAGCAGGCGATTGACAATCGGCAAAAAACCACCTCTGGCCGCAGCCATCAAAGCGGTCATACCGCTTTCGCTCCTGGCGTCAATCTTAGCGCCTTGTTGCAGCAGGAACGCGACAATCTCGTCATGCCCGTTGAAAGCGGCATAAATGAGCGGCGACCAACCCTCCGTATCAATCTCCGCGCCCGCCTGCGCGAGTTCTTTCACAATATCCAGATACCCCTGGTAAGCCGCAATCCTGAGAGCGGAATCGCCATGCATGTTGCGGGCATTGAGCTTGGCGCGCATCTGAATCAGGAGACGTACCAGTTCAGGCTGCTTTTCGCGTACCGCCAGCATGAGGAGCGTATTGCCTTCCCGGTCGCTGGTGTTGACATCCATTCCTCGTTCCAGCCAGCGCCTGACGGCTGACGTGTCGCCGAGCTTGGCCGAGCTTATCACATCATCATAAGAAGAGGCATGGGCCAGGGGCGCGGCAAAAAGGCAGGCCGCAAACACTACGGCAGACAAGACGACAGAAAAAACAGTGGGAAGTTTCATAAGGCTGTGCAAAGTCAAAACCCATCAGGTAAAGGCTGCCCTGGTCTGGGGAAAAAGGCGGAAGAAATTTTCGCTGGTTGCTTCCATGATGGCGGTAAGAGAAGTCTGGCGCAGCGCGGCTAACGCTTCCGCCACATGACGGACATAGGCCGGTTGGTTGGTTTGGCCACGATGCGGATGCGGCGCAAGAAAAGGCGCGTCGGTTTCGACCAGAATGCGATCAAGCGGCACGCTTGCGGCGACTTTATGCAGGGTTTTCGCGTTCTTGAAGGTCACAATTCCCGAAAAGGAAATGTAAAACCCCAACGACAATGCTTCTTCCGCGACATCCATGTCCTCGGAAAAACAATGGAAGACGCCGCCTGCCGCCTGTGCGCCTTCTTCCCGCAGGATGGCAAGCACGTCCGCCGCCGCTTCGCGGTTGTGGATCAGCAAGGGTTTTTTCGCCCGGAGCGCGGCGCGGATATGTACGCGAAAGCGTTGTCTTTGCCATTCCGGCTTGTCTTTGTGCCAGTAATAATCCAGACCGGTCTCGCCAATGGCAATGACTTTGGGGTGATCGGCCAGGGCGAGTATAGCCGCCTCGTCCGGCTCTTCTTCCTCTTCATAATCAGGGTGCAGGCCAACGCTGGCAAAAAGGCGGGGGTGCGTTTCGATCTGCGCCAGCATACCGTCTACCGTTTTTGGATTTACGCCGACAGAAATCGCACCCGCCACGCCATTTTGCCGCATGGCGTCCAGGATTTGCGGCAGTCGCCCCGCCAGTTCGGGAAAATCAAGATGACAGTGTGAATCAATGAGAAAAGGAGAAGACATGCCGCAAGACCACTGAACGCCAGAATGCGCCTCAAACCGTATGGGTGGGACGGGAAGAATTCAGCACGCCGGCGAGAATGCTCTCTATCTTGAGCTTGGCCTCAGTGCCGCTTTTATCTGCATTGAAATGAATACCGATGCCCTGCGGGCGATTATTCTGCGCGTTCGCGGGGTTGATCCAGACAATCTTGCCCACGACAGGCATTTTCGCCGGGTCTTCCATCAGGGAAAGCAGAATGAACACCTCTTCCCCCAGTTTATAGGATCGGGTAGTGGGGATAAAAATGCCGCCATTACGAAGCATGGGCATAAAAGAGGCGTAAAGGGCGGATTTAGAGTTGATGTTGAGGGAAAGGACGCCGGGGCGTCCACCTGCTTGCATGCTCATGATGACTCCTCATTCCACGAAAAGCCTGCGATAACGGAAAAAAAATTGTTCGAGAAACAGGCGCAGATTCAAGGGATGTGCGCTTTCCCGTCGCAGTTGCAGCAAATAGCGGTAAAAGGAAAGCAGCGGCACAGGGCGGCTGTTTTCCGAAAGACGCGTAATTTTAGCGCGTTGCGCGAGATAAAAGCGGATTGGCAAACGTTCTGCGGCAAGATTTAAGTCAATAATCCACTTTTGCGCCCACTCCACCAACTCAGGCAGGGGATTCTCCCCTTTGACCGCCTTCAATTCCTTCTCCAGACTGGCAGCGGCGGCGATAACTTCCAGACGCTCGCCTCGTTGCAGGTGATCGAGAAAAATTTCCCGCCAGGCAGCCGAGTTTTCCGCAAGGCGCAAGGCCAGAAGCGGCGCGCCGCCCGCAAGCGCAAACCAGGTTACGGCATCGGCAAGACCTTTTTCACGGAGAAATTTCTCGGCAAGCGCGGCATTGGGCATGGGTAAGGCAAGCTGCTGACACCGACTGCGTAACGTCGGCAAAAGGCGCATCGGCTCGTTTGCGACGAGCAGAAAAAGCGTATCGGCCAGCGGCTCTTCCAGCGCCTTTAACAGCGCGTTCGCGGCATGGCGGTTCATGGCTTCGGCAGGATGAACAAGAATCACCCGCATTTTTTGCCGATGCGTGCCTACCGAGAGAAAAGTATCCAGCGAGCGCACATCGTCAACGCCGATTTCCTGTCCCCTGCGATTGCTCTTTTCTTCGCTTTTGCTGCGCCCGCGCTCTTCCTTGCCCTCTTCGTCTTCTTCCTTTTGTAACGCTTCCGGTTGCAGGAGACGAAAATCAGGATGATTGCCCTTTGCCTGCCATTGACAGGCCGGACAGACGCCGCAGGCTGTCCCATCGGGAGATGTCCCTTCGCAGAGCAGACCGGCGGCAAAATCCAGCGCCAGATCGAGCTTGCCCAATCCCTTGACTCCTGCAATCAGGAGCGCGTGCGGCAGACGGCTTTTCCAGGTTTGCAACCTCTGCCAGCTTTCCGCGTGGAGTTCGGTGATTTTCATGCGCCTCTCTCCACCAGCCAGGCGGTAATTTCCTCCCGAATCGCTTCAAGGTTTTTTTGCCCGTCCAATACGCAAAACCGCTCCGGGAACTTTCGCGCCCGCTCCAGATAGGCATAACGTACCCGATCGTGAAACTTGGCGTCTTCCTGCTCAAAACGGTCAAGATGGCGTCCGGCCAGCGCAATCCGTTCCCGCGCTACCTCGCAAGGCACATCAAATAACAGGGTCAGATCAGGTTCGCAGGGCTGGCTGCTCTCTTCGCCATGCACCCAACGCTCAAGCTCGATAAGGCGACGCCGATCCAGTCCTTTGCCGCCGCCCTGGTAAGCGTGGCTCGCGTCGGTAAAACGGTCGCAAATCACCCATGCGCCGCGTTCGAGCGCAGGCAAAATAACCTGGGCGATATGCTCTTTTCTCGCCGCGAACATCAACAGCGCCTCTGTTTCCGGGTGCATGGCTTCTGACAGCAAATGGTCGCGCAGCTTTTCGCCCAGCGCCGTCCCCCCCGGCTCGCGGGTTGAAAGCACCACTTTTTCACGCGTGCGGAGAAAATCGGCAAGCCATACGACATGGCTGGATTTGCCCGCGCCGTCAATGCCTTCCAGTGTCAATAGTTTGCCTCTGCTCAAGTTATTCTCCGAAATTGATTAGCGCGTTTGCCGTCTGCAAGATACTTCTCTCACTTTGCCGCGTCATTTCCCCTTGCTCCGCAGATAACGCTGCACCGCCCGATTATGTTCGGCGAGGGTAGCGGAAAAATGGCTGCTGCCGTCACCTTTCGCCACAAAATAGAAGGCGTTGGTTTTGGCGGGATGGAGCGCCGCCTTGAGGGAAGCCAGAGAAGGCATGGCAATCGGCGTTGGCGGCAGACCCGCGTGTATATACGTATTGTATGGCGTATCAGCGCGCAAACTGGATTTATAGAGCTTGCCATCAAAAGATTCACCCAATCCGTAAATCACGGAAGGGTCGGTATCCAGACGCATTCCTATCCGCAGGCGATTGACAAACACCCCTGCCACCATTGCCCTGTCTTTTTCCAGTCCCGTCTCTTTTTCCACGATAGAAGCCATAATCAGCGCCTCATAAGGGGAACGATAAGGCAGATTAGCTTCCCGGGCATTCCATTCTCTTTCCAGATGGGTACGCATTTCCCGCGCCGCGTAAGCCAAGAGCGTAATGTCGCTTGAGTATTTGCTCACTCGATAGGTATCGGGAAAAAACATGCCTTCCGGCGCTTGTCCCGGCAAGCCGATTTTTTGCATCAATTCCGCGTCGGAAAGGGAAGTCGCCAGATGTTCCAACCCATCATGCGCGGCGATTACCCGCCGCCATTCCCGGAAGGTCCAGCCTTCGATCAGCCGGACTTCGACCTGCAACACCATGCCTTCCGCCATCATTCGTAGCAACTGTCGCGGCGTCATGCCCGCCGTCAGGGCGTAATATCCGACATGAATATCTATTTTTCTGTCGGATAAAACTTCTTCCACGCGCGCTGCCAGCGTCAGCGCGTCTTCGGATACCGGCACTCCGGCTTCAGTCAGCACTTGCGCCACTTTGCGCACGCCCATGCCGGGAGAAACCTGAAACTCCAGCGTTGAAGCCACCGGCAGGGGACGTTCCATCCAACCCAGATAAAACCATGCTGCCGCGGCAACAGGCAGCAGCATGAGGATGAAAATAAACAGGAAAAAACGTGAGAGTTTCAAAGTGAAAACCTGCAAAAAAAACACAAATTCAGTCGTTACGAATTATAACGACTGAACGGTCAGGGATACATATTCACCCGGCCATTAAGTATTGAATATTATGCGGCATATTTGGTTTTAGGATCATTGAAATAAGATTGGACGCGATCAGGGTGTTGGGTGAGCATGTTCATGTGGTTTTCGGTAGCGAGTTTGAG
>WRKX01000140.1 GCA_009777925.1 Betaproteobacteria bacterium | reverse complement strand
CCTGACAACGCCGCGTTCCACCGATCACGTTCAACAATGCAACTCATACATGAAGCAGGGCATCGGATGCTATTCCTGCCTCCATATTCACCGCATCTAAATCCCATCGAAAAGCTATGGGCAAACACGAACATGGCAAAACAAATAACAATATTCCATCGAACAAATTATTTAAGAGTCCAGTTAATTACGGGGAGTACTATAATAAGCGCCACGGTGGCATCATGATGATTTTGCCAACGACAGCGAGGACGAATCCATGAGTTACGGGCTAGACAACCCTACGCTTGCCGCACATGGGCCAGTGCTGACGGTGTTTTGCAGCCGACAATTGCTGGCGCCACTTGAATAAGATCGTCATTTTCTAATGCAGATACCATGAACAGCGCAAAATCCACACGACGCGTACGGTTGCTGGCCAGAATGGGATCGCCTATATGCAGACTCCAGACAGGCAACCCCTGACTTTCCCCCTCTTCCAAGTCGCTGCCGCGCACCACTGTCCAACGTCTACCGCTGGCGAAGATTCGTCGACATGCCTCAACCTGGTCGCCAATATCGCCGACTCGGAGTAGTCGTGCAATCCAGCCTCCCACGGCCAAAAGCATCTTGAAGCCTTGTGAGTAGACGTCCTTTCCATCGTGCGTAATGTGCCACCCGCAGGAAAAAACGAGGCGCGCATCCGACGCAGCATAATCGAGCACGGCCTGCGCGGTTCCCGTCGAGTACTGTTGCGTTCCCCAGGGAGCCAATACGGTGAGTACGCCGTCGCAGCCGGAAACAGCCTCACGGATAACCTCACGGTCATTGGTCATGCCGGGGATCACGATAATCCGCTCCTTGAACACATCGAGCTTGGATACACTCTTTTTGCGGCACACAGCTACGACTTCGTAGCCGCGATCCAGTGCATGCTGCACCATATATCGTCCAAGCTTTCCGGACGCGCCAATAATACAAACCTTTTTCATATTCCTTTGTCATATTCCTTTGTCATTGATGTGATCAATAAGTATAGCCTGAATTTGTAGGATAAATAAGCTGTGAAGCGGCGCAATCCACCATTCTCCTCTTGATGCAAAGCGTCACTGACAGGTAGTACACGACATTAAATTCATTAGTTTTTTTGCTTGAAACAAACTTTTTTCGGCTATCCGATTTCCGTGATTGAAACAGACTCATAGTTCCCCATTCTCAATTATGCGGATCAGTGTTGAAATATCAACGCCGTAGTTTTTTTCTGGCTTTTCGGAATCGGTTGATTTCAGGATGTACGGCTTCGGTTCAGGATCCGATTCAGGCGTCATTCTGGCAAACGTGCCACCCATCTTGAAGTGCTTGAAATTTCCTGGTAGCGCATACATCGCCACGAATTCTTGTTCGGACTGCCTTCGTTCTTTGCGCTCGAACTTTGACCACGACAGCTTGTGCTTGTGCGCGCCTTCTGCGAACAGAATCTTGGCCCGTAGCGCATCAAAACTGTAGCCCCGCCCTAACCGATCCATGACACGAATCAGGCTGTTCAGCGACTCGGTGTAGGCGTTGGTGACAGGATGATCGAAGTAATTGAGGATCGGCATCGTCCAATTGCCCCACGCCTTCTCGATGTCAGCAAAGGCATTGGCAATCTCGGACGGGATGCTTTTCTGCCACTGGATGAACCTGGCCTGCGCCTCATCCAGCGACTTGGCATCGTAGATGCCAAAGAATTGCTCTTTGAGGCGGTATGCCTCGCCAAGCTCCGGGTAGTTCTTCGTCCAGCCGTCAAGATTCAGGCGCTCCTTGTCATTCAAATCACGTTCGCGCTTGAGCAGCACGAAACGGTCGTGCATCAGGCCACGGCGTTGCTTGGGTGTCAGCGATTCGCGCAAGCTCTTCCTGACGCGCTCCATCGCATCGTTCGCCATGCGGACAACGTGGAATTTATCCACCACGATCTCGGCTTGCGGGATGACCGCCCGGACGGCATCCCGGGAAGGCGTCCACATGTCCATTGCAACGTACTGGATACGTTCCTTGCCTTCCAGGTGGTACAGGAATCGCGCCACGGTGTCCTTGTTTCGGTTCGGCAGCAGTTCGACGAGGGTGTTGTTCTGGATATTGGCAATGACGCCACGGGGTTTGATGAGGTGGATTTCGTCGATACCCATCCACTTCGGCGTCTCGAAGCGGATTGTCTTTTCCAGTTCATTGACGTAATCGCCAAACACCGCCCTGACAGTGAATTCCGTGCAGCCGACTTCCTCAGCAATGCTGGCAAAGGTGCGCTTGATGGCCTGTTTTCCCATCCATTGCGCAAGCCGCTTGGTCATCAGGCGTTTCTCGTCGATCTCGGGCAAAGCTTCGTAAAACGTCCTGGCACAGGTGCGGCAGCGGAAGCGCCGTGTGTCGATGCAGAGGCCGACGTGCCGAGCGTGCATTGGCAGGTCTTTGACCATCTGCTCTCGGCGACCGAAACCGACGAGATGGATAGATTGGCAATGTGGGCAAGACGTTGGCGTCTCAACTGCCTCAATGTCAATGTGATAGTCGTGCTCGTTCTCGCGGATGCCCAGCACCTTGTAACAGGAGAGATTCAGGATATTTGCCGGCACAGTTTCAGTAGCTCAATGCCTCGGTCAACCTGCTCTTGCCATGTTTTCATCACGGCTCCACCCCATTGTCGTGGTCATGATTTTCCTCTGGCGGAGAGATCACCTCGGCTTCTGGGTGGCAAGCAACGAGGAACACCATCATCTCGGTCGCATCCTTCGAGAGATAGAAACGCACCATCTTCTCATTGAATTTCTGCACCTTGGCGGCAGACACGCTAATAGCGTCGATCCCATGCGACATGAGCACACCGTTCATCATGAAGCGTGACGTGCGCTTGTTACCGTCGAAGAAGAACTGCTGCAAAGCACCGAACAGGAAGAAAGCCGTTGCCCGCTCGAACGGCTCGCACTCTTGCAGTACAGCCATACCATTGCGGAACACCCGATTCAGTTTCGGCGCATCAGGCAAAGTCGGTAGCGGGGTATAGCGCCCATGCTCGCCCAGCCCCACGTCCGGGGTATAGTTCTTTTCCTGTCCTTCACCACGGAACACGCCCCATTCCAAGGCTTCCTTGCGGACAACGATGCCGTTCAGTTCCGTAAATATCGGTTTGGAAAGCTCAAACTGCCCGCCTCTGACCATCGCCAGCAACCGCTTGGAACTTTCGGCCAGATTCAGAATTTGCTCCTGATCGGAAATCTTGCGTCCACCGATAGTGATACCATCCAGCAGGGTCTTAACCTCCGGGAAGGTGAATGGGTTGCCTTCGAGCATGGAGGCGTCCCAAACGAACTCCGGCAGCATCTTGTGAAAGCGGAAACAGACCCGCTCAATCGAGTGAGACGGAACGGAAGCCGGAACTGCCGACCTGTCCCAACAAAAGCCAAGAGCATCAAACAGAGTCATGTCGCCACACCGCATCAATCATTAAACACGGCTTTATCATACGGTGACACGTCGTGCATGTCAACCACAAAACACGTCTTCACATGGTTATGCACTCGACCCATTGGCGCGGCGTTTCAATCACGAAAATCGGATAATCCTTTTTTTCACCATCGATGTACATCCGCAGATGTACATTGCGTTCTTTATGCACTAAACTGTTAACATCACATTCCGAAAGAAGATCGCCATGCTTGTGACCAGAGTTTTTCGTAACGGCAATTCGCAGGCGGTACGCATTCCGGCGGAACTGGCCTATTCGCAAACCGACATGACGCTGGAGATCGAGCGTATCGGAGATGAACTGCGTATTCGTCCCGCGCAGCGTTCACTAGCGGGCGCGCTTGATATTTTTGCCCGTTTTTCGCCGGATTTCGTTGCGGCGGTGGGAGACCGGAAGGAACAAGGGCAGCGCGAGCGGGAAACATTCTGATGCCTCGCTACATGTTTGATACCAACATGTGCATTTACCTGATGCAACAGCAACCGCCCACCGTTGCGGCAAGGTTTGCGCAGTGTCATGTCGGCGATGTGGTGATGTCTTCGATCACCTTTGCCGAATTGGAATACGGTCTTTCCGTTTGCGCCAGGCCGGAGCGTGAGCGTCAGGCGCTTGATGTGCTCGCGGAAATGATCGAAGTGCTGCCTTTCGACATCAACGCCGCCCGCGCTTATGGGCCGGCGTGCCGGGCAACGCGGAACAGAAAAACAGATTATCTCGACAAATTGATTGCCGCGCACTGCATTTCTCTGGGCGCAACGCTCGTTACCAACAATGAACTGGATTTTCCCGGCTATCCCGGTTTGCTTATCGAAAATTGGCTGAAATGAATGAGCCTTGGCCGCGCGGTAGGTTAGGGTGAGCGGAACGCGAACTCCAACACGCATACTGAACATTGCCTTCTGCGAGACCGATAAATCACGCACCTACGAACACGCACCATAAATGGCAAGAATTGCGCTCAATGCGCGTTCAAGTTTTCCGGCGAGTGTCCGATATACCGAACATGATTAGCGGGAGCCGGACATGAAAATGGAAAATCTATCTGTCCTTTGGCGGGGAATGCAGACCACCCGCGCGATGGAAAAATCCGCGCCCCTGGCCAAACAGCTCAATGCAATGCTGGTCAAGCCGCAGGCACAAGCCAGAAAAACGTCCGGTGATAGCCTCCTTGCCATGCTGGCCAGGCCGCAGACGCAAGCCAGGAAAACTGCAGGCGCAAACAGCGCGGAAGTCGCGCAAAAGCGCAGGCAGTATGAACAGGAATTACGCGCCTGTCGCACCAAAGAGGAAGTGGAAGCGGTTCGACGCCGCTGGCTGCATATGGCTATGGCGGAGATGTCGGCAATCAACTCGTCCAATCTGTCTACTGCCGCAAAACAGGCGGCGCTTGAAAAAATCCGTCTGCGCCTTGAGGAGCAGGAAGAGGTCTGTCAGGAATTTAAGAAAACCGCCCGTTTTCACACTCTGCCTGATAAAGAGGACGATAAGAAGCAGAATAATGTCAGGGAGGCAATGCTGGAGGAGCAAAACCAGGGCGCGGACATGGAAGTCGCGCAGGAGCAGGTTATGCCCTTGCCGCGCGGTATGACAGACGCGCTAACGCTTAATAATAGAGCGCCGCCGGAAAGTGATCTATTCACCCGGCCATTAAGTATTGAATATTATGCGGCATATTTGGTTTTAGGATCATTGAAATAAGATTGGACGCGATCAGGGTGTTGGGTGAGCATGTTCATGTGGTTTTCGGTAGCGAGTTTGAG
>WRKX01000139.1 GCA_009777925.1 Betaproteobacteria bacterium | reverse complement strand
CATAAGGACGGTAGGTTGTTGGCGCAAAGCCGGTCTCATCAACGTAGAGGGGAAGGTAATTGGCTTGTTCAAGGCCATAACGCCGCTTGAGGAAATGTCGCGTCCGCTCAGGATGACTAAGACTTTCGCTGTAGCGTAGAGTTTTTTACGGACAAACCCAGGGTGCCTGAGCGCAGGGAAAATACTGTTGTTGCTCACCTTGCGCGAAGCTGCCAACTCACGCAACAAGGCATCAGGATTGGCTTGTACCTCCGCTCGCAACTCTTCCTGATCGTACTTCCGGCTCCCTTTCGGGCCAGGCTTGCCGGGTTTATGATCGGCGGATGCTTCAACCAGTCAAACACGCTCTGCCGAGAAATACCAAACCTTCGGGTAGCCTCTGCCTTGCTGCCGCCATTGGCCACAAAATCCAAAACCAGGCAACGAAAATCTTTGCTATAAGCCATGTCCAGAACCTCCAAAAATCATGCGACAACTTCAGTAAAGCAAAATGAACAACAACTATACAATTGTACTAACAACAGTAAATTTATTCGCGGAAAGTACTATACGTACCCTATCCCGGCCTTCGGCCACCCTCTCCCGCAAGCGGGAGAGGGAACGACATTGCTGTCTGCAAGACCTCCCCTTTTCCACTTGTGGGGTCTTGCAGACTGCAATTAGGGTCGGGGGAGAGGGCCGACCGCGCCATGATCGCTTCCAACCTGGAGAAAAAGTGTACGCCCTTAAATCAAAACTGCTCTAATGGGTCACACAATCAGCGGCGCGGGGCAGTCGAGGCTTTGCTTGATAGCGCGGAGGAGTTCGTTTTCTACCGGGGTGATCTTGCCATCGTGCTGAACGGCAACTTCACAGGCTATGAGGAGTTTTTCCCGGTAAGGCGGCGCGGCAAAGGCAAGGCGGAATAACACCTCGGCAATCTTGTTCAGAGAAAGTTCTGATTTTGCTGGAATTGGGCGTTGCGTTTGAGCAGGAGAACAGGCGATTGCCGCTTGATAGGCTGCCTCGGTCGTCTCTGCATCCGTATGACCGGCATAGGCAAGGAGCGCGAGTAAATCAGAAATATCCTTGTCCAGTTGTTCTGGGCGTAATTCACTGCGTTTGATGCCGCGCTCAGGATTCAGCAGGGAACTATGAACAAGACTGTAAATGGCGAATTTCGTGGGAGTTACACGCTCGTCGGCACGAATCAAATCATTTGCCAGAGTGATTACCTGTTGCCGTTCGGTATTATGCGCCTCGCGCAGGGTAGGCAGGATCAAATCCAACCAGACGAGCCGATAACGCGCCCCCTGTTCCGGCTGCTCATTAAGCCATTGATAAAGACTTTGGGCAACAGGGAGTACGCCGGACGGAAGCAGCTTTTCCTGTTGCTCCCGAGTGCCGGACTGTCTGGAAAAGAGCAATCCGGCAAGAATGCCGGTCGCGCCGATCGTATTGTGCGATTGTTGGCGCAGGGTATTGGGCAGGTGGTCAAGCAGAGTTGTGGCGTGATTAAGGCTTCCGGACGTGATTTTTTCCGGCAGACTGATAGTGATTGAACCAACATCGGGCAGACTGGCAAGCAGTGCTTTGACGTGATTAAGGCTTTCGGATGTGATTTTTTCCGGCAGGCTGATAGTGATTGAATCAGGCAGGTTGGCAAGCAGTGCTTCGACATGCTTTAGGCTTGCGGGTGTGATTTCTTCCGGCAGGTTGATAGTGATTGAACCAGGGCGGTTGGCAGGCAGCGCTTCGACATGCTTTAGGCTTGCGGACGTGATTTCTTTCGGCTGGCCGGTTAGGCCGGCAGGAGCAGGCATCGCCGCATGGGTGACCAGGACATTATATTCTTCCGCGAACGTAGCTACCGGCGTGGAGGATGGGCGGGCTTCTTCATTCGCTTGAATAAGCCGGGCGCCGCCCAGGCGGCGGATGCGGTTGGTCAGGGATGGATGGGTGTCGAACAGGAAAGCGTGAAAAGCATCGGACGCATCGCTGACTCCAAGAAAGAGATGACTGGCGGCAACGGCTTGCGGGCTATCTATTGCAGAGCCGGTCTCCAGCAATTTTTGCAGCGCGGATATTAACCCGCCCGGGTAACGGGTGAATTGCACGGCGGCGGCGTCGGCCAGATATTCGCGCTGGCGGGAAAGCGCTGCCTGAATAATGCGCCCGAAGAACACACCGATAAAGCCAAGCATGCACACTGCATGTCCGAATACGGCGATTACCCCTGGCATACGCATAAGACTACGACCCATGAGGGTGAGCGCATGAATGCCGTACAGAACGCCGATTATCCTGAGATTCAGGCGACTGTCGCCGTTTACGATATGGCTGACTTCGTGCGCGATAACGCCTTGCAGTTCATCGCGGGTCATGGTTTCCAGAAGCCCCTGCGTAACGCCAATCACGCAGTCTCGCGTAGTCAGTCCGGCGGCAAAGGCATTCAGGCTGGATTCATAGGTGAGCACATAGGCCACCGGCGCGGGGATGCCTGCGGCAATGGACATTTCCTCAATCACGTTTACCAGGCGTTTTTCCATTGAGTCTTTCGTGTCCCTTGTGACTACCCGCCCGTCCAGTAGCTCCGCAATCAGTCTGCCGCCGTAACGGGAAATTTGCCATATCTTGTAGAGCGAAGCCAATACAATGCTGCCGCCTATGCACAGGCACACCCATAAAAAGCGCCCGCTATCCCAGAGCGTAAAAACCTGTTGCTCTACCTCGGCGGATTGGTCCAAGAGCGAAAAAAGTTGTTGCTCTACCTTGGGGAATTGATCATAGTAATAAAAGATGGCCGTGCAGACGATGCAGGCAAACGACATCATGATGCCCGCCACAATTTGATCGTCGGCAAAGAACGCGTAACACAGCGCAAGCGCAGCAATGACGTATACCCACAATGCGAGAACCTGGATTATCCTGTCCGGGTGTTCCCAGAAAGCAACGGAGTCGGTTAGCGCCGCCTGATAAAACATGGCGAAGCAAAAAACGCCAAGCGTTAGCGCCACGATCAGCATGATGAAGCTGAAACTAATTTCAGCATGCCATGCGCGGTATAGCAGATAGAGTGCGAGAGGTAATATCCCGAACGCAAGAACTTCTGACCTAAGCTCCGGCTCGCGCCAGGCATAAGGCACCACTATGGACGCCAGATAAACCAGGGCGATGATGACCATCACCGCCAGCGCAAACAAAACCACCAACCAGCGTGTTTTCTTCCGCGCCTGTTCCTGAGCCTTAAAAAAATCCATGACGCCTTATGTCAGTTGTAAGCAAGTGGCGTTGGGCAGTCGAGGCTTTGCTTGATAGCGCGGAGGAGTTCGTTTTCTACCGGGGTGATCTTGCCGTCGTGGCGAACGACAACCTCGCAGGCATATAAGAGTTTTTTCCGGTAAGGCGGGGCGGCAAGGGCAAGATGTGCCAACGCCTGCGAAATTTTGTTCAAGGAAAGCCCGGTCTTTGCCGGTAAAGGGTGTTTTACGTTGGCAGGAGAGCATGTTATCGCTTCCCTGTAGGCGGCCTCGACCATCTCCATATCATCATGCCCTGCATAGGCGAGGAGCGCGAGCAGGTCGGCAATATCCTTGTCCAGTTGTTCCAGGCGCAATTCGCTGCGTTTTACCCGGCGTTCCGCAGGCGACAATAAAGCGCCGCGCAAGAGAGTATATAGGGCAAATTCCGTGGGACTGACCCGCCCGTCGGCACGGATCAAGCCTTTTGCCATAACGAGTAGTTGTTGCCGTTCGGCCTCCAGCGCCTCGCGCAGGGTGGGCAGGATAAGATCAAACCAGACGAGGCGGTAACGCGCCACTTCTTCCGGTTGCATGGAAAGGCGCTGGTAGAGTTCCTGCTCTGTGGGACGCGCGTCGGGCGGAACAAGCTGGTAGCGCTCTCCCTCCATTCGTGAAGAGAACCATTGATAAAGCTCCTGGGCAACGGGGAGCGCGTCGGGCGGCAGCAGCTTTTCCTGTTGCGCCCGAATATCGGACTGATTGGCAAAGAGCAAGCCGCCGAGAATGCCGGTTGCGCCGACAATGCTATTTGCTTTTTGGCGCAAGTCTTTCGGCAGGCTGGCGAGCAGGAATTGCGCCTGGGTAAGACTTTCTTCTTCCGGCGCGTTCTTGCTTTCCAGCAAAAGCGCGGCGGGAAGAATGGGCATTGCCGCATGGGGGTTGGCAGCCAGAATCGGGACGGGCTGCGCATTTTCTCCGAATGCGGCGGTGGACGCAGATGGAAAAGTTTCGCCCTTATCCGGCTGATGCAGCAAAATGCCGCCCAGGCGGCGGATGCGTTCCGCCAGCGGTGGATGCGTAGCGAATTTGAACCAGGAAGTAGAACTCTCGCCGAAAAAGAGATGACTGGCCGCCCCCGCTTCCGGGTGCAGAATCGCGGAACTTGCGTTTTGCAATTTTCTGAGCGCGGAAGACAGGCCAGCAGGATAGCGAGTAAATTGGGTGGCGGAAGCATCGGCCAGATATTCGCGCTGGCGGGAAACCGCAGCCTGGATCAAACGTCCGAAGAACAAGCCGACAGATCCGACCACGCATAACAAAAGACCGATCAGGATGACGCCTCCTACATTCCTGCCGCGCGCGCGCATAAAACCGCGACCGACGATGGTAATGACATAGATGCCGAACAGGACGCCGATCAGTTTGACGTTGAGACGGCTGTCGCCATTGACGATATGGCTGATTTCATGCGCGATAACGCCTTGCAGTTCGTCGCGGTTCATGGTCTTCAGAAGCCCCTGGGTAACGCCGATCACGCAATCCCGCGTAGTCAGTCCGGCGGCAAAGGCATTCAGGCTGGATTCTTCAGTGAGCACGAAGGCCACCGGCGCGGGGATGCCAGCGGCAATCGCCATTTCGTCAATCACATTTAGCAGACGTTTTTCCGCCGGGTCGTTCGTATCTCTTGTTACCATCCGCCCGCCCAGTTGTTGCGCGATAAACATACCGCCCTGGCGGGAGATTTGCCATATCTTGTAGAGCGAAGCCGCCGCAATGCCGCCGCCCACGAGTAGGCAAACCCAGAAAAACAGTTCTCCATTCCAGAGCGTTGCGAGCGTTTTCTCTGTGCTCTGTAGCACCACCGCCAAAGACAGGTAGACCAAGGCGATGATGCTCGTCACCGCCAGGATGAACCACAACACCAGCCAGCGGCTTTTCCTGTGCGCCTGTGCCTGGGCGGCGAAAAAATCCATGTTGCCCTACCGCCGCTTAAAAATTTACCTTGACGTTTTTCCTGATCGCGTCGCCATCGTCGCTCTGCCACATCTCTTCTTTCCTGAAACCGCAACTTGAAGCAACTATCGAATTGGGGAAAACTTCCCGCTTGAT
>WRKX01000138.1 GCA_009777925.1 Betaproteobacteria bacterium | reverse complement strand
TACGCGACCGGTTGGCATGGGCGAAAGCGCTTTAACCCCACCGCTACGCCACAGCTTTACCGCACGATGAACCGTCCCGTAGGCAACGCCCAACGTGGCAGCGATGGCCATCATCGTCATGCCCTGCCGATGCAGCCGCACCGCCTGTTTGCGTCTCTCATGCTGTGCTTCGCGCGACAGCCTGCGACCATCTTCTTTGTCCATTTCATTTATATGGGGATGATGTAAAATTATTCAATACTTAGTAGCCGGGTCTATAGCTTGTCTACAAGACTTTGGCGCAGCATTGCATGGGTGTTGCGTGGGTGCTTTATTACGCATTTACGCACGATTTACGCTCGAATTCTGTTCATAGCACCCAACTCCTGAACGCTTGCCGCGCTTGCGGCAGCTTATTCTGTCGCTATTTCCATGACCGCTTCCGCGCCGCCATCCGGGTGATTCCCGAAACGCGCCTCGCCGCTGTGCAGGTGCGCGACTTCGCGCACGAAGGGCAGTCCAAGCCCGGTGCTTTTGCGTTCGGTGGCGGGACGAGGCAGCGAGTAGAAGCGCTCGAAGATTTGTGATAAGGCATATTCGGGCGCGCCTGCGCCGTGGTCGCGGACTTTCAGAACGAGCCTGGCGGGAGTTTTTTCCAGCGTGATATTGATAACGCTGCCTGCCGGGGAAAAATCAATGGCATTGTCGAGCAGGTTGGCAATAGCTTGTTGCAGCAGGAAAGCGTCGCCGCGACAGGAAGTTGCACTGCTTTTGCTCTCGATATTTACGGAGAGCTTGTGTTTTTGTAGCGTGGTTTGACGCGCTTCGACGGTTTCATTGATGAGAGCGGTCAGATCAAGCGCCTGATTGTCTTCCAGTTGTTGCAGTTGTTCTACTTTTGCCAGTTGCAACATGCGCTCAATTACCAGATAGAGGCGGTTGGCCTCTTCCTGAATGAGTGTGGTGAAGCGCTGACGTTCCGCCTCTGGCATGTCGCCTTCAAGCAATTCGGAGGCCGAAACGATGGCGGTGAGCGGACTTTTCATCTCGTGGGCGAGATTCTGGACATATTTTTCCACATATTGCTTGCCTTCCAGGCGTTCCCGCATTGCCGCGAGGGCGCGCGCGAGTTCGGAAAACTGGCTGCCGCCATCGGTGGGCGGAGAGGCTCTATGTCCGGCGCTGACATCACGCGCGTAGCGGATCAGGCGGTTGATAGACCAGATAAGCCAGGCGGAAAGCAATACGCCGACTACAATTGAGATCATCAGCATGACGAGGCCGCTGGAACGAATGCGCTCGGTCATGCGCTCAATGTAGGGATTAAGCGTTGCGTTGGGCTTGGCGAAGGAAAGTATGCCGATACGCTCGCCTTCCCGGATAATGGGCGCGGCAACGTACATCCAGGAACTTGTCACGTCTTCATGATCGTCCCGTGAAGTGCGCGCCCCATATTCTCCTTGCATGGCGCGGGCAATATCGTTCCAGCGGGAGAAGTTGCTTCCTGTATGCAAACCTTCGGAATCAAAGAGCACAATGCCGTTGTTATCGGTGACATAGACGCGAAAATCAATTGTTTCCTTTCGTATGCCGAATATCTCCGCGCCGGGGTTTTGCTCCCTGATTGTCTGCAGGATTTGCGCGAAACGCCCGTCGGTAATGTGTCCATTCGCAAGCTCGGGAGCGGCCAGTGCCGCGAGCAGGTGGGCGATGTCGACCATTGTTTCTTCACGCGCCTGGCGCAATCCCGGACTGATTTCATCGGTGACGGTATTAAGCACGAACCAGGCCGCAAGGCCGAGTACGAAGAAATAGCCGAGGAAAAAGCGGACGGAGATATTCAAGGGGCAATATCAGGGGTCAGTGCTGTAGCTGAGGCCGTGTTCGGAGTTCTGCTCGGCGCGGCAGGCCATCTTTCTTTTAGCGACGCGATAGCCGGTCAGCGCGGCCAGAACAGAGATTCCGACCCAGAGGTTCAATGTCAGCGATCCAGTGAAACCAAAGTAAAGCATGACGGCGGAGATCATAAAAAACAGAGCGCCGGCAATCAGAACCAGCGGCGCGGGACGCGGATACTCCCGGCGCCTGAAACATATCCAGAACAACGAAAAAACCGTTAGAGCGGAAAACAGCGTCAGAATTGCGCCGACACTCGATAGTGCCTCCTGGAGTTGATAGACGAGAACCAGAAGCAGGGAGATCGCTCCTTGCAGCAGCACCGCGCCAACCGGCGGTTTCCCCTCTTTGCCTTTCAACACCCTTGGCAGAAAACCGTCCTCTGCCATTGCCGCATAAACTCTTGGCCCAAGAAAGGTCATGGCGCTGGCCGAGGATATAAACGCGATAATCGCAAAAATGGACATACACGCGGCGCCGGTATCGCCCAAAATATTCTGCATGATGAGATGCCCCAGTGTAATGCGGTCAGTTTCGTAAGTGAAAACGATAGTGGCTTGTTCCGGGGTCAGATTGGCGACAAAAATCCAGTTAACAAAAAGATAGAGAATGCCGACAATAAGGCAGCCCAGAACCATCGCGCGCGGAACGTCACGCTTTGGATTTTTGAATTCGGAGGCCGCGTAGATCGCGGCATTCCAGCCGCTGAAAGCAAAGGCGATGTAAAACAGGTTTCTCATGAAAGAGCCGAGCGGGAATTCTTCCGAAGTATTCGGCGGCGTCCATTCAGGCCAGGCGTTGTTGCCAAAGATCAATCCGGCGACAATGAATCCCACGAGAAGAATTATTTTCACCGCCACCAGCGAATTCTGCGCTGTGATTGATATGCGCATGCCGACGGCGTGCGCCGCCGTCAGCGCCAGAATCACCAGCACGGCAATCAAGGTAATATTGACTTCGGAGTGTAAGGTGCCGGCGAAAGCTCCTGCCGCCATGGCAGAGATCGCTATGGGCGCGGAAAACCCTATCAACAGGGAGGCCCAGCCGGCAAAGTAGCCAAGCGCAGGATGAATCAGCGCGGAAAGGAAACGATACTCGCCGCCGGACTGCGGGACAAGCCGCACGAGGCCGGAATAAGCCTTCGCTCCGGTCATTGCAATCAACATTCCGACAAACCAGGCAAGCAGAATATGCCCCGCGTTCATATCCTGCGCCATCATAAAACCCGTGCTCAGGAAAACGCCCGCGCCAATCATGTTGGCGATTACCATCCCCATTCCGGAAAATACGCCCAGCCGCTGGTTTTTCATACTCGGCGTTTCCTTAACGGGTGGCTTTCCAGGAGTCGCTACCGCCATGCGTGCCGGAAATTGTATTGCCGCTTACTGTGCCGACATATTCCGTGCCCCCGGCGTTAAAGCTGATCTTGTCTCCGTCCAGTTTGCCGGTTAACTCCATGGCTTTTCCCTTAATAGTAAGGGTTCCGGTGACATTCTGAAAAGTCTGAACGAAGCGGATTTGTCCGTTAGCAAGTTTCCAGATTCCATCTACTTTCGCTGGCACAATCCAGAGGTAAGCGGTATGCCAGCTTGAGGTATCTTCCATAATCGAACTATCCAGAACCGTGGTCTGGTCAGGCTTCCATTCCTCCATATCAAAGCTGTTGGAGACAACGCGCGTGCCTGGTTTCATGTCCAGGATTATTGGCCTCAGCTTCACATTGAGACCCTGGAGCAGAAACATGGTGATTACGGTCGCTTGTGAAAAATCGCTTTCAAAAATGTCGGCCTTTTTGAAGGTGGCTTTCGCGCTAACCCCTTCTTTTTTGGCGGCGCGTCTGGCAAGCTCCACCATATCCTGATTGTATTCAATTCCCAACGCCGTCGCGCCGCGTTTGGCGGCGCTAATCACCAGGCGGCCATCGCCGGAACCAAGATCAATGACATAATCAGACTCAGTGACCTTCGCCATATTGAGCATTGTTTCGACAAGCGCCTGCGGAGTCGGCACCCATATAACATTTTTGCCTTCCTGCCCGACCGTCGGCACGTAATCTGTTTCCTGGGCATATCCGGGCGTAGCCGCGAACAGCAAACACAACCCAAGCGCAACCCTGTGAATAAAATGGAATTGTTTCATGTCAAGCTCCTTTGTTAATGTGCTTCGTTTTTGCCAGGTTCAGCCATATTTCGCGCGCTATCATAAACGCGCATGGCAGAACCAACCTGTTTTTTTGATGACAAGCCATGTACCCCGGCAGAACCGGGGCGAGGCAAGCCGCCAATCAGCAACTCGGCGGCTAAAGGATTAAAAATACAAGCCATCAACGTAACTTGCGGGTGATCGCAATTCCTCTGTCATCCATGTTCATGAAACTGGTTTCCAGATCGGGATTTGTGGTAATTGCTTGAATAAAGGCGGGGTTGGGGTGTGGCGATTGCGCGTTGTGAGTGACGATAAGGCCGCCGACGTTGAGTTTGGGCAGGAGTTGTTCGAGATAATCCATATAGCCTGAGGGATCGGCGTCGAGGAACAACAGATCAATGGAGCCTTGCACACGGGCAATCTCCACATGCGCGTTTCCTATGATAACAGTGATGATGTCCGTCAGTCCCGCCTGTTTGAAGCGCTTTTGCGCCTCTGCGGCGTTGTTGGCATTGATCTCAAATGTCGTTAAACGTCCGCCGGTTCGTAACAAGCCAAGGCCAAGCCATAAGCCCGAATAGCCGCGAAACGTGCCGATCTCGACGACATTGCGTGCATTGTTTTCTTCGACGAGGCGGCGGAGTAGTTCGCCGTCGGCGCGGGGCACGCTCATGTCCCAAAGAGACCGCTCGCGCTCAAAGGCGTTGATTGCTTCCATCACTAATCTTTCCCGCGTTTTGTTTTCCTCTGCTACGGCGCTGGTTCCGATGATAGTTGCGATAATGGCGAAGGCGCAGGCAAGCAGTCCTGTACGGCTCATACTTCTGAGGACGCGCTGAGATAATCGGGTTTTTGTTGAATCATTGCAGAGGAGCGAAATGTTTTTTGGCATGGGTATGAAAGATATGGGAAATTGCCTTACAGCGCCCTCAAAATCCCATGGAACACAATCCCATGGAACACAAAAAATGACATTGTAGCTCTATTCGCATAATGCGCCAAATGTTGGGCGAACAAAAATATGATAATTCTTGCTATCGGCTGTAGTCGCTCTTTTGCTTCTATTTAATTGTCATTCAAACGTAAATGGGAATGACGCGGAAGCCCGCGTAATTGTATGTACTCGCCCATGCCGATGCGTCTAATAAGCGCCACGGTGGCATCATGATGATTTTGCCAACGACAGCGAGGACGAATCCATGAAACAGAATAGCACAACCAAGTCTGCATCATTCCTGTTGGCCTGCACCGTGATAGCGGTGGATTTGGCCAAGCGGGTATTTCATGTTGTCGCAGAAGACGCCTGTGGCAAGGCGCTCTACGAACATCGAATCAAATC
>WRKX01000137.1 GCA_009777925.1 Betaproteobacteria bacterium | reverse complement strand
TTTGAAGGTACATGCAATACCATTCTATTCAACGAATGGCTCAAACATTTCCTGTTGCCCGAGCTAACACAACCTTCCATCATCATCCCTGACAACGCCGCGTTCCACCGATCACGTTCAACAATGCAACTCATACATGAAGCAGGGCATCGGATGCTATTCCTGCCTCCATATTCACCGCATCTAAACCCCATCGAAAAGCTATGGGCAAACATCAAACGTACATGGCAAAACAAACAACAATATTCCATCGAACAAATTATTCAAGAGTCCAGTTAATTACGGGAGATACTATATCCCTCTGGCCTTGCCGCCGAACGTGAGAATGCCGGAGGCGCAGCCTCTCAGCCAGGCATCGCCTCAATCTTCAAGAGTAAATGCGATTGCCTCAAAATTGCAAAGACATTGCGGATTTCCCCGGTTTTTTTTAAAATTGAATGCTTTACCTGTGCCTGACATGTCTCTTCGCCCTATCCGAAATGTCGCCATCATCGCTCACGTAGACCACGGCAAGACAACGCTGGTCGATCAACTCCTGCGCCAGTCCGGTACCTTTGCCGCGCATCAGCAGGTTGCCGAACGGGTAATGGATTCCAACGAGCTGGAAAAAGAGCGCGGCATTACCATTCTGGCAAAAAACGCTTCCATAGACTATCAGGGCATTCACATCAACATCGTGGATACGCCGGGACACGCCGATTTCGGCGGCGAGGTGGAGCGCGTGCTGGGGATGGTGGATGGCGTCCTGCTCCTTGTAGACGCGGTGGAAGGCCCGATGCCGCAAACCCGCTTTGTGACCCGCAAGGCGTTGGCGCTGGGGCTGTGTCCCATCGTGGTCGTAAACAAGGTCGACCGTGACGGCGCTAACCCGGACAACGCCATCAACCTCACCTTCGACCTGTTCGACAAATTGGGCGCGAACGATAAACAACTGGATTTTCCTATCGTCTACGCCTCAGCTCTGAACGGCTGGGCTACGTTGGAGCTGTCCGCGCCGCGCGAGGACATGCGCCCGCTATTTGAAACGATCTTGAAGCATGTTCCCGCGCCTGAAGCAGATATTGACGCGCCGTTGCAATTCCAGATTTCCGCCCTGGATTACAGCTCCTATATGGGACGCATCGGCATAGGGCGCATTCTGCGCGGGCGGATCAAACCCAATCAGCCCGTAATGGTAATGTTCGGCACTGAAGAAGAATCGGCGCAACATGAGCGCGTTCCCTTCCGGGCGAAAATCGGGCAAATATTCGGCTTCAAGGGCCTTTCCAGAGTGGAACTGGAAGAAGGGCAGGCAGGCGATATTATGCAGATAACGGGCATCGAAGACCTTGCGCTCGGTTGTACATTGGCCGACCCGGAACAACCGGAGGCGCTACCGCTCCTAAAGATTGACGAACCAACCCTGTCCATGCAATTCATGGTGAATACCAGTCCGCTCGCGGGGACGGAAGGCAAATTTGTGACCAGCCGTCAGATTCGTGACCGCCTGCACAAAGAGCTACTGACTGATATGGCCTTGCGAGTGGAAGACGCGCCCAGCGGCGAAGTGTTCGATGTCTGCGGGCGGGGTGAACTGCACCTTTCCATTTTGCTCGAAAATATGCGCCGGGAAGGGTACGAGCTTGCGGCTGGGCGTCCTCGCGTCGTCAAGCGCGTGATTGACGGCGTGGAATACGAGCCTTACGAAATGTTGACGGTGGATGTGGAAGAACAGCACCAGGGCGGCATCATGGAATCCCTGGGGCTACGCAGGGGCGAACTCCTGGACATGCTGTCGGATGGGCGCGGACGGGCGCGGCTCGAATATCGAATACCGGCGCGTGGCCTGATCGGTTTTCAGGGCGAATTCATGAACCTTACCCGTGGCACAGGGCTTATGAGCCATGTGTTCGATGAATACGCGCCGACCAGGGAAGGCAATGTCGCCGAGCGCAGAAACGGTGTGCTGGTATCACAGGAAAACGGCGAAGCGGTAGCGTATGCGTTATGGAAATTACAGGATCGCGGTCGCATGTTCGTAAGCCCCGGTGAAAAACTTTACGAAGGCATGATTATCGGCATTCATAGCCGGGATAACGATCTCGTGGTCAATCCTGTAAAAGGTAAGCAACTGACCAACATTCGTGCCTCCGGTTCCGACGAGGCCGTCCGCCTCGTGCCACCTGTGACGCTGACCCTGGAATCCGCCATTGAATTCATTGCCGACGACGAACTTGTGGAAGTCACTCCGAAAAATATCCGCCTGCGAAAACGCCATTTGAGCGAAATCGAGCGGAAACGCGCGGCGCGGGAAAGCTGATTCTCCGCCATGTTTACGCTGCTTTCCCCCGCCAAAACTCTGGATTTCGATACGCCGCCGCATGTAGAGGCATATAGCCAATGCGCCTGGCTTGATGAATCCGCCGGACTGGTCGAGCGTCTCTGCCGCTTTGACCCTGTCGGCCTCGCCGACCTCATGCAGTTGAGCGACAAGCTGTCCGTTCTGAATGTCGCGCGTTATCACACATGGGCGCTGCCCTTTACCCCGGAAAACGCCAAGCAGGCAGTACTGACCTTTGCGGGCGATGTCTATGAAGGGCTGAACGCTACCAGCCTGACTGCCGATGACCTAGCCTTTACGCAATCCCGCCTCGGCATTCTCTCCGGCCTTTATGGCCTTTTGCGCCCGCTTGACCTGATACAGCCTTACCGGCTGGAAATGGGAACGCGCCTGCCGACAGAGCGGGGCGACGATCTCTATGCCTGGTGGGGGAACAGCCTCTGCCTTGCCGTACAGGAAGCGACGCAAAATTCAGGCGGGGAAGCGATACTGGTCAATCTGGCTTCGGAAGAATATTTCAAGGCGGTTCGCGCGGCTCGTCTGGATGTTCCGGTGCTTCAGCCGGTGTTCATGGACAGGAAGGGCGACCGTTATCGAGTCGTCAGTTTTCATGCCAAACGCGCGCGCGGGCTGATGACGCGCTTCATCATTGAGAATCGTCTTGAAAAAGTCGAAGGGCTGAAAGACTTTGCGGCTGAAGGCTACGCTTTCAACCCGGCAGGCAGCGAAGGCAATCGCCTGCTCTTTATTCGGGGATAAAATCCAATGTCGCTTTCCGCACAGCACCAGGAAGCGCCGGGTATTCAGCCATTCTGGCAACGCCTGCCGCGTTTCTTCATGTACCCGTTACATCTGGAACCGTTGCTGTATATGCTCTTTTTGTCCCTTGCGACATTGATTGCCTTCATTCCTATACCGCTTTTGCCGCTGTTTGTATTTCTGGGCATTGCCTTGTCTTTCATCCGCTATGCCTACAAAATCATGGATCAGACGGCGACGGGACTACTGACTCCCGATCAGTACGAGTCATACGGATACGACGACGACGATTCCGAGCGCAAAAGTCTGCCGTATAAACTATTTGGTGTCTTTTTCGTGATGAGCTTCGTGATTGGCCTGGCTGATCGCGCCGGGGGATTGTTTTTAGGCGCGGCCTTGATTTACGGGATTCTATCCATGCCAGCGGCGGTTATGATTCTGGCTATCACGCGCAGTTTCTGGGCGGCGCTTAATCCACTCGCCGTGTTTCAGGTGATTACCGCAATCGGTGTACCGTATCTCGGTCTGTTTGCGTTCCTTTCCCTGCTATCGGCAAGCAGTGGCGCTTTGCAAAGTATTCTGATTGAGCGCATTCCCCTATGGACGCAGCGTCCGGTATTCACTTTTATCATCATGTATTTCACGCTAATTATGTTCAACATGATGGGCTACGTCATCTACCAATATCACCATCTTCTGGGCGTGCGCGTCAACAATTCCAATGAAGGAAACGGAGTCAGGGAAGGAAGCAATGCTGCTGGAAAAGATGGAGGCAACTCGTATGCCGAATTGATTGCTTCCGGGCAGATCAACAAAGCTCTGGAGATGGCTTATGAAGAGCAGCGCGCCAATGCGGAAGATGTGACCGCGAATGAGCGTTACTACAAACTCCTGCTGCTTTCCGAGCATAAGGAACGATTGCTGGCGCATGCCCGTTCGTATCTGGCGCTACTGCTGAAAAAAGACCTGACTGCCGACGCTCTCGCGCTGTATAGCGCGATGCGCGAACGCGCCCCTGATTTTGAACTCAAGGAACCGGCAGAGTTACTGCAATTGGCCAGGTCTGCGCGGCAAAAGCGCGATCATGCCCTGGCGTTGTCATTGGTCAAGGGGTTTGACAAGCGTTTTCCGGAAAGCAAAGAAATTCCGGCTGTTTATTTTTTTGCCGCGCAAACGTTAAGCGAGAATTTGCGTAAAGACGTCATGGCGCGTCAGATTTTGATGACGCTGCTCAAACGTTACCCGTCTCATCCGGTAAGCGACGAAGCCAGGAAGTTATTGAATTCTCTGGATAAACTGGCGGCGTTATCCTGAAGTCGGGAAGTCGGTTGTAGAGGATTAGAGCCAATACTGTTCGCTCAACACTTTGCCATTGCGAGGAACGTAAGCTTTGATGCAATCCAGAGGGTTGCTGTACGTGATTGCCCTGCTGGATTGCGTAGCAGACACTCGCAATGACGAGTTGCAAATGTGAGCATTTGAACCGAAACCGCTCTAAAAACTTATCGCGGTCGCCAGGCACCAGCATTGTCAGGGGCGGCGCTTTGGCTCTGCGGTATCCGGCAGCAATTCTCTGCTGTCGGTTGTCCGTGGATGAATGAGAAGATTGAGCGGTTCTTCGGAACCTTGAAGCAGGTGCTTAATTGTTGGCAAGTTCCAGATGCTTCAGTACTGCAACGCTCGCTCAATCAGTTTCTGTTCTTGGGTTCCATGGAGCAACGGAACAGCCAACCGACTCAAGCCGATAGCATCACCAATGTCGGTCGGTGCCTTCCATGTGAGCTTCGCTTTCCGAGAAGCAGTGGTGGTCGTCTGCATCGTAGGCGATGTCGCTCAGCTCTGGTGGCTCGTTAGTCCGTCGCGCACGGACTCAAGCGAGATGGTGAGCAAGGCTCCTGGTTGTGGCGGGGCTGTGTAAGTAAACGGCGCGGTCGGCGGCGTGAACGCTCCCGTATAACGCGCCCCCACAGATAAGCGAAACTCATCCATCAGCAGGGTGATTCCGCCGTTTCCGCCAAGAGTAAGCGCGCCAGACGACAAGGCGATTGTCGAGGTCGAAACAACCAGCTTGCCATCTATAGCACTTCCCGCGAATAAATTTACTGTTGTTAGTACAATTGTATAGTTGTTGTTCATTTTACTTTACTGAAGTTGTCGCATGATTTTTGGAGGTTCTGGACATGGCTTATAGCAAAGATTTTCGTTGCCTGGTTTTGGATTTTGTGACCAATGGTGGCAGCAGAGGCTGCCCGAAGGTTTGGTATTTCTCGCCAGAGCGTGTTTGACTG
>WRKX01000136.1 GCA_009777925.1 Betaproteobacteria bacterium | reverse complement strand
TGAATAAGGTCGTGTCATCTGCTCTCTCCTTGCGTTCCAATTTCGAATCATATCTCTCGTAAGTTCAGTATAGTAATTCTATTGAAAGACAGCATGCTCTAAGGGGGCAGGATGTGTCCGGCACGCCGGTATTGACCGGGTGTTACACCCGTAGCTCTGCGAAACTCCCGGATAAAATGGCTCTGGTCGTAAAAGCCGACGTGCAGCGCCAGATCGGTGAGGGAGGCGGCAGAAAGGCAGGCGCGACGCGCGTGGCGCAGACGGTTCTGTATTTGAAAACGATGGGGTGTCAACCCGTAATGCGCACGAAAGCGGCGGATCAACTGGAATTTATCAAGGCGTACCCGTCCGGCCAGATCGTCCAGGGAAAGGTTTTCTTCCGGGTGCGTTTCCAGAAAGGCTCTCAACTCATCAAGAGCATTATTCCCGTATGGCATGGCTGAGTCAGTTGTGCGCGCAAGCGCCGCCAGCAGTGTTGTGCCTTCCGCAGCGCATAACCATCCTTTGCAGCATAGCGCCGCCAGGCGCCCGGCTATGACTTCCGTACTACCGGGAGTGGCAAGCGTTTCGGCGCTGACGCACAGATTGAGCAGGGCATAAGGCCGGGAGGTGGAGAGGCGGTGCGCTTCATACGGGGCAAGGATGAAAAGATCGCCCGTATGCAAGGCTTGTTCGCTTTCGCGTGTGTTGCCGCGCCTCTGCAATGTCATTGCGCCCTGGCGCACCAGGCCCAGAACGCAGGTTGCCACATGGCTGTGCCACGGATAATCAGCCGTATCCCCGGCGCTTGCCAGCAATTCGACGCCCAGTTCGGGATCAAGGACAAAACGGAACTCGCTATGGCGCATTGTCCTTCCTTGCGTAGAGATGTGCGGATAATTGCGCCGGGTAGTCGCCGCGTAAATATTAAACGGCTACCGCCTGGCGCAAACGAATATGCAGTTCGCGCAATTGTTTTTCATCTACGCCGGAAGGCGCGTCGGTCAGGAGGCATTGGGCGCGCTGAGTCTTGGGGAAGGCGATAACGTCACGGATGGATGCTGCCCCGGTCATCAAGGTGACGATCCGATCCAGCCCGAATGCCAGACCGCCGTGCGGCGGCGCGCCATAACGAAGGGCGTCAAGCAAAAAACCGAATTTGGCGCGTTGCTCTTCCGGGCCGATGTTAAGCGCCTGAAAGACGGCTTCCTGTACTTCCGGGCGGTGGATACGGATAGAGCCGCCGCCGATTTCCCAGCCATTCAGGGCAAGGTCGTAAGCCTTGGCAAGACACAGGCCGGGATCGCTTTGCAGGAGGGCGACATGTTCATCTTTGGGTGAAGTGAAGGGATGATGGCAGGCATTCCAGCGACTTTCCGCCTCATCCCGCTCGAACATGGGGAAGTCCACAATCCACACGGGTTCCCAATCCTGCTGGTTGATGTGTCCCTTTTCGTGTCCGAGCTTGACGCGCAACGCGCCCATGGCGTCATTAACGACGGCTGTTTTGTCCGCGCCGAAGAAAATGAGATCGCCCGATTGCGCGGCGGTACGTTCGAGAATGCCCTTCAGCGCGGCTTCGTGCAGATTTTTGACAATGGGGGATTGCAGACCGTTTTCGTTTGGTTGGTCACGGTCATTGACCTTGATGTAGGCCAACCCCTTGGCGCCGTAAATGGCGACAAATTTTGTGTATTCGTCAATTTCGCCACGGGTGAGCGCCGTGCCGCCGGGAATCCTGAGCGCTACGACACGCCCGTCCGAATTGGCGGGGCCGGAAAATACCTTGAAAGCCACATCGCGGGCTATGTCGGTGATTTCCGTCAGTTCCAGCGTCACGCGCAGATCGGGTTTGTCGGAACCAAAACGGCGCATTGCTTCGGCGTAAGGTATACGCGGGAAAGGGTTGGGCAGGGCAGCGCCGATAGTTTCCGCGAATACGACGCGAATCATCTCCTCCATCAACTCCATGATCTCGTTTTCCGTGAGGAAGGAGGTCTCAATATCCACCTGCGTAAACTCCGGCTGACGATCGGCGCGCAGGTCTTCATCCCGGAAACATTTGACAATCTGGTAATAGCGATCAAAGCCGGCGACCATCAAAAGCTGCTTGAAAAGCTGCGGCGATTGGGGCAAAGCAAAAAAGTGTCCGGCGTGGACGCGGGAAGGCACAAGGTAATCACGCGCGCCTTCGGGCGTACTTTTGGTGAGCATGGGAGTTTCCACGTCAATGAAACCATGCTCGTCCAGAAAACGGCGGAAGGCGCGGGCAACCCGGTAGCGAAGCAGCAGATTTTTCTGCATTTCCGGTCTTCGCAAGTCAATGACCCGATGGGTTAAGCGCACGTTTTCCGAGAGATTTTCTTCATCCAGTTGAAACGGTGGGGTGACGGAAGGGTTCAGCACTTCAATTGCGTGACACAGCACTTCCACTTCGCCGGAAGTAATCTGCGGGTTTAGGGAACCTTCCGGGCGCATTCGCACTTTGCCGGTGATTTTCAGACAGAATTCATTACGAACGGATTCGGCGATCTTGAACGTTTCCGGGCGATCAGGGTCACAGACAATCTGCGCCAATCCTTCCCGATCACGCAGATCAATGAAGATAACGCCGCCATGATCGCGGCGGCGATGCGCCCAGCCGGCCAGGGTTACAATCTGCTCACAGGAAGAAGCGGACAATTCGCCGCAATAATGGGTTCGCATCAGGAGTTTCCAGAAAGAAAGGAAGAAGAAAGAGCCGGTTCTTGCTGGTCGGCGTCTTGCAAAAAACGGGGAGAAGGCGGCACTACCCCCATGGAAATGATGTATTTCAGGGCTTCGTCCACGCTCATGTCGAGTTCCGTTACTTCTTCCGCCTTCATCATGAGGAAAAAGCCGGAAGTCGGATTGGGTGTGGTAGGAACGTAGACGCTTATGTAATCCTTCCCCAGGTGGCGCATTGTATCGCCGCCGGGTTTGCCGGTGAGAAAGGCAATGGTCCAGCAACCCTGGCGGGGGTATTGCACCAATAACGCCTTGCGAAAAGCGTTGCCG
This sequence comes from Betaproteobacteria bacterium, assembly GCA_009777925.1. GTDB lineage: Bacteria > Pseudomonadota > Gammaproteobacteria > Burkholderiales > Rhodocyclaceae > Azovibrio. Next base: position 2,585 of record WRKX01000136.1, on the reverse strand, counting down.
GTGGGGGAGAAAATCGTGTCGGAAACCTGTTTGACCCCGTTGTAGAGGGAATTGACCACAGGAATCCGCGCCAGCATTTGCTCCCAGGAACGCACGAATTTCTGCCCCAGGAAATTGGCGGCGAATACGCCGGAAATGAACACGATCAAAAGGGTAAGCACCGTACCCATGCCCGGAATGTTGAAACCAAGCCAGTTCGTCGGATGCAGCCGCTCCGGCAGCAGGAGGAGCGATTGATCCATCACGCTGATAATAAGCGAAAGCACCCACACCGTGATGACCAGGGGAATCCAGATCAAGAGGCCGGTGATGAAATAACGCTTGAGGGTGGCAGGTTTCAAGGTAATCACAGATTTGCGTCTAAAGGGTCAATTGGCGGCGGCTGAACAGGCGGCAGTGGAGCAGGCGCCATCGCCACCCTGGCAGGGCGGCAGCGCGGCGGTTTTTTTCTGCGTTGGATTTTTGAAATCAGTCGCGTACCAGCCGCTTCCTTTTAATTGAAAACCGGCGACGGAAAGTTGTCTTGCATAGCTTTCCTTGCCGCAGCGCGGGCAGGTTGCCAGGGGGATGTCGCTTGCTTTTTGCAAATGCTCTTTTTGAAAGCCGCAAGAGGCGCAGCGGTATTCGTAAATGGGCATGATAAATCTCAGGACAAAAAAACAATATTATAGCGAGAGGAATGCCCGGAAAACCGGGTAACGCCTTGTTTTCTTTTTATATCACAGCAATTGTTGCGCCGCACCATCAGCGGGTAAACAAATCCACATCGGAAATACAGGAGTTTTTGCGTACCTTGCCTGACCTTTTGCCCGGATGTTTGCTCATTGCTCATCGGGCCCTGACAGGGCGGCGGCTTTGTCAATCAGGCGGGAGAGGCTGGCACCGCGCTCCAGTGAGTCGTCGTGAATGAAATGCAGTTCGGGCAGGGTGTGCAGGCGCACGCGCCGCCCCAGCTCGTGCCGCAGGAAACCGGCGGCGCGGGCAAGACCCCTGCTTATGTCGGGCAGGTGGGAAATGTCCAGAGTGCTGAAAAAGACCCTGGCGTGGGCGTAATCCGGCGTAAGCTCGACATTGGTCAGGCTGATCATGCCGACACGCGGGTCTTTGAGTTCGTTTTGGATGATTTGAGCCAGATCGCGGCGAATCTGCTCGGCAACCCTGGCAGCGCGGGAAAAGGATTTCATGGTTGGTCAGAGGCTCCGGGAGAAACGGCATCGGCTGGATGCAAAATCAGCGCGGGGACGCGCGGCAACGCCGCCGCCACGTCACGGAACAGCGCAAGGAGGAATCAAGTGTTTTCGTGAAGAACCACTTTGCCGAGCAAGAGGTTGGTAGCCAGTTGGTTGGCGTTAACCGGCGGCTGATGGGCAGGCGCTGCCGCGTCGGATATTCTGGACAGCATTGCTACGCGGCGGGGGATTTGGTCATCGTCAAGCAGGCGCTCAATTCGGGCAAAAATTTCGTAGCGGGAAAAAGGCTTTTTCAGAAAGTCATCGGCGCCGACATGCGACTGGAAGAACTTTTCCGTCATCTGCTCATTGCCGCTCATCATGATGATGGGAATATGCTTGGTGCGCTCGTCGCGGCGGAGCGCGCGCAACGCCGCAAAGCCGTTGATGCCCGGCAGAACGATGTCCAGAAAAATCAGCTCCGGCTTTTTGAGGAGTACCAGCCTTAACCCGGACTCGGCGTCAAAGGCTTCATCCACGTCACAACCAATGGAACGCAGCACCCGTTTCAGGGCGCTGGTGATAGTACGGGAATCATCCACGACCAGAACGCGCGTTCCTTCGCGCGGGTTTGTCCGTTCCCGGCGGCGACGCTCTTCCTGCGGCAGGTCGTCGTCAAGATCAAAAGGCACCGCCTCTGCTTCTGGCGAAGCCTTGAAAAACAGACGGAAGTGGTCAAACAACCCCATAAGGGCATATCCTTTACTGGAAAGCAAAAAATCAAGGCCGGCGAGTACCTGAAACGCCTACGCCCTGTCTATAGAAAGCTTCTATTCTACAAAAATAATTTCCATTCTATCGCATTTTGTTTTCCCTTGACAGGGCAATCGCATGAAAGTCATGTCAGCTCGAGCAATTGGGCGCGGTAGGAATCGGAAGTTGCGGCGATGAGGCGTCGGGCCTTAATGCCGCCCTTTCGTGGTGTAGGGTCAAGGCGGATGAGGTTCAGGGTGATGTGCCTGAGCACGGCGAGGTTGTGGGCGGCATGTCCGGTGCGGGCGCGCATCTGATCGTCGGCGAAGACAACATCCATGCACCAGTGCAGGCGGTTTTGAGTCCCCCCTGCCTGAAGGCAGGGGATTCCTTGATACTGTCCTGGGGAGCCTTCGGCTCCCTGTTATGCTTTATCGCGCTTGTCTCCGCCATAAATGGCGGAGACAAGCGCGAGACCCGTGTTCAATACTCCAGTGAGCGCGGATTGCCCGCAAGAGGCGATCTGCATCGGGGGCGAGGCTCGAAAGATATTGAACCGGCAATTAAGGTTTGACTTTTCGAGGCACGCCCCATATGGGCTGAAATGGCAAATATGATGCAACCCTTAATTGCCGGGTGAATAGTAGCGATGCTCAAGCGTCG
>WRKX01000135.1 GCA_009777925.1 Betaproteobacteria bacterium | reverse complement strand
TGGATTCGATGAACAACGGGGAAACCGTCCAGACTGCCGGGGAAACGCTGGACGGACTCATGGAGCTATCTTCCGGTTTTGCCGAAGAAGACTATCTGCCGGACGATGGCGAATGGGTAGACGTGACGCTTGCCGGTGTTCAGTTGCCGGAGGAGGGGCATTACGGCCTGTAAAACTGAACTCCAAAAAAGATGTGTCTGACCGATTGCCCCAGGTTCACTCAACCGAGGGCAATCGGTTTTTCGTCACGCGCGGGCGACATGAGAAAAAATAGAACGGTTTCGGTTCAGGTGGATACATTCATTATGGATTCCAGCCTACGCGGGAATGATAAATGGATTGGCATATTGCACCGCTATGACCACGCTTGTCTCCGACGCTTCCGGTAACGGCGCTTCCAGCCGGGTATCGGCTCGGTCATCAAGGAGCAAATTCGATTGCCCGGCGCGTTGCTGATTCTTCTGCGTTCGGAAGCGTGGTGAGTGGTAAACTCTTCTATTCTTCATCTGATTGAAATTATGTCATGCCTGTTCTTCTCTTCAATGGCGAGCGCCGGGATTTTCCTGACGCCAATACCGTGGCGCTTCTGCTTGAGGCGCTGGATTTCACGGACAAGCGCATTGCCGTGGGATTGAATGGCGAAGTTGTGCCTAAAAGCCGTTATGCGGTGACGGCGCTTAATGAAGGTGACGCGGTGGAAATTGTCGTTGCGGTAGGCGGCGGGTAATGACCAAGAGATTATCTTAAACTGTCAGGATTTTGCATGGATCAACTTGTCATTGCGGGACGCGCATACGATTCCCGTCTTTTGGTCGGCACCGGCAAATACCGGGATTTTGCCGAAACCAGCGCCGCCGTCGAGGCTTCCGGCGCGAACATCGTGACGGTGGCTATCCGGCGCATGAATATCGGGCAGGACCCGGCTTTGCCCAATCTGCTCGATATCCTGCCGCCGGAGCGGTTTACCATCCTGCCCAATACGGCGGGCTGCTTTACGGCGGAAGAGGCGGTGCGAACCCTGCGCCTGGCGCGGGAACTCCTTGACGGGCATGCGCTCGTCAAGCTGGAAGTATTGGGCGACGCGGAAACATTGTTCCCGAACATGCCGGAAACCCTGAAGGCCGCTGAAATTCTGGTGAAAGACGGATTTCAGGTCATGGTCTATTGCGCCGATGATCCGATTCAGGCACGCATGTTGGAGGATATGGGCTGCGTCGCTATCATGCCGCTGGCTTCCCTGATCGGTTCCGGGATGGGTATTGTCAACCCCTGGAATCTTGCTCTTATCCTGCAACGCGCCGGTGTTCCTGTACTGGTGGATGCCGGGGTGGGAACCGCTTCCGACGCGACCATTGCAATGGAATTAGGTTGCGACGGGGTGCTGATGAATACGGCGATTGCCGCCGCTAAAGCCCCGGTCTTGATGGCCTCCGCGATGAAAAAGGCGGTGGAGGCGGGAAGGGAGGCTTTTCTTGCAGGGCGGATGGCGAAAAAGATTTATTCCGCTTCTCCTTCTTCGCCGCGCGCGGGCATGATCGGAAGCTGAATGACGAGGGACGGCGAGGGAACGGGCGAAGCGGCTTTGCCCACGTATGGTCATATTCGCAGTTTCGTTCGGCGCGGCGGCAGGTTTTCCGCCGCGCAGGAGCGTTATTTGCAGGAGATGATGCCGAAGATCGGGGTTCCCTATCGCAAAGAGGCGCTGGATTTTTCCCTGCTGTTCGGTAGAGAGGCAAAGAGGATTCTGGAAATCGGTTGCGGCATGGGCGATACTACGGCGCGAATTGCGCGGGAAAATCCCGACAAGGATTATCTTGGCGTAGAAGTACATACGCCGGGGGTGGGAAACCTCTGCAAATTGCTTGCGGAAGAGGGGCTGACAAATGTACGCATAGCGCAGCACGACGCGGTGGAAGTTGTGCGGGACATGCTTCCGGAAAATAGTCTGTCCGGCGTCCATATTTTTTTTCCCGACCCATGGCCGAAGAAGCGGCATCACAAGCGCCGCCTGCTTCAGCCGCCTTTTGTTGCATTATTGGCAAGCCGCCTTGTGGCGGGCGGTTATTTGCATTGCGCTACGGATTGGGAAGAGTACGCCGAACACATGCTGGCAACCTTGAGCGTCGAGCCGTTGCTCATTAACGGGGCGGAGAGCTTCGCGCTCCGCCCTTCTTCCCGCCCGCTAACCAGGTTTGAAAACCGGGGGGTTCGCCTGGGACATGGCGTATGGGACCTTTTTTTCATTCGTAAAACAGAAAGTTGAGTGTGAGATAGACCATGTGGTTCAAAAATTTGCAGATTTACCGTTTGCCCGTACCCTGGGAGATGAATGTCGAGACGCTGGAAGCGCAACTTCTGCGAGGGCAATTCAAGCATTGCGGCGCGTTGGAGGCGATAAGCCATGGCTGGGTTTCGCCTCGCCCTGAGCAGAACCCGGAGGCGTTGGTACATGTTATCGGCGGACAATGGTTGCTTGCGCTGGAGACGGAAACCAGGCTTTTGCCTTCGCTGGTCGTGCGCCAGGAAACCCGCGCGCGGGCGGAAAAAATCGCCCAGGAGCAGGGTTTTATGCCGGGGCGTAAGGCATTGAGGGATTTGCAGGATCAGGTTCGGGACGAACTTTTGCCGCGCGCCTTTACCTGTCGGCGCAGGACGCTGGTATGGATAGACCCGGCGCGTGGCTGGCTGGGCGTGGATGCGGCAAGTTCTGGTAAGGCGGAGGAGGTATTGGAGGCATTGGGCAATTGTCTGGACGATTTTCCCTGCGCCCTTTTATCCACACGCATTTCGCCTGCTTCGGCGATGACGGAATGGCTGTTGGCCGGAGAAGCGCCTGTCGGGTTTACCATTGATCGGGATTGCGAGCTGAAATCCGCAGCGGGCGAACACTCTACGGTGCGCTATGTGCGCCATTCCCTGCGCGATGAAACCCTGCCGGAGATTCGCGCCCATCTGGAGGCGGGTAAGTTTCCAACCCGTCTTGCGCTGACCTCTGATGACCGCCTTTCTTTTGTCCTGACCGACCGGGGAGAGATCAAGCGTCTGGAATTTCTGGACGTGCTGAAGGAAGAGCTGGAAGGGGTGGAAAATGCTGAAGAGATTTTCAATGCCGAATTTGCCTTGATGACGGGCGAGTTCGTTCGTTTCCTGCCGACGTTGCTGGAGACATTGGGCGGCGAGAAAGAGTCTGCATGAACACGACCGGACAAGGAAGCGAAGCGAGACCATTGGACTTTTCGCGCCGCCCCTCTCTCCGGTTTCATCTGGGATAATCCGAGAAATTTTACCGGACAACCCTTGTGACCCAGACGACATCCTCCTCAACCTGGCTGCGCGCCATCTTCAACCGGCGCATGCTGACTTGCATTTTCACCGGGTTTGCTTCCGGCATGCCGCTCTTTCTGTTGTTCCAGTTGGTTCCGGCGTGGCTGAAGAATGAGAATGTGCCGCTGACGGTCATCAGTATCTTTGCCCTGGCGCAGTTCCCCTACACCTGGAAGTTCCTGTGGGCGCCGGTGCTCGACCGCTACAACATCGTGCCCTGGCTGGGACGCCGACGCAGTTGGATGTTGGTGACGCAGATCGGGCTGATTGCCTCCATCGCCTGGTTGGGCCAGGCCAGCGTGCCCCTTCAAGGGTTTCCCTGGCAGGTGTTCATATTGGCCACCGTGATCGCCTTTCTCTCGGCCACACAGGACATCGCGCTCGATGCTTTCCGCCGAGAAATCCTGCCGGATGCCGAACTGGGGCTCGGCAACGCCATCCACGTCAACGCCTATCGCATCGCGGGCCTGGTTCCGGGTTCCCTGTCGCTGATTCTGGCCGACAAGATGCCGTGGAGCTGGGTGTTTGCCATCACCGCCGCCTTCATGCTGCCCGGCCTCCTCATGACCCTGCTCGTGAGGGAGCCGACGGTAGCGGTGGGGACGCCCCGTACCTTGCGCGCCGCCGTGGTGGAACCTTTCGTCGAATTTTTCAGCCGTCACGGGGTGCAGTCCGCGTTGCTGGTGCTGCTTTTCATCTTTCTGTACAAGCTGGGCGACTCGCTCTGCACGGCGCTTGCCACGCCGTTTTACCTGGACATGGGTTTCAGCAACACCGAAATCGGCATCGTTGCCAAGAACGCGGGGCTGTGGCCTTCGGTGATCGGCGGAATCGTCGGCGGCATCTGGATGATCCGATTGGGCATCAACCGCGCCTTGTGGCTGTTCGGCGTGGTGCAAATCGTCAGTATTCTCGGCTTCGTCTTCCTGGCCTCGGTAGGGCCTCCGTTCGTTGCGCCGAAGGAACACGCCAAGTTGCCGCCCGATGTTTTCGTGCAAGCGGTCACCCGAGATGCCTTTGCCAGCGTGTGCGCCAACAGAGCGGTTCTGGCGGACAGCGAGAGGAACGCGCGCATCCTGGTGGATAACGCACTACGGCGTTACTTCGACTTCAACCGCATAACCCGCCTCACGCTGGGGCACGATTGGAAAGACGCCTCCGAAGAGCAGAAAAAAAGGCTGACCGACGCCTTTCATGCCCAACTCGTGCGCGATTGGGCGGGTTCGGTCTTCCAGCACTGCGACTGGGATGTCGAGGTCAACACGCTGGAGACCGAACCTGCGGGGGCCGTCGTCAGAACGGTGCTGAGTCGGGCAGGCGCGCAGGCGATCACGGTCGATTACTCGTTGGAGAAAAGATCCAACATCAAAAAGAAAAGCCCCTTGGCCTCGCTCATCTTCTTCTCTTCATCCGAGGTGGAGGATCAGGCGGCATCGCAGGATAGGGATGAGCACACCTGGAGAGTGTTCGACATCACCCTAGACGGACAAAGCCTGACGGAACATTACGGCGAGATCTTTACCGACACGTTGAAGAGCACGGACTTGAAAGGTCTGATCGACGGGATCAATGAGCAAGTCAAAACGGATTTCATGGCGCTTCTCGCCTTGGCGCTGGTCGTCGCTTTTGAATACCTGGGGGTCGGATTGGGAACCGCCGCCTTTGTCGCCTTCATGGCGCGCGCGACTCACCCGGCTTATGTCGCCACCCAGCTTGCGCTCTTTACCAGCCTGATGGCCGTGCCGCGCACCCTCGTCAATGCCAGCGCCGGATGGCTGGTGGAGAACATGGGCGGATGGTTCAACTTCTTCTGGCTCTGCTTCTTTCTCGCCGTTCCGGGCATGCTGCTACTTTTCAAGGTTGCGCCTTGGAAGCAGGAATCAGAGCACAGGGATCAGGAATCGGAGTCTCCTGTTCCGCAAGCGGATCAAAGGTGTAGGGCTGACCAGTCTCCGCGCTGACGCTATGACCGGCGGGAGCAACGGGCGCATCGTTCAACGGCTGGGTCGTAAAGCGGCCGGTGGCGGCGTCATCGTGGGCAATATGGTCGAAGTACAAGTCGCTGCCATCGCTAAGACGTATATCAGAGAGGGTGATGCTGCTCTGTGCAGCGGCAAAACCCAACAGATCTATAGTGATTTCCGCGAATAAATTTACTGTTTTTAGTACAATTGTATAGTTGGCATTCATTTTGCTTTACTGAAGTTGTCGCATGATTTTTGGAGGTTCCGGACATGGCTTATAGCAAAGATTTTCGTTGCCTGGTTTTGGATTTTGTGGCCAATGGCGGCAGCAAGGCAGAGGCT
>WRKX01000134.1 GCA_009777925.1 Betaproteobacteria bacterium | reverse complement strand
CTCCAAGCTCAAGCACTGGATGCGAGAGGCCCAAAAGCGTGATCATGAAAGCACTTGGCGGCGCGTCGGTGAAATCTTGGATATCGTCTCCCATGACTAATGTGCCAACTATCTACCACATGCTGGATACGGTTCTGTATAAATGAAGCATGCTCTAATGACGAAAGCGTGTTCAAGGCGATGTGTCTGGCAATACGGCAATGCGCTGACAAGTGGAAGACGATTCATCCCTGGAAGCCAGCTTTGCAGGTTTTTCAAATCGTCTTCGGCGAAGACAAAATTCCGCTAAATGAGTTATGAAACAAACCAAATTGACACAGTTCGATTTATACACCCTTGGGGTTCGCGTTCCGCTCACCCCAATCTACCGGGCTGGGAAGCCATTGCCGAATATATGGCCAACACTGGCCACATGATCAGCGTCATTAATCCGTATCAAATCAAATCGTTTGCGAACTCTTGTCTGGCACGAAGCAAGACCGACAAAATAGACGCCCGCTGCCCGGTTTCGCGCCGAACGCCGTCCAGATCCCTGGCAGGCTCCGACGGTAAGCGAACAGAGCCTGAAGGCGTTCGTCCTGAGGTACGACGCCCTGCAAGCCATGCGCGTGCAGGAATTGAATCGGGCGGAAGTAACCACAAGCGCAATTGCCCAGAAGCGGTCGGCTTGACCGGAATCGTCCCGCTCCGCCACCAGTCTTGGGATGCCGGTAGGGCCTGCAACCCTTCTGACCGAGTGCAAACCCGCACGCAAGGCTGCATTGCCAGCGTGCAGGCGCAAGCACCGATCTGCCATTGCCTCTTTTAAGGCAGTCGCCATCTTCAGCTTGGCGGCGGAGTAAAAATAACGCCCTGCACTCGGCTTGACCCATGCCGCCGCTTGGCTTCCTCTACCGGCATTTCCCCCATGCCGGTCTGGTCGAGAGCTGCGCTCTCGGCACAATGTTGGGGTTCGCCCTGTTCGCCGCCAATCTATGACGCGCAGGGAAAATTCCTGAACTTTGCCATCCGGCAGTAAAATGATTGTTTTCCGATAAACCTGAATTTGTTGGAGGTGTGACATGACTGACATGGCTGAGCAGATCCGGCTGTCTCCCGCGCATTCCCAATTGCCGATAGATTGGTATTTCAATTCGGAAATTTATGCCCTGGAGAAAAAACTGCTCTTCAATGCCGGCCCCGGTTACGTCGGACATGCCTTGATGGCAGCTTCGCACGGCGATTATCGCTCACTTGAATGGCTCGACCACGGTCGCCTCATCCTGAACCAGAATAACAACCACTGGCTGATGTCCAACGTCTGCTGCCACCGGCAGGCCATCATGTTGCAGGGTTCGGGGCGTCTGGATAAGAGCATCGTCTGCCCGGTTCACCGCTGGACTTACGATACCGCCGGCGAATTGATAGGCGCGCCGCATTTCCCAGGCAATCCCTGCCTCAATTTTGAGCGGAAAAAGCTGGAAAACTGGAACGGCCTTCTTTTCCAGGGTCCGCGTTCCGCCAATGCTGATCTTGCGGGAATGCAACTCTCATCCGCATTTGACTTTTCCGACTACAAACTCGACAAAGTAGAACTGCACGAATGCAATTACAACTGGAAAACCTTTATCGAGGTCTATCTGGAAGATTACCACGTCGTACCCTACCATCCGGGCCTGGGCAATTTCGTTACCTGCGATGATCTTTCCTGGCAGTTTGCGGAATGGTACTCCGTGCAGAAAGTAGGCATCAGCGCACTCACAAAATCAGGCTCGCCCATTTATGAGCGTTGGCATAATGTCGTGCGCGAATACTATGGCGATCAAGGCCAGACTCTGCCGCAAGGCGCGGTCTGGCTCACCTATTACCCTAATATCATGCTCGAATGGTATCCGGGAACCCTGGTGGTTTCCACGGTATGGCCGCAAGGCTTGCACAAAACCCTGAATCTGGTGGAATTCTATTACCCGGAAGAGATCATCAATTTCGAGCGCGAATTCATCGAAGCGGAACAGGCCGCGTACATGGAAACCGCAATCGAAGATGACGATATCGGCGAACGCATGGATAGAGGCCGTATGGCGCTGGAATCTGAGGGACGAAACGAGTTCGGACCCTATCAAAGCCCTATGGAAGACGGTATGCAGCATTTCCATGAGTTCTACCGGCGGTTACTGGAAAAATCAATTCCGACCGCGAGCCGCTGATTTAGCGCAACGCCTGTTAAAGTCGAAAGTAGTCTGGGGATGGCAAAAACCATCCCCGATTTTTTCGTTACGAACCTTTATGCAGGTGAAGACGGTAAACTATGAGCTTTGTCGTCACTTTCGGAGTATGTCCATGATCGTCATTGACCAGAAAGCCGGGCGCGTCAGCGTCAATGTGTATGGGGAATTCACCCTGGAGGATTTTCAGGAGTTTGAAGAGGAGGTCAATTACACCATCCGCTTTAAAGGTCCTGTAGACCTCTGCTTTGATCTGCGCGAAATGTCCGGTATGACGCTTGATGTCGCCTGGGAAGATATGCGCTTTACCCACGAGCACGCCCTGGATTTTCGCCGTATCGCCGTAATCAGCGACAGCCAGTTGGTTTCCTGGAGCGCCTGGCTTACGCAAAATTTCGTCAGCGCTGACATTGAAGTGTTCGACGCGCCGGAGGCGGCTATTTCCTGGCTGGACGAATCAGAATCTAACGATAAACTTGAACTGTCCGGCGCATCCTGAAATATGGTTCCCTGATGAAGTCCGCCCAGCTCAGCCCGGCTTATCACGCCATCGTTCCCGCCGCCGGCAGCGGGGCGCGTTTTTCCGCGAATGTCCCCAAGCAATATTTGCCTCTCATGGGGCGTCCCCTGATCTGGTACAGTCTGGCTACCCTGTGCAATCATCCCGCCATTGCTTCCGTCCGGGTAGTGCTTGCGCCCGATGATCCACATTGGGACAAACCTGAATGGCATGAGTCATGGCTTATGCTCGGAGCAAACCTGAAAGTGCTGTTTTGCGGCGGAAAAACCCGCGCGGAGTCCGTGCGTAACGGGCTGGATGCCGCCCAATCAGCCATCGCGCCGGATGATTGGGTTTTGGTGCATGACGCAGCGCGTCCCTGCCTTTCTTACGCCCTGCTTGACTACCTGATTTCAAAAGTAGGCAACGATGATGTTGGCGGCCTGCTCGCCGTACCGCTGACGGATACCATAAAGCGCGACAACGGCAAAGCAGCCGTTCTGGAAACAGTGCCTCGCGCCGGACTTTGGCAGGCGCAAACCCCGCAAATGTTCCGCTACAGAATGCTGGTCGAGGCGCTGGCGGCATTTCCGAATACGACCGATGAAGCAAGCGCAATCGAGGCGGCAGGCTTTGCGCCCCGTTTGGTAGCAAGTAACATCAGCAATTTGAAAGTCACCTATCCCGAAGATCTGGCGCTGGCGGAATTGATTTTGCGCCCACTATTTGGACTGATAGATAGCGAGAGGATAAAGCATGGCTGAAACTGAATTCCGGGTAGGGCAAGGCTACGATGTACATGCTCTGGTAGCGGGGCGCAAATTCATGCTTGGCGGCGTGGAAATCCCTTTTGAGAAAGGGCTTTTGGGACATTCCGACGCGGATGTGCTGCTGCACGCCGTCACCGACGCGCTTCTGGGCGCGGCGGGGTTGGGCGACATCGGCGCTCATTTCCCCGATACCGACCCCGCTTTTCAGGGCGCTGATAGCCGCTGCCTGTTGCGCGCCGCGCTGCTGAAAGTTCATGACTTAGGCTTTCATCCAGTTAATGTCGACGCGACCATCATCGCCCAGAAACCGAGGCTTGCGCCTTATATGCCTGCCATTCGCGCCACTCTGGCAGCCGATCTGGAGTTAACGGAAGATTGCGTCAACATCAAGGGTAAAACCAACGAAAACCTGGGGTATCTGGGACGGAACGAAGCCATTGCAGCCCAGGTTACGCTGCTCCTGGCGCGGCAATAAAACAATTCAGAGAATTGCAACTGACCTGAACCGAAATCGCTCTAAAGAGCAGGGCTTGAAAAGAACGCCGGATACGCCATATAGTCAAGGTCTGGATATATCCAGTCCATTGAACCATCAGAAGGAAATCTTATGAAACGAGTGTTTTTGCTGGTCTTGACCAATATAGCGGTCATGGCGGTGTTGTTTGTGGTGGCCAGTCTCCTGGGCGTGGATCGGTTTTTCACGCAGGAAGATTTGAACTTCTCGATGCTGTTTGTATTTTCCGCGATATTTGGATTTGGCGGCGCATTCATTTCGCTTTTGCTCTCGAAAACCATGGCCAAACACACGATGGGGGTGCGGATAATCGGCGCGCAGGCCAGGAACAGTGATGAAGCCTGGATTTATCAGACTGTGGAGCGGCTTGCCCGTCGCGCCAATATCGGAATGCCGGAAGTCGGCATTTATGAAGGCGAGGCCAACGCCTTTGCCACCGGCGCAAACCGGAATGCCGCGCTGGTCGCGGTTTCCACCGGGCTTCTTGCCAGAATGGACAGGAACGAAGTGGAGGCCGTGCTGGGGCATGAAATCGCGCACGTCGCCAATGGCGACATGGTGACGTTGACCCTGATTCAGGGCGTGGTCAATACCTTTGTGTTCTTCCTGGCGAGGGTTATCGGCTACGTGATTGACAAGGCAGTATTCAAGACCGAGCGCGGCGTAGGCGCTGGCTACTACATAACTGTGTTCATCATGCAAATGGTGCTTGCCTTCCTTGCCAGCGCCATTGTGGCCTGGTTTTCCCGCCAACGCGAATTTCGCGCCGACGCGGGCAGCGCCCAATATCTTGGGCAACAGCGTTCGATGATCGCCGCGCTTCGCAAGCTGAAGTCGCTCTCTACCGGCCAATTGCCGGAGAGTATGCAGGCATTGGGGATTTCCGGCGGCAAACTGTCTGCCCTGTTTGCCTCCCATCCGCCGCTGGAAGAGCGCATTGCCGCGCTGGAAAAACGCTGATGCTTGCAGTATCCCGTAAAAATCTTTGACCTTTGCGCCATACCTTCCTATAATGCGCCCTCTTTTCCGGCCAGTTAGCTCAGTTGGTAGAGCAGCGGACTGAAAATCCGCGTGTCCGTGGTTCGATTCCGCGACTGGCCACCATATTATCATTCAACCCTGTCCGATACAATCCAGAAAGTCTCAGAGAATCAAGGATTCTGGACTTTTTCTTGTCTATTCCCGTCCAAAGCAATCCATTGCAGGGCAATCGCATGAATGCCCTTGTTGCCGACTCTCTGAAATACCCGTTTACGATCAATGGGTTAGGAGGGGGCTGTTCACAGGGGATTGATTTGTGTAGTTTTCTGTCTTTTTGGAGTGTTCCATGAAGACGGAAGGCAAACTGCGTCTGGCGGACGTATTCGTATCGATCAGCGACCCGAGACAAACGGGGAAGGTTAAGCAAGATCTTGTTGAGTTACTGGTAGTGGCCGTCAATGCGGTGCTGGTTGGAGCCGACGCCTTCGTTGAGATCGAGCTGTGGGCGAAAGAAAAACTCGACTGGCTGCGAGGCTACCTCAAGCTGAAAGCGGGTATTCCCTCGCACGACACCTTTGGGCGGCTGTTTGGGTTATAGTACTTCCCGCGAATAAATTTACTGTTGTTAGTACAATTGTATAGTTGGCATTCATTTTGCTTTACTGAAGTTGTCGCATGATTTTTGGAGGTTCTGGAC
>WRKX01000133.1 GCA_009777925.1 Betaproteobacteria bacterium | reverse complement strand
AAAGACAAACTCAAACTCGCTACCGAAAACCACATGAACATGCTCACCCAACACCCTGATCGCGTCCAATCTTATTTCAATGATCCTAAAACCAAATATGCCGCATAATATTCAATACTTAATGGCCTGGTGAATAATAGGTTGACTTCAGTAAATGTTTCCGATCTTTGCCCTTGTAAGCCTCTATAATGCAGTGTTGATTTTGCATGCGGGTTTTTTTATATGTCTTTTCCTGCGCCATTGTTTCAGTCTGCCATTCAAAGTCTGCCTCTGCTCTCAAGAGGCAAGGTCCGCGATATTTACGCCGTAGGCGGTGACAAGCTCCTGATTGTGACGAGCGACCGCCTTTCCGCCTTTGATGTCATCCTGCCTGACCCTATTCCGCACAAAGGACGGGTGTTGACGGCGCTGGCGGATTTCTGGTTTAAAAAACTCGCGCATATCCTGCCCAATCAATTGACCGGCATTCTACCTGAATCCGTGGTCGCGCCGGAAGAGGCAGAGCAGGTGGCAGGGCGCGCGGTGGTGGTAAAGCGTCTCTGTCCTCTGCCGATTGAGGCGGTGGTACGCGGCTATCTGATCGGCTCCGGCTGGAAGGATTATTGTCAGACAGGCGCGGTTTGCGGCGTACCCCTGCCTCCCGGATTGAAACTGGCGGCGCGTCTGCCGGAGGCGCTGTTCACCCCGGCAACCAAGGCGGAAGGTGGCGCGCATGATGAAAATATTTCCTTTTCCGAAGCAGAAACGCTGTGCGCGAAAAGCGTCGCGGACGGCGCGCGCCTGTGCAATGAGGCGCGGGAAGCGGCGCTGGCGTTATATCGGGAAGCGGCCCAATACGCGCTCACGCGCGGTATTCTGATTGCCGATACCAAATTTGAATTCGGGGTGGATGCGGGCGGACAGCTACATCTGATTGACGAAGCTCTGACTCCTGATTCTTCCCGTTTCTGGTCGGTGGATACCTACCGGGAAGGCGTCAATCCCCCCAGTTTTGATAAACAGTTCGTGCGCGATTATCTGGAAACGCTTGCCTGGGACAAAAAAGCCCCCGGCCCCAGACTGCCCACAGAAATAATCGCCAAAACAAGCGCCAAGTACAGGGAAGCCTGCGAACGTCTTACAGGGCAGGCGCTGGCGTGAGCTTTGCTGCTGAACGCGCTGACCCGGAGAATAATCTACCATTGCGGCATGACTGAAGAGTCCGAAAAAATCTGCGGAAGACATTTTGCCGACACAATTCCATGAAGGAGGAAAATATTATGGCTGCTTTCTACCCGAAAGCCTTATCACGAAAAAGCGGCGCGTCGCTGTTTTCGGGGGTTGCGTTGTTTGTGGCTGCATTGGCGCTATCCTGGCTTGCCCTGCCAGGAGCGGGAGAAGCGCGGGCGGAGGGGTTTTTGCCCAGACTGAATCTGGATTTGCGGGAGACGACGGTTTCCGGCATTTCTTCCGGCGCTTTCATGGCGACGCAAATGGCAGTCGCGCATTCGGCCTCTATCAGGGGCGTTGCGGTGACGGCGGGCGGCCCTTATTTTTGCGCGGGTGAGGATTCCTGGCGCGGCGCTGGCGTAACAAACGCCATCGCCCGCTGTATGCAGGGTGATCCGATGTTCCCGGCCAAAGCCATTACGGAAGCTGATCAGCGTTTGATGCAGGACACAACGAGGCGTTGGGCAGCGGGAGGGGCGATTGATTCGCTGGACGAATTGGCGCGGCAAAAGGTCTGGATTTTCCACGGTTACAACGATGGCATTGTAAAAAGACCGGTCAGCGAGGCATTGGAAACCTATTACCGCGCGTTTTTACCGGCGCATCAAATTTTCCATAAACGTGAATTGCCTGCGGCGCACGCGCAGATTTCCGCCGCCTGCGCGAGCGGCAGGGATAAAGCGGGCGCTTCCTGTAATGTTTGCAACATGACGGGCGGCAATTACATTAATGCCTGCTCTGTCGGCAGGACTCCTTATGACGCGGCAGGCATGGCGCTGCAATTTTTCTATGGCCCGATGCAGCGTACCGCCAGCAATCGCCTGAAAGGAGAGCTTATTTCCTTCAGTCAGGTTTTCTATACCATCGACGATGGCGAGGAAATCGAGCCGGGCAAAATTTCAATGGCCGAAGAAGGTTATCTCTACGCGCCCAGTACCTGTATGCAGGGCGAAGCCTGCCGGTTGCACATCGCGTTTCATGGTTGCAAGCAATATGCCGGGAAAATCAACATGGATTTCGTGAAAGGCGCGGGCTATAACGAATGGGCGGAACAAAACCGTCTGGTCATCCTGTTTCCGCAAGCAGCCTCTTCCGCGATTCTGCCCATGAATCCAAATGGCTGTTGGGATTGGTGGGGGTACAACGATATGACGAGTCGCCAGGTGGGACGCTATGCGACCAAAGAGGGTTTGCAGATAGCGGCGGTCTGGCGCATGGCGCAGGCGCTTGCCAATTCAGGCGGTCTGGATGACGAAGTGGAAGATTTTGTACCTGCCGGTGAGGCAGCGGCATTACCCCTTGCGGCGGCGGATACGGATGAGGCCGAGGGCGTAGAAGACGCGCCTGTGGCAAAAGCGCCCGCGCGCAAGGTCAGAGTGACCGCGCCTGTGGCGCGGGTTCTGGATGTCAGCAGCAGCCAGGCGCTTCTGGTATGGAAAGCGGTGCCGGAGGCGGTGGCCTATCAGGTATATCGCCTGACGCCAAGTTCTGAGCCGAAAGGCAAGCCTGCCTTTTTGTCGGTCACGCCGGAAGGTTTTACCGATACCGCTTATGTGGACGATGGCCTGGAAGAAAAAACGAGCTACCAGTATAAGGTGGCGGCTCTGGATGAAACGGGCAGGGAAGTTTTGGGCAAACCCTTGACGGCGCATACTTTAGGCGTGTCTCCTGCCTGTGATCCCTATTATTCCATGTTGGCGGAGCGGACGGTCACTCGGAATGGCATACCCACAGACGCTACGTGTCCGTAAAACCTGTTCCCCTCTCCCTCGCAATCCATAGGTTGGGGTAAGCGAAACGCGAACCCCAACATTGTGCCTACGGATTTGACAGCAGGAAATGTGAAAATGCCACGCATCCGAAAAGCGCTTTTAGGCACGATGTGCCTTGTCTTCCTCGCCTTTCTTGCCGTTTGCTTCATCGGTTTCGATGGGGAGGCATTGAAGGAGCGCATAGTTGCCGAAGCTCAGGCTAAGACGGGACGCGCGCTTGAGATAAAGGGGGCGCTACGCCTGAAAATCCTGCCCAGGCTGGCGGTGGAAATAAACGATGCGCGTCTCTCCGGCCCGAATGGAGAAGGGGAATTCCTGCAAATCGGACAATTGCGCGGCGCGTTGGAAATTCTGCCTCTCCTTGGAGGCAGAATTTCCGTCAATCAGGTTGAGGCGCGGGATTTTGCCCTGTTCGCCGAGCGCAACGCGGATGGCTCGACTAATTTCGATGATCTCTTTAGCAAGGATGAAGAAAGCGACCAGAAACCGCTGGATTTGGCAATCGGCAAGCTGGCATTGCTGGGAGGCAGGCTCTCCTGGCATGAGGTAGCGAGCGGGCAGCGTTTTCTGTTGGAAGATGTGTATCTGCGTTCCGACGCGATGGGACTGGCGGCGGAAGGCGGGCTGGAGATGGGCGGCAAAATTGCGTCAGCTCCGCTGGAAGGAATGGCGTTAAAGTTGGATGCTCGATATCGGATTGACGGAGCGACAAAAACCTTGCGCCTGGACGCGCCGCGTTTAAGCTCGAAAGCGCCGGGGGAAGAAAAAGCGAAACTGGATTGGAGCGCCCGACAAGTTGTTGTCGATTGGGGCGCGCTTGCGCTATCCATGAGCGGCCTGAAACTGGAAGGGCATTACGCAGGCAGGCTTGCCGCAGTTCTGGAACTGGATGAATTCACCTGGCGGCAGGAAGGCGGCTCGGCACAGGGCGGGGCGTTGCGGTTGGCATGGAGGCCGGAAGAATCCGGCAAAAAAGACCCGGATTTTTCCCTTGAAGCAAAACTGGGCGCGTTGACAGGCGCAGGCGGCAACTGGCAGGGTGACGCGCTGGAGGCGACTTTTGCGGGGAAGTGGCAGGAGAGCAATCTGAGCGGCAGGCTTGTTCTGCCCTTTGTGCTTCAGAGGCGCGATGATGGAGGAATGCGGCTTGGCGTGGAGGCGTTTACGGTTGAGGCAAAAGCGGCAGGCGGGAGATTGAAAGAGGCGCTGGATACGCGCCTGCAAGGAAATTTTGCAATCCTGTTGCCGGAAGGGGCTTCTTCCGGGAAATGGCAGATTTCCCAGGCGGACAGCCGCCTTGATTTTGCCTGGCAAACGACCTTGCCGCTACGCTTGTCTTTCCAGGCATCCCTGAATCAGTTGGATGTGGATCGTTACTGGGACATGGGGGCGCAGAGCGCGCGGGAAGAAGAGGCAGACAAGACAGGGGCAGAGGAAGCGTCGTCTTCCGGCCCCGCCTTTGCCGGCGAAGTGGAGGGGATTCTGCGAATTGGCGAATTGCGCGTAAATGGCATTCGGATTGAGAATCTGGAAAGTCGGATTGTCTGGACGGGCGGCAAACTGATCGTAACCGCTCCGCTGGGAGAAAACCAGGATTTGCCTGGAGAAGGCGCGGGACAGAAAGATAGCGGGCAGAAAGACGTTGCCCGTGTTTTGCGGAATGGCGGGTGATGGATTCATTGCGCTGTTTCTCCATCCGGCAGGCGGTTTTTTATTCGGTGCTGGCGCACGGAATAGCTTTTTCCGTATTGTCTCCAATAGTGACGGAGAGTAAAAAGAGCGACCTGGGCAATGCCGTCAAAATGGAGGCGCGGTTGCTTCAGAGCGCCGCTGTGGCTCTTCCGGAAATTTCGTCTGTGCCGGAAGCACCACCTGCGCGGGCTATCAGGCAAGAAGAAAAAGCCGTGCCCAAAACGCCTCGAACGGTACAGCCAGTGGTCGAAGCACCAAAGGTAGTACCTCCGGCAGAGACAAGCCAGACAGAGACGAGCCTGATAGAGGCAGCGGAATCCGCTACGTTTTTCTCATCCCGGAGCCTGGAAGCGGGTAGCGTAAGCCAGGAAGGATTTGCGGAACACGCAGGGACAGGAAATACAGGGACAGAGACAGGGAATTCGGAGCTTGAAGAATACAAGTGGGCGCTCACAAGGGCAATGAAGGGCGAACGAGGCTACCCGCGAATGGCGCGGTCGCGGGGTATTACCGGCAAGGTGATAACCCGGCTGGTCTGGCTGCCCGGTTTTGCCGCGCCTCGGGTGGAACTGGCAACTTCATCCGGCAGCAACCTGCTGGATGAGGACGCGCTTGCCAAGTTTACGCGCGCCGTGCGCACAACGCCCCTGCCGGAAGTTCTACGCGCGCGGAGCTTCGAGTTTTCCCAGACCGTGGACTATTCGCTGCAAAATGAATAAGCACGGTTCATCGTAAAACTAACTCCGGTTTGAAACCCCGCCCTTCAGGCCGGGGTTTCAACCGTAGCAACAAGGGAGGGGATGCAAATCCCTTCCTTGTTCCTTTCGCCCCTGCGTCAGAGCGGTTTTAATTTAGTGCTTATCCGTAAATAGCGGTTTCCTGTCGCCAGCAGATCAGTGCTGCTGCCAGTGACAGCAAAGCCTCAAAGGAGGCGGCAGATTTCTCATAACGTACCATGAGTTTGCGAAAGCGATTGATCCAACTGTGACTTCTTTCGACG
>WRKX01000132.1 GCA_009777925.1 Betaproteobacteria bacterium | reverse complement strand
GCAACACTTGTGCGCGGATGCGGCCTATGTAGGCCAACCGGCACAGCAGGCTATAAGCCAACGGGGTTTGATCGCGCATGTGCGCAGCCGCAAGCAAGAAGGGCTTGAACGCAATCATGGGCCACAAGCCAAGCCACGACGCTGGGTCGTCGAACGAAGTCACAGTTGGCTCAATCGTTTTCGCAAACTCATGGTACGTTATGAGAAATCTGCCGCCTCCTTTGAGGCTTTGCTATCACTGGCAGCGGCACTGATCTGCTGGCAACAGGAAAATGCTATTTACGGATAAGCACTTAATGCCGGAGAGATTTTCATAAGTCGAGTATGTACTCACTCGAACCAAAACCGCTCTAAACCAAGAGATTCACGGAGTCCGATTCAGGATGTAGGGAAAATCGTGTTCCTGACCCAATATTAGCCGCCCGAATTCGTCCAGAAAACGCATATCCATTGGCGCGTCGGCAGGAAGCAGCCAGGTAAGACGCCCAAATCGCTCAAGGTTATTCGTTTCACAACGCAGCCTGCCGTCTTCAGGGTTGCCCAGCCAACGCACCTGTGTCTTGATTTCCGGCTGAACCGTAAAGCGCGCCTTTTTTAGCGCCCGGCGCTCATCGTATCTTTTCTCAATATCAACTTGCAGCCCGTGGTCGAACAACCGTCGGTAAAGCGAATCAACAAAATCGCTTTCCCTCTCCAGATAAAGCGGCGGGTCTTCGCTTGCCAGCCGGTAGGTAAGGGTTACGCTCTCCAGTTCGGCGGTAGCGGCCAGGTTGTCGCTGCGGTAATCCACGCGCCCTTCCTGCCAGACAAGATTTTTGAATTCATGCTCACCGGTGAGCTGGTAGACGCGGGGAATGGCCGGCTTCAGGATATTGAGCTGTCGGGTCAGCTCGTCCAGAAAGGCAAAGAGACGGCGAAAGGAAGCGTCAAACTGCGCCTTCATCCGCAATATTTCCTGCTGCTGCCGTTCCTGTTCGCTCAGGATAGCGTCGGATTGCGCATGAAGATCATCCAGAATGCTGCTGGAGAAAAACGAGTGTCTGGATTCAGGGGACAACTGCCGGGAGCGGGCCTGCCCTGCCGTGACAAAGCGCGGCACGACCTGGTCGCTTAAGGAAGGATATACCAACTGGTCGTTCCACTTCTTGAGGGACCTGGCTTGCACCTGTACGTCATGCGAGTATTCCTCCCTGAAGATCAGGTCAAGGTCGCATACTTCTTCCAGCAGAGATTCATCGTCGGACATATTTTGCTCCGGCGGCTTGGGCGATATTTTCATTGCGGAATCTTCTAAGGATGACCAGTTACGCAATCTACATAATAGCACCCATCCTCGCCTTTTACGAGACCGTGCACATCGGTTTCAAAGCCGGGATAGGCGCGATTGAAATCACGCGCAAATTCGATATAACGAACAATGGTGCGATTGAACCGCTCGCCGGGAATCAGGAGCGGGATGCCGGGCGGGTAGGGGGTGAGCAGCACAGCGGTTATGCGCCCTTCCAGATCGTTGATCGGCAGACGCTCGATTTCCCGGTGCGACATTTTGGCAAAGGCGTCTGCCGGACGCATGGCAGGCTCCATGTTGGAGACGTACATTTCCGTGGTCAGCCTCGCTACGTCATTTTCCTTGTAAACCCGGTGAATCTGTTCGCACAGGTCTCTTAGCCCGACCCGCTCATAGCGCGGATATTTCGCCACGAACTCCGGCAACACCTTCCAGAGAGGCTGGTTGCGGTCATAGTCGTCCTTAAATTGCTGCAAGGCGGTCACGAGGGTATTCCAGCGCCCCTTGGTAATTCCGATGGTAAACATGATAAAGAAGGAATAAAGACCGCATTTCTCAACAATAACGCCGTGTTCGGCAAGATATTTGGTGACAATGGCCGCCGGAATGCCGCGCTCGGCAAATTCCCCGCTTACGTCCAGACCTGGCGTGATAATGGTCGCCTTGATCGGGTCGAGCATGTTGAAGCCTTCCGCCAGCCTGCCAAAACCGTGCCAGCGATCGCCGGGCTTCAACATCCAGGCTTCCCGCTCTTCAATGTCTTCGTCGGAAAGATCGTCCGGCCCCCAGACCTTGAACCACCACTGCTTGTCCTGGTTTTTCGCCCAGTCCTGCTCCACCTTGCGCATGGCGCGGCGAAAATTGAGCGCCTCCGTAATTGATTCTTCCACCAGCACCCTGCCGCCGGGTTCTTCCATCATCGCCGCAGCGACATCGCAGGAAGCGATGATCGCGTATTGCGGCGAAGTCGAAGTGTGCATGAGATAGGCTTCATTGAAAACATTGCGGTCAAGCTGAAGTCTCTCGGCGTCCTGCACCAGAATTTGCGACGCCTGCGACAAGCCAGCCAGCAGCTTGTGGGTGGATTGGGTGGCAAAAATCATGGATTCCTTGCACCGAGGGCGATCCGCGCCGATGGCGTGATAGTCGCCATAAAAATCGTGAAAGGCCGCATGTGGCAGCCAGGCTTCGTCAAAATGCAGGTTTCCCACCTTGCCGTCCAGCTCCGCCTTGATAGCCTCCACGTTATACAAAATGCCGTCATAGGTAGACTGGGTAATAGTGAGTACGCGCGGCTTGCCCTTCGCTTCTCTGGCGAAGGGATGCGCCATGATTTTCTTCACGATGTTTTCCCAGCGGAATTCCTCTTGCGGAATAGGTCCGATGATCCCGTAATGATTCCTGGTCGGCATCAAAAACACCGGGATTGCGCCGGTCATGATGATCGAATGCAGCACCGACTTGTGGCAATTCCTGTCTACGATCACGATGTCGCCGGGCGCGACCACGGAATGCCAGACGATCTTGTTGGAAGTGGAAGTGCCGTTGGTTACGAAATAAAGATGGTCGCAGTTGAAAATCCGCGCCGCGTTATGCTCGGAAGCGGCGACCGGGCCGGTATGATCCAGGAGTTGCCCCAGCTCTTCCACGGCGTTGCACACGTCGGCGCGTAGCATGTTTTCGCCGAAAAACTGGTGGAACATCTGCCCGACCGGGCTTTTCAGGAAAGCGACGCCGCCGGAATGACCGGGACAATGCCAGGAGTAGGAACCGTCTGCCGCATAATGGGTAAGCGCCCGGAAAAAAGGCGGCGGCAGTGCGTCCAGATAAGCGCGCGCTTCCCGCGCCACATAACGGGCGATGAATTCCGGCGTGTCTTCGTACATGTGGATGAAGCCATGCAACTCACGCAGCACATCGTGCGGAATATGGCTGGAAGTGCGGGTTTCTCCGTGCAGGAAAATGGGAATATCCGCATTTCGCAGGCGAATTTCCTGAACGAAAGAGCGAAGCTCAGCAATGCTTTCCTCCGGCTCCTGCACAAGCTCCTCGTCATCAATGGAGAGGATGAACGCGGAAGCGCGGCTCTGTTGCTGGGCGAACGAACTCATGTCGCCGTAACTGGTTACGCCGAGCACTTCCATGCCTTCCCGCTCAATCGCCCCGGCCAGAACCCTGATTCCCAGACCGGAAGCGTTCTCGGAACGGAAATCTTCATCAATAATAATGACAGGAAAATGAAAGCGCATAGATTGATCCTCGCAAAACCCACGCAAAACAGGAAACGGGGATTCTATCTGGAACAAAAAACAGAGGGATAGATTTTTCTTATAGATGCGCCGCATGATACAAAATATGCATTGTATCGCGGCGTTTTGCCGGGACGGTAAACGTGATAAAGTATGGAATCGGTTCGGCAGATTGCTCTTCACCAAACGCCATATTGCTGTGCTATAGTCAAATTGTTTGTTTGTCATGGTTGCGGCATTCAGTTTTAAAAGGATTATTTCAGCATGGCTTCATCTCAATTCATCCAGAGAGCTTACATAGCCTTCTTCAACCGTCCTGCGGATAAGGAAGGTTATGATTATTGGCGAAACTATTCCGGCCCCGATCAGGACCTCCTTGACCTGTTTGCCCAATCCGAAGAATATCTGAGCGATTATGCTGGGAAGAGCGGCGTAGAGATCATCGAAACGATTTACAAGAATCTGTTTGGTCGTCTGCCTGACGATGAGGGCTGGAACTATTGGGAAGCACAGATGAATGCAGGCTGGGTGACTGTTGGCAACGCGGCCTATGCAATTTTGGGTGGCGCTCAGGGTACAGACTTAACCACTATCAACAACAAGACGACGGCAGCGCAGGCTTTTACTGCTGCCTTGGACACCGCGTCGGAGATAGTTGCTTATGCCAATGCTGGCGCCAATGAGATGGGTCATGTCACAAAGGATTGGTTGGCAACGGTGAGTTATACCAACACGAGCCTGTCGACTGCCCAAGCCAATCTGGATAGTGTTTTGACCACGCTGGTGGATGCAGATCTCTATATCTCCCCGCCACTCCCCAAAGAAACACAACTCATTTTGTCTGAGGATGCCCTTCAATATCTCTTTCCTGCCGCCTGCCAATACTGGCTCGATGTCGGCGCGAAGGCAGAGCAGTTGGACGGCATCAAATTCAGCGTCGACTTCCTGAACCAATACGGTCGGGACGTATTAGCAATAACCATCGGCCAGCAAATTATCTTCTCGTACACTACCGTCTTCGGTAGTATCTTCGGTAGTAAATGGTTCGTGGACTCCACGCCTTATAGCCATGAGGAATTCACGGGAAGCGCCTACACCGGATTCAAGGCTCTGCCCGGCAGCGCCGCCATTGGCAATATAGATTTGCTTACCGTGTTCATTCACGAAATTGGTCACATCATTGGCTTGGGCCATGACAATCTGGTGGGTGATTATGATGTGATGGCCCCGTCCCTAAGTCCCGGCGTGCGCTTACTACCAACCCCTGCTAACATTGCTTCTAGGCTGACCGGTGCGGATTACTTCACGATGGATTACAACATCGAGTCGTGGCTGGGTAACGACGACTATGCGGACGCCTACTATGGCAACACTCTGCCCACTACGAAAGCTCTGGACACTGTCCAATTGATCGGCTATGTCAACATGGGCAGTGAAATTAACTTCGTGGAGAATATAGATTTCTGAACCCACTCCCTCGGCAGCCCAAACGGGTAGCTTTCCCGCCCCTCATCCGGTACAGCGTAGCCTTGGAAGTTGGGGTGAAGCGTAGCTATAGTGCTTCCCGTAATTAACCTGACTTCTGAATAATTTGTTCAATTGAAGCTTGTTGTTTGTTTTACCATGTTCGTTTGATGTTTGCCCATAGCTTTTCGATGTGGTTTAGATGCAGAGAATATGGAGGCTGGAATAACATCCGATGTCCTGCTTTATGTATGAGTTGCATGGTTGAACGTGATCGGTGATGCGGCGCTGTCAAGGATGATGAGAGAAGGCTTTGTTAGCTCTGGCAGCAGGCAATTTTTTAGCCATTCGTTGAATGGAACGGTATTACATGTTACTTCAGCAGAGGCGCGGCGCTTTTGACGATATGCGCCCAGGAGGCTAGTCCGTGGTCGCTGGACGGCTGTCCGGTAACCAATAACCTTTTGGCTTTTTGGCGCTCGCGCATAAGGACGGTAAGTTATCGGCGCAAATCCGGTCTCATCCAAATAGACTAGAGCATTTTCTATTTAATCGTGGACATATCATTTCGATAAAAAGAAGTTATGACAAGGAATATATTACAGAAAATGTCTAGGATTAAATCAAAAATGCTCTAGTCGCCCTTGAACAATAGTTTATTTTGCGAAATTGCTCTGACAAATGGGCAAAATTTTCAGATTGAAGCGTTGCCGCGTAGCAAGCAATCCGGTAAAAATAAGGGCAAAAAGAAGCCGCAGCTTCCTGAGAATCA
>WRKX01000131.1 GCA_009777925.1 Betaproteobacteria bacterium | reverse complement strand
TTTGAAGGTACATGCAATACCATTCTATTCAACGAATGGCTCAAACATTTCCTGTTGCCCGAGCTAACACAACCTTCCATCATCATCCCTGACAACGCCGCGTTCCACCGATCACGTTCAACAATGCAACTCATACATGAAGCAGGGCATCGGATGCTATTCCTGCCTCCATATTCACCGCATCTAAACCCCATCGAAAAGCTATGGGCAAACATCAAACGTACATGGCAAAACAAACAACAATATTCCATCGAACAAATTATTCAAGAGTCCAGTTAATTACGGGAAGTACTATAAAAACCGGACAAGTCTGAAAGTCAGTAACATATCTTATACAGGTGGTTGACAAGGATTGCGGGGCATATATAATAAACATATCAAATCCGTATGTTTTATAGGAGAACTGCCATGCCAGGAATCGCAAATGACCTCACCGACCTGATCGGAAAAACTCCGCTGCTCTCGCTTGGCAGGTACGCACAGGCGCACAAGCTGGATGCAGCGCTCGTCGCAAAGCTGGAGTACTTTAATCCGGCGGGCAGTGTAAAAGACCGCATTGCGTGGGCCATGATCCAGAATGCGGAACAGAGCGGAAAGCTGAAGCCGGGAGCCGTCATCATCGAGCCCACCAGTGGCAATACCGGCATCGGCCTTGCCTCTGTCGCCACCGCCAGAGGCTACCGCGTTATACTGACCATGCCGGAAACCATGAGTATCGAGCGCCGCAAGCTGCTTGCCGCCTATGGCGCGGAACTCGTGCTGACGGAAGGGGCCAGGGGCATGAAGGGCGCAATCGCCAGAGCCGAGGAACTGGCGGCCGAGATACCGGACTCGTTCATGTCGGCCCAGTTCGACAATCCCGCGAACCCGAAGATCCATCGGGAAACCACCGGCCCCGAAATCTGGGAGGACACCGGTGGGAAGATTGATATTTTCGTCTCCGGCATCGGAACCGGGGGCACCATTACCGGCGCGGGAGAATTTCTGAAAGAAAAGAATCCCAATCTCAAAATCGTGGCGGTCGAACCTGCCGATTCGCCCGTTCTGTCGGAAGGACGCGCAGGCCCGCACAAAATACAGGGTATCGGCGCGGGCTTTGTCCCGCAAGTGCTGAACATAGCTATTTACGATGAGATCGTCACCGTGCAAAATGAGGATGCGTTCAAGACGGGGCGGGAAATTGCGCGCGCGGAAGGTCTCCTGGTCGGAATTTCCTCCGGGGCGGCGGCGTGGGCAGCAAAAGAGATAGCCCTGCGCCCGGAAAACCGGGGGAAAACCATTGTCGTCATCCTCCCGGACACCGGCGAACGCTATCTGTCAACGCTGCTGTTTGACGTTTAAAACTCACCCTGGAATAATTAATCATGCATCAGGAAACCATTGCCGTACATGGCGGCTATAGCCCCGACCCGAACACCCGCGCGGTTGCGGTGCCGGTATATCAAACGACATCCTACGCCTTCGACAATTCGCAGCATGGCGCGGATTTGTTCGACCTCAAGGTTCCGGGCAACATCTATACCCGCATCATGAACCCCACTCAGGATGTGCTGGAAAAGCGCCTGGCTGAACTGGAAGGCGGGCTTGCTTCCCTGGCGCTTGCTTCCGGCATGGCCGCGATCACCGCCGCCATCCAGACCATTGCCCAGGCGGGCGACAACATCGTGACTTCCTCCACCCTGTATGGCGGAACTTATACCCTGTTCGCCCATACCCTGCCGAGCTACGGCGTGTCTGTCAGCTTTGCCGACCCACATGATCCCGCCAGCTTTGAAGAGCATATTGACGCGCGCACCAAGGCCATTTTTTGCGAAGCCATCGGTAACCCGCTGGGCAATATTACCGATCTTGCCGCGCTCGCCGCGATTGCCCAGCGGCATCATGTGCCGCTGATCGTGGACAATACCGTGCCTTCGCCTTTCCTGTGCCGTCCTTTCGAGCACGGCGCGGACATCGTCATCCACGCATTGACCAAATATCTGGGCGGGCATGGCAACTCGGTCGGCGGCATTATTGTCGACAGCGGGCGTTTCCCCTGGGCGGAACACCCGGAAAAATTCCGCTGCCTGAACGAGCCTGATCCGGCCTATCACGGCATGGTTTATACAGAAGCCCTGGGAGCCGCCGCGTATATCGGCCGCGCCCGCGTCATTCCGCTCAGAAACATGGGCGCGGCAATCAGTCCCTTCAACGCTTTTCTGATCTTGCAGGGGATAGAAACGCTGGCGCTACGTATGGAACGCACTTGTGAAAACACGCTTGCCATAGCGCGGTATCTGGCAGGGCATCCCAAAGTCAGTTGGGTCAAGTATGCGGGGCTGGAAAACCATCCCGACTACCATCTGGCTCAAAAATACATGCAGGGCCGCGCTTCCGGCATTCTCACGTTCGGCGTCAAGGGCGGCAAGGCCAGTGGCATAGCCTTTCAGGACGCGCTGCAACTCTTTATCCGCCTGGTCAACATCGGAGATTGCAAGAGTCTGGCCTGCCATCCCGCCTCTACGACGCACCGCCAGCTTTCCCCGGAAGAATTGGCGAGGGCCGGAGTTTCCGAGGACATGATCCGTCTATCCATTGGCATTGAGCACAAGGACGACCTGATCGCCGATCTGGAGCAGGCGTTGGCTGCGGCTTGATGATTTTGTATCCTCTCCCGCTTGGTGATGTATAGACTATTGAACTGGCAATTAAGGTTTGACTTTTCGAGGCACGCCCCATATGGGCCGAAATGGCAAATATGATGCAACCCTTAATTGCCGGGTGAATAAACATATGGATTGAAGTCTGCGCGAAGACATTGGCGTTTCCGGCAAATGTAGGAGCGCGATTTATCGGTCTTGCAGACGGCAATGTTCAGGGCGCGATAAATCGCGCCCCTACGAACAAATCACATCTCGATAGATAGGTTGCGGTAAAGTGCAGCGAAGCCCAAGCTACCGGGTTAACCCACTCTTCATTCACGCTTGCGCTGGAATGGCGGATGGATCGGAGTCTGCACGAAGACATTAACGTTTCCGGCAAATGTAGGGGCGCGATTTATCGCGCCCAAATATTGTCGTCTGTAAGACTTGCCGTCTGCAAGACCGATAAATCACACCCAAACATGATGAATCATGCGCCAGCGCGGAAAGTCGGCTGTACCGGAGTCTCTGTGCCTGCCCGAAACCCGAACGGCCTCAGTTTTTCCCCGGTCGCCAGCGACGCAGGAGCAGGGAATTGCTGACGACGGATACGGAAGAAGCGGCCATGGCCGCGCCCGCAATGACCGGACTCAAAAGGCCGCTTGCGGCAAGTGGAATGCCGATAATGTTGTAAATGAACGCCAGAAAAAGATTCTGGCGGATTTTGCCAAGCGTGGCGCGGGAAAGAGACAAAGCGTCAACAATAGATTGTGGTTCGTTTCGCATTAAAACAATGTCCGCCGTTTCGATGGCTGCGTCCGAACCCGCGCCCATGGCGAAACTGACATCGGAAGCTGCCAGCGCGGGCGCATCGTTGATGCCATCCCCCGCCATGCCGACCAGCCCTGTTCCTGCCTTTTTTAGCTCACCAATTGCTGCCGCCTTGTCGGCAGGCAGGATTTCCGCCCAGAAGTCTTCCATGCCGAGCCTGAAAGCAAGGTCGGCAGCGGCAGCATGGTTATCGCCGGTCAGCATGAGGCAGCGAACGCCTGCTTTTTTCAGGCGGGCAAGAACCTCGGTAACGCCGGGCCTTATCGGGTCAGTCAGGGTGAACAACCCTAACGCCCGTACTCCGTCCGGCGTGCTTTCCGCCAGCATCGCCAGTGTTTTGCCTTGAGCATTTCCTTCTCCCGCAAGTGGGAGAAGGGAGAAAGGCTCTCCCAACGCCCAGCGCGGCGCGCCTAGGCGCAGAGATACGCCTTCTACCTCGCCTTCCACACCTAGGCCGGGATGCGCCCGGAAAGCGGTAGCGGTCGGGATAACTGCCTCATCCTTGCATAATGCATAAATGGCGCGAGCAAGCGGATGTTCAGAGCCGCGCTCCAGCGCGGCAGCCAGCAGAACAAGACGCTCGCGGCTTAAATCCGGCGCGAGCGGCAGAATTTCGGATACTTCCGGTTTGCCCAGGGTCAGGGTGCCGGTTTTGTCGAACGCGAGCGTGTTCAGCTTTTCCACCCGCTCCAGAACTTCAGCGTTGCGAATCAGAATGCCCGCCTCGCTGCCGCGTCCGATACCCACCATCAGGGCGGTGGGCGTAGCCAATCCCAAGGCGCAGGGACAAGCGATGACCAGCACGGAAACGGCGGCAATCAACGCAGTCGCAAAATCGTTGCCAAACGCCAGATGCAGCCCGAAAGCAATGAGAGCAATGGCAGAGACTACGGGTACGAAAATGGCCGCAACCTTGTCAACCAGCCGTTGCACCGGCGCTTTGGAGCCTTGCGCCTCCGCGACCATGCGGATGATGTGGGCAAGCATGGTCGCCTCGCCCACGCCCGTGGCGCGGCAACGCAGCATTCCGTCATGGTTGCGGGTAGCGGCAAAAACGCGCTTACCCGCTTCTTTCAGGACAGGCTGGCTTTCTCCGGTCAACATGGCTTCGTCAAGCGTGGAGACGCCTTCCAGCACCTCGCCGTCTACCGGCACGGACTCGCCGGGGCGAACCAGAAAAATATCGCCCGGCAGGAGCGTTTCCACCGGCACTTCTTTCATCTCGCCATTTTCTTCGATAGAGGCATAGCGCGGTTGCAGGCGGATCAGGGATTCCAGCGCCCCGGCGGCGCGGGCTTTGGCGCGGGATTCCATAATCCTGCCCAGCAGCACCAAAGTGATAACCGCCGCGCTGCCTTCAAAATAAACATGTTGATTATGCAGCCCCGCGATAGTCACAAAGGCGGAAAATCCCCAGGCGGCGGAAGTGCCCAACGCGACTAATACATCCATGTTCGCGCTGCCGTGCCGTAAAGATTGCCAGGCGCCGCGATAAAACCTTGCGCCGATCCAGAACTGCACCGGCGTGGCGAGAAAAAGCTGGAGGAAGCGCGGTAATTCGCGGTGCGAACCGTCCAGCATGAACAGCATTTGCCCCATGAGGGGCAGGGTGAGGAAAAGCGCGATGAAGAACAGACGCAACTCCGCGCGCCAGAGATTTTTTCGCCTTTCATCTTCCGGCGCGTGTTTTTTTTCCGGCAGACTGGCCGAAAAACCCGCTTCCTGAATGGCGGCTACGATTTGCGCCGTATCCGTGAGTCCCGGCGTCCACCGCGCGCGTGCTTTTTCAGTAGCGAAGTTGACACTTGCAGTTACGCCCGGCAGCGCGTTTAGAGCTTTCTCCAGTCGGGTCGCGCAGGCGGCGCAACGCATCCCGGATACCAGTACCTCCAGTGTTTGCGCGGTGACGGAAAAGCCGGCGTCCAGAATGGCTTTTACGGCTTCTGCCGCGCCTGCTTCAGAAGAAAGCGTCAAGTGCGCTGCCTCAGTAGCGAAGTTGACGTTTGCCGCAACTCCCGGTTGTGCGTTCAGGGCTTTTTCCAGGCGGGTCGCGCAGGCGGCGCAACGCATCCCGGAGACGGGCAAAACCAAGGTATCAGTCATTGAGCAAAAACGTTTTTGAAGGAAAGAGAATGGAGATTCTAGCGATTATTCCAACCTGAAGGGAGCTTGACATTTCGTTGGTTTTCCGTTTTAATCTACAAAACACATATGAACTATATATAGACCCGGCTACTAAGTATTGAATAATTTTACATCATCCCCAGATAAGTGAAATGGACAAAGAAGATGGTCGCAGGCTGTCGCGCGAAGCACAGCATGAGAGACGCAAACAGGCGGTGCGGCTGCATCGGCAGGGCATGACGATGATGGCCATCGCTGCCACGTTGGGCGTTGCC
>WRKX01000130.1 GCA_009777925.1 Betaproteobacteria bacterium | reverse complement strand
GCGCGGATGCGGCCTATGTAGGCCAACCGGCACAGCAGGCCATAAGCCAACGTGGTTTGATCGCGCATATGCGCAGCCGCAAGCAAGAAGGGCTTGAACGAAATCATGGGCCACAAGCCAGGCCACGACGCTGGGTCGTCGAAAGAAGTCACAGTTGGATCAATCGCTTTCGCAAACTCATGGTACGTTATGAGAAATCTGCCGCTTCCTTTGAGGCTCTGCTGTCACTGGCAGCGGCACTGATCTGCTGGCGACAGGAAACCGCTATTTACGGATAAGCACTTAGGGGTAACATCCCAAAAGTGTACCCCTATTGAACCGGCAATTAAGGTTTGACTTTTCAAGGCATGCCCCATATGGGCCGAAATGGCAAATATGATGCAACCCTTAATTGCCGGGTGAATAAATACCCCCGGATTGCAAAAACATTCTTGGGGCTTTATGGGACGAAAAATGAGCAGGGAACGGACAAAAAAAGCCCAGAAGCCTTGGTTTATCTGGGTTTTCTGGGTGTTATGGAGCGTTATGGGACAGGTGCATCAGGGGGTACTTTGGTGGTGATGGGCGGGATCGAACCGCCGACCTACGGGTTATGAATCCGTCGCTCTAACCATCTGAGCTACATCACCCTGACGCTATTGTATATATGTGGCGCAAGAAGCACAAAAGAGGCGGCGGATTATAGGAGGGGCGCGAAAGTCGGTCAACCTTGTGTTGATTCCTTTATAATTTTGTGTATGCCACTTTCCAGCTTTGCCACCGCCCTTATCACCAACATCGTCACATCAATCCTTGGGTCAGTGATTGATGCGCCGCCTGATGATTCCTATACGTATCCTCCTGAGTATGGCTATCCGGCAGGAGAGAATTCTTCCGTGAACCGGATGTTTCCCGCCGGAACCGAGCTTGGCGTGCTTGCCGGGCCGCCGGAAAACGGAATGGTGCTGATAAATGGCAGACCTCTTCGCACTGCGCCCGGCCTACAGATCAGAAATGAACAAAACCGGATTGTTCTGCCGGTGATGATGACTGAGAGGCATGTAAGGGTGCGCTATCAACTGGATAATATGGGCAATGCCTGGCGCATCTGGGTTCTGACGCGGGCGGAAATTGCCCAGGCAGGAGTCCCTTGACGCGCCGGTTGTTTTCCTTGCGTTTATGCGCTCTTTTGTGCCAATGATTTTTTTCGCTGTTTGTTCCGTGTTCTCCCATGTCTAAAAAGTGGTTGAGTCGCCCCGGTCTCAAGGCCGGGGATTCCTCGACACAGGTTAACGAGCCTTCGGCTCTACAAAACAACTGTCGCACTCACCTCGCCATAAATGGCGAGGATTGCGCTCGCCGCGTGTTCATCCGCACTTTCGGGTGTCAGATGAATGAGTATGATTCGGACAAAATGGTGGATGTGCTTGCCGCAACCGAACCTTTTGCCCGTACCGGCGATCCTGCCCTGGCGGATGTCATCCTGCTTAACACCTGTTCCGTGCGCGAGAAAGCGCAGGAAAAGGTTTTTCACGACCTTGGCCGCTTAAAACACCTGAAGCAGAAAAATCCTGATCTCATTATCGGGGTTGGTGGTTGTGTCGCCAGTCAGGAAGGCGAGGCGATTGTCGCCCGCGCCCCTTATGTTGATCTGGTGTTCGGCCCGCAAACCCTGCATCGACTGCCGCAGTTGATCGCGCAGCGCCGCGCCAGCGGCAAACCGGCGGTGGATGTTTCTTTCCCGGAAATCGAAAAGTTCGACGCCCTGCCCGCAGCCGAGGTGAAAGGCGCTTCCGCTTTTGTTTCGGTGATGGAAGGCTGCTCCAAATTCTGCACCTTCTGCATCATTCCTTATACACGCGGCGGCGAAATTTCCCGTCCCTTTAAAGACGTTTTAGCGGAAATTTCCGCGCTCGCGGCGGTGAGGGTCAAGGAAGTGGTGCTGCTGGGGCAAAACGTTAATGCCTATCAAGGCGTGATGGACGAGCAATGCGAGGCTGATCTGGCAATGCTGATCGAATGTGTGGCGGAAATTGCCGGCATCGAGCGCATTCGCTATACCACCTCCCATCCGCGCGAAATGACGGAACGCCTGATTGATGCCTACCGGCGCGTTCCCAAGCTGGTCTCGCATTTGCATCTGCCGGTGCAATCCGGTTCCGACCGGATATTGGCGGCGATGAAGAGGGGTTATACCGCGCTTGAATACAAGGCGGTTGTCCGCAAATTGCGCGCGGCGCGGCCTGATATTTGCGTATCTTCCGATTTCATCGTTGGTTTTCCCGGCGAAACCGAGGCGGATTTTGCCAGTACTATGGCGTTGATTGACGAAGTGGGCTTTGACGCTTCCTTTTCCTTTTTGTTCAGTCCCCGTCCCGGCACTCCGGCGGCGGAGATGGCGGATGACACGCCCGCCGCAACCAAATCGGCGCGTTTAACTCTCCTGCAAAAGAAAATTGAGGAGGGCGCAAAAGCCATTTCCGACGCAATGCTGGGCAGTGTGCAGCGGGTGCTGGTCGAAGGGGTGTCCAGAAAAAATCCCGCCGAACTTGCCGGGCGCACTGACAATAACCGGGTTGTCAATTTTGTCGGCAATCCGCGCCAGATAGGGCATTTTGCGCGGGTCAAAATTACCGCCGCGCTTCCCCATTCCCTGCGTGGCGAAATCATTATCCGGGAGTGAAGAGCGTGCATGCCAGAGTAGAAACCCGGACAGAGGCCGATAATCCGATGGCGGTTCCGCATCTGACCTTACCGGGCGACGCGGTGAGGCTTGCCAATCTGTGCGGCCCGCTGGATGAAAATTTGCGCCAGATAGAAGCCGCGCTGAATGTTGCCCTTGCCAGACGCGGAGAGCATTTTTCCGCGCGCGGCGAAAATGCGGCACAGGCGCTTTTGGCGTTGCGCTATTTCCACGAACGCGCCGCAGCGCCTGTTTCCATTGACGACATCCAACTGGGCTTGCTTGAAATAGGCATGATGCGCCAGAGTGAGCTACAGACTCGGAAGCCGGACGGCGAAGCGCCGCGCCTGTTGACTCGTAAGAGCGATTTACGAGGGCGCACCCCGAACCAGATCAAGTATCTGTGCCAGATTCAGGCGCGGGATATTGTTTTCGGCTTCGGCCCGGCTGGGACAGGTAAAACCTATCTGGCGGTTGCCAGCGCGGTGGACGCCTTCGAGCGCGAACTGGTCGAGCGCATCATTTTGACCCGCCCCGCGGTTGAGGCGGGCGAGCGTCTGGGGTTTCTCCCCGGCGATTTGGCGCAAAAGGTTGATCCGTATCTGCGCCCCCTGTATGACGCGCTCTATGACCTGATGGGCTTCGACAAGGTTTCCCGCCTGTTTGAAAAAGGCGCGTTGGAAATCGCGCCGCTCGCTTTTATGCGCGGGCGCACTTTGAATCGTGCTTTTGTGATTCTGGATGAAGCGCAAAATACCACCCCGGAACAGATGAAAATGTTTCTGACCCGGATCGGCATCGGCGCAAAGGCGGTCATTACCGGCGACCCTTCCCAGGTTGACCTGCCGCGTGGGCAGCAAAGCGGCCTTACGGACGCGCTGGAAAAGTTAAGTGAGGTGCAGGGTATCGCGTATGTGCGCTTTGGCCGGGAAGATGTGGTGCGTCATCCCCTTGTTGCCCGTATTGTCGCGGCCTATGAAGGAGCGGAGGGATGAGGAAATTGGCGCTTGTGGTGCAGTTTGCCGCCCAGGATGTTGCGGCGGAAAATCTGCCCGGACGCGAGCGTTTTCGCGCCTGGGCGAAGGCGGCTTTGTCTGAAGCCCGCCGGGGTGAAGTGACCATTCGCCTTGTTTCCGCTGAAGAAGGGCGGCAATTGAACCTTCAGTATCGGGGCAGGGATTATCCGACCAATGTTTTATCCTTTCCCTATGGGCTGCCCTCGGAAATTGCGGGCGATCTGGCGCTTTGTCCGGCAGTGGTCGAGCGTGAAGCGGTCGAGCAGAAAAAATCGCTGGAAGCGCATTACGCGCATCTGACTGTGCATGGCGTCTTGCACCTGCAAGGCTATAATCACGAAAATGTTGCCGAAGCCGAAATCATGGAAACGCGGGAGCGGGAAATTCTGGAGGCGCTGGGTTTTCCCGATCCTTATTGTTTGGCAGAATCGTCATGAGCATCCTGAGACTTTTTGAACGCGTCTCCACCATGTTGCTGCGGGAGCCGGAGACCAGGGAACAGATGCTTTTGTTGCTGCGCTCCGCTTTTGACAAGCACCTGATGGACGCGGACGCCCTTTCCATCATCGAAGGCGCGCTTGCCGCCTCGGAAACGCGGGTCACCGATGTGCTTGTGCCGCGCGCCCAGATGGATGTCATTGATCTGCACGAGCCGCTGACCGAAATTCTGCCATTTGTTATTCAGGCCGCGCATTCGCGTTTCCCGGTCGTGGATGGCGACCGGGATAATATCCAGGGAATTCTTCTTGCCAAGGATCTGCTGCGTTTGCAGACAGAACCGGAATTCGCCCTGCGGGACTGGCTGCGCCCTGCCGTGTTTGTGCCCGAAGCCAAGCGGCTGAATGTGCTTCTGCGGGAATTTCGCGCCTCGCGCAACCATATGGCGATTGTGGTGGATGAATACGGCGGCGTCGCCGGGTTGGTAACGATTGAAGATGTACTGGAGCAGATTGTGGGCGACATCGAGGATGAATATGACTTCGATGAGGCGCACGATAACATCCGGCAGGATGCCACAGGGCTTTACCGGGTCAAGGCCAGAGCCGAGATTGACGACTTTAACGCTGTCTTCGGTACGAATTTTCCGAGCGAAACCTTTGACACCATCGGCGGTCTGATTCTGCGTCGTTTGGGGCGAGTTCCCAAGCGCAACGAAACCGTGGAGATTGAGGGCTTGCGTTTTAATGTCCTGCGCGCCGACAGCCGCAGACTATACACGCTGGTTGTGGACTCCAGGGCAGGCAGGAAAGCTCTTGACAATCAGTAGGTTGGGGCATTCCGGCAAAGCCGGGTTTGCCAATGCGGGCGCTTTCTGTTATTAAACGGGTTTTTCTGAAAGGAGCTACATCCAAATGGAAGAAGAACTGTCACAACGGCGCTTTTCCCCCTATGTGTCCAAAGCCGGTGAAGCCTATATGAGTCCGGCGCAACTTCAGCATTTTCGCGCTATTCTGGAGAGCATTAAAAAGGATTTGGGCGAAGATATTGAGCGTACCGTGCATACCATGCAGGACGAAGCTACGGTATTTGCCGATCCTAATGACCGCGCCAGTCAGGAGACGGACATTGCCGTCGAGTTGCGCAACCGTGACCGGGAGCGGAAATTAATCAAGAAGATCAATGAAACGCTGGCGCGAATTGAGTCCGGCGACTATGGCTATTGCGACAAGTGCGGCGTGGAGATCGGCATCAAGCGTCTGGAAGCGCGGCCTACCGCTACCCTTTGCATTGACTGCAAGACACTGGAGGAGTTGAAGGAAAGACAGATGGCGAAGTAAGCCGGGCGGTTTTTCAAAGATGACGCGCTACGCCCATGTATGGCGAGGCGTGTCAGGATTGAGTATTTTTTTCGGGAATTGCGCGATATATAACGCTTCCCGCAAATAAAGAGATTTTTATGCGCGGGTTGGTAGTCGCTTAAATGGGTTATTAGAGCGGTTTCGGCTCAAGTGAATACATTTTACGTACCCTCTCCCGGCCTTCGGCCACCCTCTCCCGCAAGCGGGAGAGGGCTGACCACGCCATGATTGCTTTCAACTTGGAGAAAAAGTGTACGCGCTTAAATCAAAACTGCTCTAGAGCATGCTTCATTTAGACAGAACCGTATCCGGCATGTCGTAGATAGTTGGCACATTCGTCATGGGAGACGATATCCAATATTTCACCGACGCGCCGCCAAGTGCTTTCATGATCACGCTTTTGGGCCTCTCGCATCCAGTGCTTGAGCTTGGAGAAGAGTTGTTCGATCGGATTGAGATCAGGGCTGTAGGGAGGTAGGAAGATCAGATGCGCGCCGCGTGCGCGGATGGCCGCTCGCGCGCA
>WRKX01000129.1 GCA_009777925.1 Betaproteobacteria bacterium | reverse complement strand
CTCCAAGCTCAAGCACTGGATGCGAGAGGCCCAAAAGCGTGATCATGAAAGCACTTGGCGGCGCGTCGGTGAAATCTTGGATATCGTCTCCCATGACTAATGTGCCAACTATCTACCACATGCTGGATACGGTTCTGTATAAATGAAGCATGCTCTAGTGCCCGGCGCTCCCGACAACGGCACTACCAGTCGGGTATCAGCTCGATTCTCAGAGGGCAAATGCGCTTGCCATGATTATCTCGACATCGGCTATGCTTCCACGGAAAATGTGGCGTACACTTCATCTTTTAAGGCGCTGCCGATTTTTCGGCGGTTTTAGCTTTGCCATTAAAAGGAGAGACTCCGATGCTCGTAAATGCCTATGGCGCCCATGCGGGCGACAAACCCCTTGAGCCGTTGCGCATCACCCGCCGCGCGCCGGGCGCGCACGACGTGCAGATCGACATTGCGTACTGCGGCATCTGCCACTCGGATTTGCATCAGGTGCGCGCCGAATGGGCGGGAACTCGTTTTCCATGCGTTCCTGGTCATGAAATTGTCGGGCGCGTTTCCGCTGTCGGCGCGCAGGTGTCAGGTTTCAAGGTGGGAGATCTGGTCGGCATCGGCTGCATCGTCGATAGCTGCAAGCACTGTCCGGAATGCGAGGCGGGGCTGGAAAACTACTGCGACGGCATGGTTGGAACCTACAACGGCCCGACGCCGGATGAACCGGGTTGGACGTTGGGCGGCTACTCGCAAAAAATCGTCGTACATGAGCGTTTCGTGTTGCGCGTCCGCCACCCGGTGGAACAGCTTGCCGCTGTGGCTCCGTTGCTGTGCGCGGGCATTACCACCTACTCGCCGTTGCGGCACTGGAACACCGGGCCGGGCAAGAAGGTCGGCGTGGTCGGCATCGGCGGTCTGGGCCACATGGGCATCAAACTGGCGCATGCGATGGGCGCACACGTCGTCGCGTTTACCACGTCCGATTCCAAGCGCGAAGCGGCACGGGCGCTGGGTGCGGATGAAGTGGTCGTCTCGCGCAATACCGGAGAGATGGCGGCGCACGCCAAGAGTTTCGATCTCATCCTGGACACCGTTGCGGCGCCACATGATCTCGACGTTTTCCTGGGTCTGTTGAAACGTGACGGCACGTTGACGCTGGTGGGCGCACCACCCACGCCGCACCCCGCGCCCGGCGTTTTCAACCTCATCTTCAAGCGCCGGGCGATTGCCGGTTCGCTGATCGGCGGCATTCCCGAAACACAGGAAATGCTCGATTTCTGCGCCGAGCACGGCATCGTCGCCGACATCGAACTGATCCGCGCCGACCAAATCAACATCGCCTATGAGCGGATGCTCAAAAGCGACATCAAGTACCGCTTCGTGATCGACAGCGCGACCCTGGCGGCTTGAGTCAACTGGTTACTGTAAAGGAGCACATCCCATGTGTACGCGTACCCCCAAGATGATTTTCGCCGCCGCAGTGTTGGCCGCCTGCCTGTCCGCACCTTGCCTGGCTGTGGACGTTCCGGCAGCAGTATCCGCCACGGTGGCCGACAAGGCCCGTCCCGCTGCGGACACTGAGCGCGATGCGAACCGCAAGCCGACAGAAACGCTTGCTTTCGCCGGTATCAGGCCGGAGCTGCAAATCGTCGAATTGATACCCGGCGGCGGCTATTACACCCGTCTGCTGAGCGTGCTCGCCGGGCCAAAAGGGCATGTTTATGCACTCACCCCGCCGCCTCGTCCGAATGGGCCAGATCCGACGGCGGCGGCCAACGCCATTGCCGCCGATGCGCACTACGGCAACGTCACGGTGTTGCCTCTGTCTTACACCGATCGCGCTCTGGGCCTGTCGCAGCCGGTAGATGTGGTGTGGACCTCGGGTAACTACCACGACATCCGCAATTCTCTGACCGACGCCGGAATAAAGGACTTCAACAAGCGTGTGTTTGAGGCGTTGAAGTCTGGCGGCACGTATATCGTGATTGATCACGCCACCGCAGCCGGTCGCGGCGCCGATGATACCAAGACCCTGCACCGCATCGACCCGGAAACGGTCAAGGCCGAAGTGACCGCCGCAGGCTTCAGCTTGAGCGACAGTAGCGACGCGCTACACAACGCGAACGATTCGCACTCTGCGCCGGTCTTCGACGCCAGCATTCGCGGCAAGACCGACCAGTTCATCCTGAAGTTTGTCAAACCTTGAGATAAGCTGGCCGGTCATGCTAACCAGTCTGGTCTGGCGCAAGTGATTGCGCGTAAGGGCGCGATTTATCGCGCCCTGAACATTGCCGTCTGCAAGACCAGTCCGTCATTTACGCGCAGATGGCAATTGTTTCTCCCCTCTCCCATTTATGGGAGAGGGGCCGGGGGAGAGGGTTAGGGGATTGCAGATTCAGGATATGTATAGTGCTTTTCATAAATAATCTTACTCTACCAACCTTCAGACATCCTATCCTGCAAGCGAGAAGAGGTAAAAATAATTACGAGAAGCACTATAAATGCCAACCTAAACCCTTACCCTCTCCCGGCGCTACGCGCCACACTCTCCCGCAAGCGGGAGAGGGAACGACATGCCGTCTGCAAGACCGATTTATCGCGCCCTGAACATTGTGAGCCGAAAACGCTGTAAACAAAAACCGCTCCAGTCAAGCCAACGCTTCGGCAAGCGCGGTCAAAAACCTGTCATTCTCCTTTGCGGTGCCGATGGTGACGCGCAACCACTCCGGCATGGCATAGCCCGCGAGCGGGCGCACAATTACGCCAGACTGTAGCAACCTCTGGTTAACCACCGCGCTATCATGCACCCGAAAAGTCACGAAATTGCCGCGTGAGGGAATGTATTCCAGCCCCAGACGCGAAAATCCGGCGGTCACATCACGCATTCCCTGTCGATTCAAGGCAAAGCTCCGTTCCACAAATTCCTGATCGGCAAGCGCAACCTCTGCGGCGGCAAGCGCCAGATTGTTGCAATTAAAAGGCTGACGCACCCGGTTCATGAGTTCGGCAACCGCCTCCCGGGCAATGCCATAACCGATCCGAAGCCCCGCCAGCCCGTAAATCTTGGAAAAAGTACGACACACAATGAGATTGGGGAATTCGGCAATCCACGCCACTGCGTCATAGGCGTCTTCATGAGCCAGATATTCGCCGTAAGCCTCATCCAGCACCACCGCCACATGTTCCGGGACTTTTGCCAGAAAGGCGCGCAGACTCCCGGCAGGCAAAAAAGTGCCAGTCGGATTGTTGGGGTTGGCAATCCACAGCACGGCAGTATCGGGGCGAATCGCCGCCAGCATGGCTTCAAGGTCATGTCCGTAAGCACAGGCAGGCGCAACAATGCCCTCCGCGCCCACGGAAAGGGTCGCCAGCGGATAAACTACAAATGCGTACTGCGAATAAACAGAGGAGCGTCCGCTATCCAGATACACCCGCGCGATTATGTCCAGCACGTCATTGGAGCCGTTGCCAAGCACAATCTGCTCCGCCGCCACGCCATGCCGCGCTGCTAACGCCATCGTCAGATCATGGGGATCGGGGTAACGCTCCGCATTCAGCAAGGCCGCTTCTGCCGCAACCCTGGCTTTGGGGCTTGCCCCCAGCGGGTTTTCATTGGAAGCGAGTTTGACTATGTTCTCTACCGGCATCCCCAATTCCCGCGCCAGTTGGGTAATGGGCTTACCCGGCTGATAAGGGGAAATGGCATGGATGCAGGAAAGCGATTGTAGCGACATGATTAAATAACCTCATAAAGTTTTGAGTTAGCCCCGGCACGAACAGAGTGCGGGAGCTGGGGTTTGGCAGGCGCGATAAATCGCGCCTAATACGTCCCGGCTACTCCTACTCCAACATCGGCACATCACTTTCAATCAACTGATGCTGGATGGCGTAGCGAACAAGTTCGGCGGTGTTGTTCAAGCCCATTCTGGCCTGGATAGTCGCCTTGTGGGTGCTCACGGTTTTCACGCTCAAGCGGAGGCGTTTGGCAATCTCCGACACGCCAAGACCCTGCACAAGCATGAGAAAAATCTGGTAATTGCGGTCAGTAAGGCGCTTGTGGGGCAATTGTTCCCGGTTGCCCTGAAGCATGTCGCGGGTAAGGCTTTCGGCGATATCCTGATTGATGAAAATGCCGCCGCTCACGATCTTGCGGATGGCATCAACCAGCAGCGCCTCGGCATTATCCTTGCAGAGATAGCCGGACGCGCCCGCCTTTAAGGCACGCACGGCATATATATCTTCCTTGTACATACTGAGGATGAGGATGGGCAGGCGCGGAAACTCATCCTTGACCTGTTTGATAAGTTCTATCCCGTTGCGCCCGGGCATACTGAGGTCAAGTACAGCGGCATCCCACTGTTCGGCGCGCAGTTGTGTAAGCGCCTCCGTGCCGCTGCTGGCTTCTCCGGCAACCACAATGTCGCCGGCTTCGCTCAGAATATGCTTCAAACCGGCGCGCAGAATGTCATGGTCGTCTGCGATGAGTATGCGAATCATGCTTGCTCTCCATCAGATAGATCGTCATTCAAGGGCAGGATAACGGAGATGCGAACCCCGTTGCTGCCATCCACTTTAATTTCTCCGCCGAGCATCTCCACGCGCTCGGACATACCAAGCAACCCGAAACCACGCCGGGGCACATGGGTATCGAAACCGACGCCATTATCCTGGATGAGCAGGTGTAGCTCGCCATCCACCTCTTCCACGCGAATGTCGGCATGGGTTGCGCGCGCGTGGCGGGAGATGTTGGTCAGCGCCTCCTGGACAAGGCGGAAAACAGCGATTGAACGATCTGCGTCAAGCTCGTATTCATCCCGATCCGCATAGAAAGCGCAGTCAATGCCGCAGCGTTTTCCGAATTGCTGGATCAGGTGCTCAAGCGCGGCGCGTAGCCCAAGCACATCTAGCATACCGGGGCGCAGCCCCTCGGAAATGCGGCGCATTGATCCGATAGTGCGCTCCACCAGAGCGCGCGAGCCATCAATGCGCTCCGTGCAGGCATTGTCGTCATCGTCAACGTTGCCATACCGACCGAAATTCTTGCGCAGCCAGCCAAGATCAATGCGTAAGGCGGTAAGTGCCTGCCCGAGTTCATCGTGGAGTTCGCGGGCAATGGAAGTGCGCTCGCTCTCCCGTACATTTTGCAGGAAGCGGGCAAGCTCGCGCAGACGCGCCTGCGATTCTCGCAGCGCGTCTGCGGCTCGGCGCAGTTCCAGCGCGCGGCGGCGGGTAATAAAGTACAGGAAGGCAATCACGGCTACGCCAAGCAGCCAGATGGTTCCGTGCCAGAACTGGATGGTGCGCCAGGTGGGTTCTTGCGCCTCCCGGTAGGAATTGAGGTCAATGGAGATACTCGCGCCGCCGCGTAGCCCCCCCACCGGAATCAGGGTATCGCGGTGGCACTCCAGGCATTCCTTTTCCATCTTCATGGGAAGCATGACGCGCATCAATCCATGCCCTCGCGCGTCGCTTGAAATCGGTTCCGTAATGGCGGACGCTCCTTTCTCCAGTTCTTCGAGCGCCCTGGCTTCCCAGTCGTCGGGCTTGTTCTCGCGGTTGCGCAGTTGTTTGGAGGTAAGCCGTTCCTGGAATTCGGACTGCCGGTTCGACATGCCCTGAATGGCCAGAAGCAGATGCATGGGCGTGACCGAAACAAGATCAAGACGCTCCCCGGAACGGTCGGACGCGGAAAAACGCTGTGCCTGTTCAAGCGCGTCCAGCGCAAACAGTCGATCATCGCGCACAAAAATACCCCCGACCGAAGAAGCCCATTCCCGAACCGCCATGTCTTTCTTGAGGTTGGCAATAGCCGCAATACGCGCAAGTTCCGAAGCGGTGCGGTTCAACTGCTCGCGTTGCAGGAAAAGGGAGGCCAGGACGAGCGCCGTCCACACGAGCGCAAACAGCACGGCTCCCCGAAATCCGGCAATAGGACGAAAATGTCCTTCCATCATTTTTCAGTCATGGCATATCGAAACGCAGACACTCTGCGCTACTTCGTCCAGTCAGTCAACCGGACAGGGCAATCGCATGAAAGTCATGCCAGCCCGAGTAATTGAGCGCGGTAGGAATCGGAAGTTGCGGCGATGAGGCGGCGTGCTTTGATGCCGCCCTTTCGTGGTATATTGAACCGGCAATTAAGGTT
>WRKX01000128.1 GCA_009777925.1 Betaproteobacteria bacterium | reverse complement strand
TGTTTGCGTCTCTCATGCTGTGCTTCGCGCGACAGCCTGCGACCATCTTCTTTGTCCATTTCATTTATATGGGGATGATGTAAAATTATTCAATACTTAGTAGCCTGGTCTATAAAAGCGTGGCGTGGCATTGCTACACGCTATGCCAAAAAGACGGCTTCCTTTCTGGCAGCGGTGCATATCAGATGTATCGCAATTTGGGCAAACATCTATTGACGACACGCTCTAAACTTCCAAGCATTTTTATGTAACTATGTATGTAATTTCTCCTCATGTTGCACATCGCATGAAACTGAACCGGGCAGACACAGGGGCCTGTCCCTACAAACACCAAGAACACCCCACATGCGGTTGCCACAACATGAACACCGCTAACCTGGTTAATAATCCAATACAGCCGACTTTCCAACCAGTCACTGCGAGGAGCATCTGCTTTGATGCAATCCAGATGTCTGCTACCGGATTGCTTCGCTACACTCGCAATGACGAACCGAAATCACTCTAAACGACGCAACTATAATCCCTTGCCCGTCAGACCACTCCA
Source organism: Betaproteobacteria bacterium (assembly GCA_009777925.1). Classification (GTDB taxonomy): domain Bacteria; phylum Pseudomonadota; class Gammaproteobacteria; order Burkholderiales; family Rhodocyclaceae; genus Azovibrio. Next base: position 5,620 of record WRKX01000128.1, on the reverse strand, counting down.
GATTCAGCAGTTTCCATTGTCCGTCCGTCATGATCCAGCCAAGGCGTACCTGCAAGCGGTTGGCAGCGTCCGGCAGGATATTGTCCGCGCCGATCAGGGCGATTTCCCCCTCAGAGGTCGCCCGCTCCGGTGCGTTGGCGTGGATGTGGCGCTTACTCGCAAGCACCATGACCCCGATTTTTTGATGCCGGTTGAACAGCAACAACATCGTGCGTCTGGCCCAGTCCCGATCATGGCTGCCAGCAACAAAGTCAGGATGCAGCAGATCAAGCGCCCGACCGGCGTCTCTGGCTTCAAGCGCCACGATCAATTCTTTTTCGGCGGCCATAAGCGCCGTTTCGGGATCGTTCCTGCCACAACCCGTCAAATTTTGTATAACAAAAACAGACAACAGGAACAAAAACCGTAAAACCATTGCAAAATTATTCTGTATCATCGTCATTCCTCCGCGTGAGTCACTCCAACCTGAAGGTTTGGGCGACTCGCCACAAGATAGGGAAGCCTCAATGCTCCATAATCAACTGTCTCGCTTACCCCGCCATAAATGGCAGGGCTTCTTCGAGACACGTGGTCAAAAACATAATTGAAACATTCTTTCACAGTTCAATGACATTTTCTGTCCAATAAATCACTATACTGCCGCCAGAAATTCACTACAGGACGATTTTTCCTTGTTCCCGCGCAAATTTTTTCTTCTGCCTTGTCTTCTGCTCAGCGCCCTGCCCTCTCTTGCCGCGCCTGACCCCTTCATGCTGGAAGACGCTCTCGTCGCGCCCTGCGCCCAGCCCGGACAAGCACAAACGCCCGCAACCCCGCTTGATCTCGTAGACGTGATTGATCTTGCGCTTTGCAACAATCCCCAAACCCGCGCGGCCTGGGCAAGCGCCAAGGTGGAAGCCGCCTTGACCGGCGTCGCCCAGGCAGCCTATCTGCCCAGTCTGGACGCAACGATCAGCAGCAGTTGGCAACGCAGCAAAATCGAGCATGAATCCGCCAATACAACCCGCCCGCGAAGCGCCGGCATTCTTCTTTCTTACCTGCTTTTCGATTTTGGCGGACGCGCCGCCAATCTGGAAAGTCACCGCCAACTCCTGAATGCCGCGATTGCCCAGCAGGATACAACACGGCAGGCGGTATTTCTGGGAGCCGTGCAGGCGTTTTATCAGGTACATGCCAGCACCGCCGCCGTAGAAGCCGCCAGGACTTCCGAAGTAGCGGCGAAAAAAAGCCTAAATGCCGCTGAAGCAAGGCTGAATGCCGGCGTCGCCACGCCGGTAGATAAACTTCAGGCGCAAACGGCTTTCTCTCAGGCTGAACTGAACCGCATTCGCATGGAAGGGCAGTGGCGAAACGCGGAAGGCGCGCTCGCCAACGCGCTTGGTCTGGGCGCAAACCATCCGGTACGCCTGGAATCGCCGGGGCTTTTGTTTTCCGGTTCCCCCGCCGACGAGATGACGCATATAGAGGATTTTTCCACGCGCCTGGAAGCATGGATGGAAGCAGCGAAACGTGAACGCCCTGATCTTCGCGCTGCCGAAGCGCGTTATCAGGCAGCCAAAGCATCTGTCGACGTTGCCCGCTCGCAAGGCTTGCCTACCCTGAGATTCAGCGCATCTCCCGGTTATCAGCGGCGTGAAGGTCTGGACAGCTATAGCGGCAGCCTTAACCTGACTCTCAATATCCCTCTTTTCAGCGGCTTTGCCGACAGCTATCAGATTCGCGCCGCAGAGGCAAGAGAGGAAGCAGGCGCCATCGAACTGGAACGGCTTATACAGCAAGCTTCCCTTGAAGTATGGCAGGCGTGGCAGGCGTTAAGAACCGCCACCCAAAGTCTTTCCGCAACGGCCGCCCTGTTTGCCTCCGCTGAAGCCGCCGAACGCATGGCGCTGGGACGCTACCAGGCCGGCGTCGGCAATATCCTAGATCTCCTGAACGCGCAAAGCGCATTGGCCGACGCCCGAATGCAGCGAATCAGCTCTGCCTATGACTGGCATATCAGCCGCGCCGCTCTCGCCCGCGCCCTGGGACGGCTGGACAAACGGCTGCTTGATGAATCTTTTTCCTTTACCGCGCCATGAAAAAACCTTCCGGAAAAAAAACCGCCCTCGTCATCATTTTTCCTGCCATTGTGGGCGGATTCTTGTTCTGGCACTTCCAGAACCGTCCCCGCTCGCCTGAGCAGCTATACCAGTTTGCAACAATAAGTAACGGCGCAATCCGGCAAAGCGTCGCCGCAAACGGCACCTTGAACCCGGTCACTCTGGTCAACGTGGGAACACAGGTTTCCGGCAGCGTCAAGGCGTTGTATGTGGACTTTAACGACCACGTAACCCAGGGACAAATTCTGGCGGAACTGGATGACGCTTTACTTGCCGCGCAGGCGCGGCAGAGCGAGGCCAGCATGATGAGCGCCCGCGCCTCGCTCGATCTCGCCCGCGCCAACGAAGAGCGGATGCGTACCCTGTACGCGCAGGAATATGTCTCAAAGCAGGAGCTTGACCAATCCGTGCAGGTATTGAAGAGCGCGCAGGCGCAGGCGCAATCAGCGGCGGCGCAGGCCGACAAGGACAAGGCCAATCTGGACTACAGCATCATCCGCTCGCCGGTTTCAGGCGTAGTCGTCGACCGCCAGGTCGATGTTGGACAGACGGTTGCCGCCAGTTTCCAGACTCCTACCCTGTTCAAGATCGCGCAAGACCTCGCAAAAATGCAGATTGACTCTGCCTTTGCCGAAGCGGATGTCGGCAACATTAAGGTTGGCCAGCCTGTGCGATTCACCGTCGACGCCTTCCCCGACCGCGATTTCGAGGGCCAGGTGTTACAGGTACGCCTCAATCCCACTACCACCTCCAATGTCGTCACCTATAACGTTGTTGTTTCGGTCGACAACCCGGAGCAGATTCTCCTGCCCGGCATGACCGCCTACGTCACGATTATCGTCGCCCAGCGTAAAGACGCGCTCCTGATCCCTAACGCGGCGCTGCGTTTCCGCCCCCCTGCCGACACCGACAACCAGAAGCCCAAAAGCAGCGCGCCCGGCGGCATTTTGAGCGGGGTACAAGTAAGGCCGCCTTCATCCGGCAGACGCCAGCAAACATCGGCAAGTTCTCCCGCAAGCCAGGGCGTCGTCCATGTGTTCCGCGATGGCGCGCTCGTTCCGCTCACCCTGACACTCGGCATCACGGACAACCGCAACACGGAAGTATTGGAGGGCGAATTGCAGGCCGGGGACAGGGTTGTTACGGGTGACGCCATGGCAGCGCCGGAAAACGGCGGAGGCAGCAGCGGCGGGATGAGTTTTCGTCCGTTTTAACGCAGATAACGCAGATAAAGCAGATAATGCGCGATACGCCTGTCATTACCATCCGCCATCTATACAAGGATTATCCGACTCCTGCCGGGTCTTTTCCTGTGCTGAAGGATGTCAACCTCAGCATTTATCCGGGTGAATTCGTCGCCATCATGGGGCCTTCCGGCTCCGGGAAATCCACGTTCATGAATATTCTGGGCTGCCTTGACCGCCCTACTTCCGGCGATTATGAACTGAGCGGAAAAAATATAGCCCGTCTGGACAAGGACGCCACCGCCAAACTGCGCGGGCAAACCCTGGGTTTTGTCTTTCAGGGATTCAACCTGTTGCCGCGCATGAGTCTGGAAGATAACGTCGCCCTGCCGCTGGTTTATTCCGATGTGCCAAAAACCGAGCGGCAGACAAGGGCAAGGCAACTCCTCGACAAAGTGGGCCTTGCCCAGTACGCCGCGTCTTTGCCCAGCCGCATTTCCGGCGGACAACAGCAGCGGGTTGCCATTGCCCGCGCCCTTGTCAATCGCCCAGGCCTCATTCTTGCCGATGAACCGACAGGCAATCTGGATAGCCATACCAGCGAAGAAATCATGACCCTCTTTACCAGCCTGAACCGCGAAGGCATTACCATTATTCTGGTCACGCACGAGCCGGACATTGCCCTTCATGCCGGGCGGCAGGTGCGCTTTCGGGATGGCGTCATCGTGCAGGATATGCCGACCGGATGCAACCACGAGGAAGAACTCGCGGGAGCCGCGCCATGATGTTTACCGGAATGTTCCATGAAGCCTGGAGCGCAATGGGCGCGAATCGGCTTAGAACCGCGCTCACCATGCTCGGCATGGTCATTGGCGTGGGCGCGGTCGTGCTGATGATGGCCATCGGCCAGGGCGCGCAAAACGCGGTTAAGGAAAGCATTGACTCAATGGGCAGCAATCTGTTCGTCGTCCTTTCCGGCAGCTCGATGACCGGCGGCGTCCGAAGCGGCAGCGGCAACGCCCCCAGTCTCACGACGGCAGACGCGGAAGCCATTGGCGAATTGCCCGGAATTGCCGCCTCCGCGCCCACTCATATGGGAATGGCGCAACTTGTTCATGGCTCATTGAACTGGAATACCACAGTATATGGCGTCACCCCCAGTTACCTGGATGTGCGTTCCTGGCCGATTGTGGCGGGCGACAATTTCACCGAATCCGACCTTCGCTCCGCCACCCGCGTAGCCTTGATCGGACAAAGCGCGGCGGAAAATCTTTTCGCCGGCGAAGACCCGGTCGGCAAAACCCTGCGTATCGGGCAAGCGCCCTTCCAGATTCTCGGCGTACTCGGGCGCAAAGGGCAAAGCCTTGATGGGCGCGATCAGGATGACTTACTCATCGTTCCGTTAACCACCGCGCAACGAAAATTATTCGGCACGCCTTTTCAGGGTTCGGTGCGTTCCATCATGGTGCGGGTTGAGCGGGCGGAAGTCATGCCCCAGGTTGAAATAGCCATCAACGCCCTGTTGCGTCAGCGGCATCATCTGCGCGAAGGTCAGGAAAACGATTTTTCCGTGCGCGATCTCACCGCCATTGCCGAATCCGCTGCCGAAACCACCCGCGTCATGTCTCTCCTTTTGGGCGCGATTGCTTCCGTTTCGCTTATCGTCGGCGGCATCGGCATCATGAACATCATGCTTGTCTCCGTCACCGAGCGCACCCGCGAGATCGGCATCCGCATGGCTATCGGCGCACGGGAGATTGATGTGCTGACCCAGTTTTTGCTGGAAGCCATTCTGATTTCCATCGCGGGTTGTCTGATTGGTCTTATGCTGGGGGTAGGCAGCGCGGTACTGATTCATCTTTCCACAGGCGTACCGATAGTCATTTCCGGGAGCTCCGCCATTGTCGCGTTCCTCGTCGCTGCCGCCACCGGCATTTTCTTTGGCTATTATCCCGCGCGAAAAGCCGCCCGCCTGGACCCGATCGAGGCTCTGCGTTACCAGTAAAACGTTTAAATTCACCGCCATGCACGACTTTTCGCGCATGTCGGCATAGCAACTGGAATAACATAATAATAAAAAAGGCTTGAAACTTCTTTAGAATCAAGCCTTTATGGTGGTGGGCTGTGTGAGGCTCGAACTCACGACCTACGGATTAAGAGTAATATGGCTTATCTAGAGCATGCTGTCTTTCAATAGAATTACTATACTGAACTTACGAGAGATATGATTCGAAATTGGAACGCAAGGAAAGAGCAGATGACACGACCTTATTCAGAGGATTTACGTCACCGTGCCCTGGCCCGCTCCGACGCTGGTCAGACGAACAAGGCGATTGG
>WRKX01000127.1 GCA_009777925.1 Betaproteobacteria bacterium | reverse complement strand
TCAAACTAGCTACCGAAAACCACATGAACATGCTCACCCAACACCCTGATCGCGTCCAATCTTATTTCAATGATCCTAAAACCAAATATGCCGCATAATATTCAATACTTAATGGCCGGGTGAATAATTCGAACGAGAGACGAATCTACTCTTGTTCTACAAAGATGTCTACTGCGTATGATAAAAAAATCCAAGGCAATCGCAGCGCCCTTAAAAAGCCGCTTATTATGATTGCCGCAATTCCCAAAACATCCGACAGCGCCACGCGCCAGCGCTACATCCTGCTTCAGGCCGGGCCAGTGCCCGGCGCTCCCGGCAACTATACTCCCAGCCTGATAGCTGCTCGACCCTCGGAAGGCAAACGCAATTGCACTGATATCAAGCATCATTTTTTCACCAACAACACAAAATCCGGTCTAGAATCCCGGCGATCTGCGCAATATTCGCGCTTCTTTTCAGGGATATATCACCATGTTTGAATCGGCGGAACTGGGGCATGTCATTGACAAACAAACCTTCAAAACAGAAGTAGCCCGACTGCGTGAGGAATTGCTGGAGGCGCAATATGAATTACGCGCCAAAGGCGACTTCCCGGTTCTCATCCTGATAAGCGGCGTGGATGGCGCAGGCAAGAGCGAGACCATTCACGATCTCCATGAATGGCTCGACCCGCGCTACGTTTCTACCCAGGCATTTTTTGAACCCGGCAGCGAAGAAGCCGAACATCCTTTCATGTGGCGTTATTGGCGCGCCCTGCCGCCCAAGGGAAGGATAGCGATTTTCGCTGGTTCCTGGTATTCGCAACCCATTGCGCACCGAATCAGCGGCGAAATCAACGAAGCATTTTTCAACCAGCGCATTGACCAGTTCAACCGCTTTGAATCCATGCTGGCCAATGAAGGCGCCCTGATCCTGAAATTCTGGTTTCACCTCTCCCGCGAGGGACAGGAAAAACGTCTGAAGGCACTGAAAAAAAACCCACGCACTACCTGGCGCGTCACCGAAGAAAGCTGGGAGCGCCTGAAAACTTATGACAAATTACAGGAAGTGGCCTGGCATCTTCTGCGTATGACCAATACCCCCTGGGCGCCCTGGATGGTGGTAGAAGGCACGGATGATCGCTATCGCTCGCTCTCGGTCGGGAAAATCATACTCTCCGCCCTGCAACAACGGCTGGCTGACAGGCAGGACCGGCATTACCCGGTCGCGCCGCCGATCAATCGCCCGATTGATACCATGGACATACTGACTGCCCTTGATCTTGGCAAATCCCTGCCCAAGGACGAATATTCATTACGCCTGTCAAAGGCGCAGGGACGGCTTTCCGAGCTTGTGCGTTCGCCGGAATTTAAAAAACACTCGCTGATTCTCGTCTTTGAAGGTCTGGACGCTTCGGGCAAAGGCAGCAGCATCCGGCGGGTGGTCGCCGCGCTGGACGCCCGTCAATGCCAGATAATCCCCATTTCCGCGCCGACCGAGGAAGAATTGGCGCAACCATATCTGTGGCGTTTCTGGCGGCATGTGCCAAAAACCGGGCGCATCACCGTTTTTGATCGGAGCTGGTATGGGCGGGTGCTGGTCGAGCGGGTGGAAGGTTTCTGCTCGGAAAACGACTGGTTAAGAGCCTACGCCGAAATCAACGATTTCGAGCACGATCTGGCCGCCGACGGCGCGGTAATTATCAAATTCTGGCTGCAAGTCAGCAAGGATGAACAATTGCGGCGTTTCAAGGAGCGGGAAAGCACGCCCTTCAAGCGTCACAAGATTACCGACGATGACTGGCGCAACCGGGAAAAATGGGATAACTACCACCGGGCAGTCTGCGACATGGTAGAACGCACCAGCACCGGAACCGTACCCTGGATTCTGGTCGAAGCCAATGACAAGAATTTTGCCCGCGTCAAGGTACTGGAAACTGTTTGCAACCGGCTGGAAGAGGCGCTCATAAAACGCAGGAATTATTCTCCCGAAGCCGAGGCCGGGAGCGAAGATAAAAACCAGGAAAAAACGCTTATACCAACTGCCGCCGATACGCCTTTGCCTGACGTTGCTTCAGGCAAAAGCAGGAAAAAATCAGGCCGCAAGTCGCCATGAGATCCTGCCAGGAGGCCGCCGCCATGCCCAATTCCCTTTGTGACGAAACAGGCAGTCTTGCCGCCTTTGCCATCTGGTTCAGGCAGGTTACGCCTTATATCAACGCTTTTCGCGGCAAGACCTTCGTGCTGGCTTTCGGCGGCAAGGCCATTGCCGGCCCGCTTGCCAAAACCCTAGCCTACGATGTCAACCTCCTTGCCAGCCTGGGCATCCGCCTGATTCTGGTGCATGGCGCAAGGCCGCAAATTGAGGAGGCATTGCGGGAAAAAGGGCTGGAATCACGTTTTCACCGGGGCTACCGGATTACCGACGCCGCCGCGCTTGACTGCGCGCTTGACGCCATCGGCAGCGTTTATCTGGAAATCGAGGGAATGCTCTCGCAGGGCTTGCCCAATACCCCGATGGCGGGCAGCCGGATTCGCGTAGTCGGCGGTAATTTCATTACCGCCCGGCCTTTGGGCGTACTGGACGGCGTTGATCTCTACTACAGCGGCGTCGTGCGCAAGGTCGACAGCGAGGGGCTGCAAGCGCAGCTTTCCCTGGGCAATATCGTGATGCTTTCCTGTCAGGGCAGTTCGCCCACCGGCGAAATTTTCAATCTCCAGATGGAAGAAGTCGCGGAAGCGGTCGCTATCGCGCTGGACGCCGATAAACTGGTCTATCTTACGGATTGCCAGGGCGTTCTCGACGCAAACGGCGTGTTGCTCGATGAACTGACGGCGGATGCCGCGCAAGACCTGCTCGACGCGGCATGGCTTACCAACGACCTGAAGCGCAGTCTCCCTTCCGCTGTACGCGCCAGCCAGCAGGGCGTCGCCCGCGTCCATATCATCGGCTATGACCAGGACGGCGCCTTGTTGCAGGAATTGTTTTCCCGCGAAGGAATCGGCACTGTCATTTCCCGCGAACCGCTGGAGCATTTGAGGGATGCCCGCGCCGACGACATCGGCGCGTTGATTGCCCTGATCGAGCCGCTGGAAGCGGACGGAACTATCGTCCATAGGCCGCGCGAAGTGCTGGAGCGGGAAATCGAGAGATTTTCCCTGATCGAGCATGACAGTATGATTGCGGGCTGCGCCGCCCTGTACGATTATGGCGACGGCTGGGCGGAACTGGCCTGTCTGGTGGTTCATCCCGCCCATCGGCAATGGGGATATGGCGAGCGTCTGGTTCGGCGCGTAGAGGCCAAGGCAAGGGCGGCGGGCGTTCGACGGATATTCGTTCTCACGACCCGCGCGGTGCATTGGTTCATCGAGCGCGGCTTTTCGCTGGAAGGAATCGAATCCCTGCCTGACCGGAAACGCCAGATGTATAACTTGCAACGCAACTCCAAGGCATTGGTGAAACAGTTATAATCCGCTTCCCCAATTACAAATACAAGGAGCAACCATGAGCCGAACCGTACACTGCGTCAAACTGGGATGTGAAGCCGAGGGTATGGAAAGACCGCCGCTGCCCGGCGCGCTCGGACAAAAGATTTTTGAAAACGTCTCCAAGGAAGCCTGGCAACAGTGGGTGCGCCTGCAAACCATGATAATCAACGAGAATCGCCTGAATCTCGCCGACGCCAGCCACCGCGAATACCTGACCGGCCAACTGGAAAACCATTTTTTTGGTGAGGGGATGTAGAAATCGGTAGTGTTAAACGCTAATTTGAAGTGTCCATGAACCTCAAGCGTTCTCTTCTTGACGAGGCTGCCCAACGCGGCCTTATAGCACCTGGCCAGGTTGAGTCGCTTTGGGTATTTTTGTCTGAGCGCGCAGCAGACACTCCGTCTTTTCGCTTCACGCACATCCTCTATTACCTCGGTGGCCTGATCGCCATTGGCGCAATGACGCTTTTCATGACTTTAGGCTGGGAACGGTTTGGCGGATGGGGATTGTTTTTTATTGCGATTACTTACGCCGTGGCGGGACTATTGCTTACGGAGTTTCTGCTCAACTGCCTTAAACTGCCTATTCCTTCCGGTATCACCGCAGCTTTCGTAGTCGCGCTCGCGCCACTGGCAATCTACGGCGCGCAAGTGGGTTTAGGTTTATGGGCAGAAGGACGAGTATACCGCGAATACCATACCCACATTGATTGGCGATGGATACTAATGGAATTAGGTACTCTTGCTGCCGGAGCAGCAATGTTGTGGCGTTACCGCCTGCCATTCCTGGTCATGCCCATCGCCGTGACGCTCTGGTACATGAGTATGGATCTGGCACCCTTTCTGTTCGGCAATGCAGATACCACCTGGAATCTTCGGAAATTGGTTTCGTTGTGGTTCGGTCTGTTGATTGTATTGCTTGCATTTTGGGTAGATATCCGCACACGACACGAGAAGGACTACCCGTTCTGGCTCTATCTGTTTGGTGTGCTGGCATTCTGGGGTGGTTTGTCGATGATGGACTCGGACAGCGAGTTGAATAAGTTCATCTATCTTTGTATCAATCTCCTGATGATCGGTGTTGGCGCCATGCTTTCACGTCGAGTGTTTGCCGTCTTCGGCGGGCTAGGTTCAGCAGGCTATGTCGGACACCTGGCTCATCAAGTCTTCAAAGACAGCATGTTGTTTCCGTTTGTCCTCACGATAATCGGTCTTGGTGTCATCTATCTCGGAATACTCTGGCAACGACACGAACAGGACATTTCATCGCGCCTTCGCGCTTTGCTGCCCGTACCATTGCAGGAACTTGTAGAGCGAAGGCATTATTACCATTAACCTACTTGCAAAATAAACCTAATAGGTTATGATTTATCTATGGAAAAACGAACCCCACACTACAGGCTGACTACCGTCAAGTCTATGGTAAAGACTGGCGATGTCAGAGCCACAGCCAGCGCTTATCAAGGGGCGCGTGAGCTTGGTATTGATGATCTGGATGGAATGTGCGCCGTAGTTCTGGCGCTTGCGCCAGCAGATTTTCACAAGAGCATGACTACCCATGCCGACCATACGGTATGGCAAGATGTATATCGTCCAGGCACACAGGCGGGGGATGCCTATCTGAAACTGACGGTCATTGATGATGTTCTGATCGTTTCCTTCAAGGAGTTATGAACATGAAATGCCCGTGCTGCGGCGCGATGGAACTGATCCACGATACGCGCGACATACCATATGTCTACAAGGGTGAAACTACCGTTATCCCTGCGGTTACAGGCGATTTTTGCCCTGCTTGCGGGGAAGTTGTCCTGAATCGGGAGCATGGCGACCGTTATAGCGGCTTGGTTGGGATGTTCCAGCGTCAGGTGAATGCCGCCTTTGTTGCGCCGGAGTATATTGCCAGTGTGCGTAAAAAACTTGATCTTGACCAACGGCAAGCCGCCGAAATTTTCGGCGGCGGCGTCAATGCCTTCTCCCGCTATGAGAACGGTAAGACAAAGCCGCCGTTGGCTCTGGTCAAACTGTTCAAGATTCTGGATCGTCACCCCGACCTATTGAACGAAGTCAGAACCGTATAATTCCATTTTTACCTCAAGACGACAAGAATACTCACCGTCATTCCCGCCTTCGCGCTTTGCTGCCCGTACCATTGCAGGAACTTGTAGAGCGAAGGCATTAACGCCGCTTCTCTCGAACACCCAGAATCCATCATCCCACCTAACCTGTCGCGGCAAACTGCGATAGGCTGTTCGTAAAGGAGAAAGCATGGCTTTTATATTCGCAATTTTTGCCACCATAGTTACACTCATTGGGTTTAGCTTTGCCAGAAAAATAGAGTCGAATATCATATCGACCCTCACAAAACATGCTGCGCTTGCTGTTGGTTTTTTGTCAATGCCAGCAATCGCGCATCTATTCAAAATCGAGGGAACACAAGCCGCAGGTGGTTATTGGGTTTACATGATGATTGGCATTTGGGTACTTTCAAAAATCTTCGGCGGCTCTCGCCATCGGTAAATTCTTGGGCCTAACATTGCGCTCAACCCGGACTGCCGCTACGCGGCAGCCGGTTAGCTTGGGCGATAGGCCGGCAGACTGGGTGAGCTTTGCGAACCCCAACATTTATAGTGATTCACATAATTTCGGGAACATCGTCCCCGGGAGCGCCGGGCACTAGAGCATGCTTCATTTAGACAGAACCGTATCCAGCATGTCGTAGATAGTTGGCACATTCGTCATGGGAGACGATATCCAAGATTTCACCGACGCGCCGCCAAATGCTTTCATGATCACGCTTTTGGGCCTCTCGCATCCAGTGCTTGAGCTTGGAGAAGAGTTGTTCGATCGGATTGAGATCAGGGCTGTAGGGAGGTAGGAAGATCAGATG
>WRKX01000126.1 GCA_009777925.1 Betaproteobacteria bacterium | reverse complement strand
CAAGATGGACGTCCATCTCAGCCTCAAGCGAGCGGTTGATAACCCGCTGCAATAACTGGCTGTACAGGTTATCCACATCCCTGGGGGTCTTGCAATCCCCAAGCAATTGATCCAATTGTTCCACGCTTAGTTTCATGTCATCATCCTCGGCTCACGCCTAAATTAACGGATGACACAGTTTAAATTACAGACCCCAGGAAAAAGAACCAGAAAGAGCAGCGAGAATACGACAAACATCTTTATCGTGTTCGTCACCTTGTCGAGAATGCTTTCCTGCAATTAAAAGCGTGGCGTGGCATTGCTACACGCTATGCCAAAAAGACGGCTTCCTTTCTGGCAGCGGTGCATATCAAATGTATCGCAATTTGGGCAAACATCTATTGACGACACGCTCTAGAACAAAGCCGCATAAAGATGCGGCTTTGCGTAGAAGAAGCGAAAGACTCCTGGCTTCAGGTTTTTTCTGTGACGACCAGAGCGGTCAGATTGACCAGCCGCCGTACCGAGGATGAAGGCGTAATGACATGTACGGGTCTGGCCGCGCCCATCAGAATAGGGCCGATGGCAACGCCGTCGCCGCCGGTCATCTTGAGCAGGTTGTAGGAAATGTTGGCTGCGTCAAGATTGGGCATGATGAGCAGATTTGCCTCGCCTTTTAATGGCGAATCCGGGTCGGAAAAACTCCGCACATGCTCGGAAAGCGCCGCGTCGCCGTGCATCTCCCCGTCAATTTCCAGGGTTGGCGCCTGCGCGCGCACGATGTCAAGCACATGGCGCATTTTTCTTGCCGAGGGCGATTGCGCCGAACCATAATTGGAATGGGAGAGAAGCGCTACCTTGGGCGTAAATCCGAAACGACGCACGGTATCGGCGGCCATCAGGGTGATTTCCGCCAGTTGCTCCGCATCCGGGTTTTCATTGACATGAGTGTCGCAGATGAAAATGGAACGCCCCGGCAGAATCAGGTGATTCAGGGCGGCCATAGTTGTGCGTCCCGGCGCTTTGCCGATGATCTCGTCCACTTCGCGCAGATGCAGGTCAAAATGCCCGGAGAGGCCACAAATAAGACCGTCAGCATAGCCAAGCCGAACCATCAACGCGCCCAGCACGGTGTTATCAGCGCGAACCCGTACCTTGGACATGTCAATAGTGACGCCGCAACGCTTCATGATCTGATGGTAGGTCGTCCAGCATTCCTGATAATTCGGCAGGTTGTCCGGGTCAATGATCTCGAAGTCAACGCCGGGCAAGAGGCGTAGTCCGCTCTGTTGCAGGTTGTTAAGGATGATCTGCGGTCTGCCGATGAGGAGCGGGAATGCCAGCTTTTCATCGCGCACGATCTGCACCGCGCGCAGCGCGCGCCCGTCTTCTCCTTCGGCATAAGCGATACGCCGGTTTGGACGATGGCGCGCTTCCTGGAAAATGGCGCGCATTCCCGCGCCGGTCTGGTAGACAAATTCGGACAGATATTGATGATAGGCATCCCAATCTTCGATAGGCCGGGTTGCCACGCCGGATTTCATCGCGGCGCGGGCGACTGCCGGCGCGATGCGGACGATGAGGCGAGGATCGAAAGGCTTGGGAATCAGGTATTCGCGCCCAAATTCCAGGCGATGACCCGGATAGGCGGTTGCTACTTCATCGGCGATTTCGTCTTCCGCCATCGCGGCGATGGCATGTACGCAGGCAAGTTTCATTTCCTCCGTGATCCGGGTCGCGCATACGTCCAGAGCTCCCCGGAAAATAAACGGAAAACAAAGCACGTTGTTGACCTGATTGGGGTAGTCGGAACGTCCTGTAGCAATAATGGCATCGGGCCGGACGGCCTTTGCCTCTTCCGGCATGATTTCCGGGGTCGGGTTGGCGAGTGCGAAAACCAGCGGATCGGAGGCCATTTCAGCAAGCATTTCGGGCTTCAGGACGCCGGCGGTGGAAAGACCCAGAAAAATGTCCGCTCCTTTAACCGCATCGCCCAGGGTACGCGCTTCAGTAGTCTGCGCGTAACGCATCTTGGAAGCGTCCATTTTGTCGTCGCGCCCATGCCGGATGACACCCTTGGAATCGCAGACGGTTACGTTTTCTTTCCGCACACCCAGGTGGCACCACAAGTCCAGGCAGGAAATAGCCGCTGCGCCCGCGCCGGAACAGACAATCTTTACGGCGTCTATCTTCTTGCCGATGACCTTCAGACCATTCAGCATGGCGGCGGCGGAAATAATGGCTGTGCCGTGCTGGTCGTCGTGAAAGACCGGAATATTCATCCGCTCTTTCAGTTTTTCCTCAATGTAGAAACATTCCGGGGCTTTGATGTCCTCAAGATTGACCCCGCCCAGAGTCGGCTCCAGAGAGGCGATGATGTCAATTAGCTTGTCCGGGTCATGTTCGGCAAGCTCGATGTCGAATACGTCAATGCCGGCAAATTTCTTGAACAGGCAGCCTTTTCCTTCCATGACAGGTTTGGCGGCCAGAGGGCCGATGTCGCCAAGGCCGAGGACTGCGGTACCGTTGGTGATAACGCCGACCAGATTGGCGCGGGACGTATATTCCGCCGCCGCCGCAGGATCAGCTTCAATGGCTTCACATGGTGCGGCGACGCCGGGAGAATAGGCCAGCGCCAGATCACGCTGGTTGAGGAGTCCCTTGGTAGGGCGAACGGAAATTTTGCCTGGTGTCGGGTGGCGGTGATACTCAAGCGCGGCTTCGCGCAAATCCTTGTCCATGCTGATCCTCTGATTTTGGGTACCCTGGCCTGTGCGCAGGAAAGCTTTTAAGCATACTGCAATTCTTGAAGCGCGAAAAGAAAAGGAGTAAAAAGCGCGTAACAAAAGGTTGAAATGTGTTTGCCACGCTAAACGCGGGGATGCCGACGCGGGCAGGGGGTGAGGTTCCTGCGAACTTCACCGCGTGCCCTGTCGTCCCTCAATACCGATAATGCTCCGGCTTGTACGGCCCTTCGACCGGCACACCGATGTAGGCGGCTTGTTCCGGCCTGAGCGGGGTGAGATGCGCGCCGATCTTCTTCAGATGCAGGCGGGCAACCGTTTCGTCCAACTTCTTGGGCAGGGTGTAGACGTCGATCGGGTATTCCGACGTCTTGGTGAACAGTTCGATCTGCGCCAGCGTCTGGTTGGCAAAGGAGTTGCTCATCACGAAACTGGGATGCCCGGTGGCGCAGCCGAGGTTCACGAGCCGCCCTTCGGCGAGCAGGATGATGCGTTTGCCGTCCGGGAAGATGATGTGGTCGACCTGCGGCTTGATGTTCTCCCATTGGTATTGGCGCAGGCCCGCTACGTCGATCTCGGAGTCGAAGTGGCCGATGTTGCAGACGATGCTGTTCATCTTCATGGCCTGCATGTGCGCGTGGGTGATGACGTGCACGTTGCCGGTGGCGGTGATGAAGAGGTCGGCAAGGCTTGCGGCTTCGTTCATGTCGACCACGCGGTAGCCTTCCATCGCGGCTTGCAGGGCGCAAATGGGGTCGATCTCTGTGACCCAGACCGTCGCGCCAAGCCCCTTGAGCGATTGGGCACAGCCCTTGCCGACATCGCCGTAGCCGAGCACGACGGCAATCTTGCCCGCGATCATCACGTCGGTTGCCCGCTTGATGCCGTCGACCAGTGATTCGCGGCAGCCGTAGAGGTTGTCGAATTTGGATTTCGTCACCGAGTCGTTCACATTGATTGCGGGAAAACGGAGTTCGCCTCGCGCGTGCATCTGGTAGAGACGGTGCACGCCGGTGGTGGTTTCCTCGGTGACGCCCCGGATGTGGGCGATGCGCGTGGAGTACCACGCGGGATCGGTTTTCAGCTTCGACCGGATGGCGGCGAAGAGGGCCGTTTCTTCCTCACAGGTGGGAGTCGAGAGTACGGAGATGTCCTTTTCCGCTTTCACGCCCAGGTGCAGCAGCAGGGTGGCATCCCCGCCGTCGTCCAGGATCATGTTGGAATAGCCGCCGTCGGGCCACTCGAAAATGCGGTGGGTGTAGTCCCAGTAGTCCGCCAGACTCTCCCCCTTGACGGCGAAGACGGGAATGCCCTGGTGAGCAATGGCGGCGGCGGCGTGATCCTGGGTGGAGAAGATGTTGCAGGAGGCCCAGCGTACTTCCGCGCCCAGGGCGGTGAGCGTTTCGATCAGGACGGCGGTCTGGATGGTCATGTGCAGTGAGCCGGTGATGCGCGCGCCCTTGAGCGGCTGGCTCTTGGCGAATTCTTCACGGATGCTCATCAGGCCCGGCATCTCGGTTTCGGCAATGGCGATTTCCTTGCGTCCCCAGTCGGCAAGGCTGGGATCGGCAATGACGTAATCGTGTTGTGCGGTCATGGAAAAAATCCTCTGTATTAAAGCTGAAAGAGGGGGAGGGTGCTTATTGTGCACTCGCCGCCCCGCAGCCAGCAGGATTGTAAAAGGCGAGCGCCGTTGATACCTGACCATCGGCCATAGGAGGCGATGGCTTCCGAGCCTGGGATTGGGATTCTCGCAGCGCCCCTCGGAAGAAAGCGCAGATTATACGGGTGATTTCGGGAGATGAAGATGTTTTGCGGGGAGAGACTTTTTGCGCGTTCTGGTAGAGTACACCCTTCCAGCTTCGGAGTTGGTTTCGTAGATTTTACCGGAGCGTCTTTCCTGAACCCCCTGTTTTGCGAGAATGGTTTCATGTCTGCTTTTTGGGATACCTGCCTGGACAAGCTAAAAGAAGAATTGCCGCCTAAAAGGTTTGCCGTCTGGATTGCGCCGCTCTTTATGGAGGGCGAAAAGACGCCGGACGAAGGGCTTTGCCTGGTTGCGCCCAGCAATTTCATCTGCAACTGGGTACGCCAGCATTATCTGGATTTTATTCAGGATTACGCGGCTGATTTTTATGACAGGCCGGTCAATGTGCGGCTGGAAATCCGCCAGCCGGACAAGAAACAGGCAGGGCAGCCAGAAAATCCTGGAAAGCAGGAGAAGGCAGCGCCCTCTGGAGCAAAACACAAATCCGCCACAGCGGAACAGAATGAGCAGAAATTGCTTCACGAGCGTACCCGCCTCAATCAGAACCAGTTTTTTGAGAACCTGGTGATCGGCAAGGCCAATAATCTTGCATACGCTGCGGCGGAGAACGTGGCGGAAAAGCCGGGCGGCAGCCTTTACAATCCGCTTTTCATTTATGGTGGCCCCGGTCTTGGCAAGACCCACCTGATGCACGCCATCGGCAACCGGATCATCCAGCAGTATTCCGACAAGGTGGTGCGTTACGTCCATGCCGAGGATTATTGCAACGATGTCATGCGTGCTTATCGGCAGGGCGCTTTTGTTGATATGAAGAATTATTACCGTAGTCTGGATGTACTGCTGCTGGATGATGTGCAATTTTTCGGGGTCGGCGACAAATCCCGCACCAAGGAAGAGTTTTTCTTTGTCTTCAATGCATTGGTGGAGGCTGGCAAGCAGATCGTCATTACCTGCGACACCTACCCGAAGGATATTAACGGATTGGACGGGCGTCTGGTCAGCCGATTCGACTGGGGGTTGACCGTGCAGATCGAGCCGCCGGAAACCGAAATGCGGGTGGCGATTCTGCAAAAGAAGGCGGAAGCAGAGAGTCTTTCCCTTTCCAACGAAGTTGCGTTTTTTATTGCCAAAAGCCTGCGCGCCAATGTGCGCGAGTTGGAAGGGGCGTTAAAGAAAGTGATTGCCTACGCGAATTTCCGCAATTCGCCCATTACCCTTGACCTGGCGCGTGAAGCCCTGAAAGAGCTTATCAGCTCGACACGCAACATTAGTATCGAAGAAATCCAGAAAACAGTTGCCGGTTACTACAAGGTCAAGCTGGCCGACCTGCTTTCCAAAAAACGTTCCCGTTCCATTGCCCGTCCCCGGCAGGTGGCGATGTGGCTGTGCAAGGAGGTGACTCCCTGTAGTTACCCGATGATCGGGGAAGCCTTTGGCGGACGCGACCATACGACTGTAATCCATGCTTTCAGAACAATCGAGGAAATAAAAACCCAGGACAACACGCTGAAGCACGACCTGCATGTTCTGACCCAGTGTTTTAAGGGGTGAGGGGCGCAATGACCTGCCTTATATCCGCTGGGTTATTGTAGTTAGCGATGAGCGAGTATTGGAACATTGAAGAAGGTCCGGTCGATAGCGCCCGCTTCTTTCTGGCGCTTCCGGCTTACTTCATGGAGGCGACGACCTTCTTCGCAGAAGGAACGTCGATAGCTCCTGATCTCCTAGAGCATGCTGTCTTTCAATAGAATTACTATACTGAACTTACGAGAGATAGGATTCGAAATTGGAACGCAAGGAGAGAGCAGATGACACGACCTTATTCAGAGGATTTACGTCACCGTGCCCTGGCCCGCTCCGACGCTGGTCAGACGAACAAGGCGATTGGTGAAGCGTTATTGATC
>WRKX01000125.1 GCA_009777925.1 Betaproteobacteria bacterium | reverse complement strand
ATGTTTTTTCCAGCGTAGCGGGAGACGGTGGCGAAGGCGAATTCTCTGACGGCATCATCAGCTTTACGGGGCTGAATCTGGATGAACCGGGCGCGGCGGGCGATGGGGAAACTTTCCAGACTGCCGGTGCAATACCGGATGGACTCATGGAGGAGCTATCTTCCGGCTTTGCCGAAGAAGACTATCTGCCGGACGATGGCGAATGGGTAGACGTGACGCTTGCCGGTGTTCAGTTGCCGGAGGAGGGGCATTACGGCCTGTAAGCGAAACGCAAAAAAAGCTGTGTCCGACCGATTGCCCCCGGTTCACCCAACCGAGGGGCAATCGGTTAAATTTTTATGTCCGCAAAAAATCTCCCGAAAGATGTATAGTTCAGAAACGAACTTCCGCCACAATTTATTTATTTTCCTATGCGTCTGCTCGTTTTCCTGCTGATTTTTGCCAATCTGATTTTTTTCGCCTATGCGCGTGGTTATCTTGGCGGTGAGTCTGTTTCCGAGGCCGGACGGCTGGAGGCGCAGATTCAGCCGGAACGTCTGCATTTGATGTGGCGTCCCGGCAACGAGCCGGAGGACGCATACAAGGTCAGCCTGCCGGAAAACGACAATGAGGCGAATGGGGCGGAAAACGCGACCGGCGACGAAACATCCGAAAACGCGCAGGCGGATAGCATACCTTCTCCAAACGTCGTGGCAGCTACGGAAACAGCCTGCCTTACGGTGAGCCTCCTGGGCGTGCAGGCGGCGGATGAAGTGGAGACAAAAGCCGGAACAGCGAAACTGGAAATGCGGCGGCGCAGCGAGGGAAGCTGGTGGGTGTTCATCCCCCCCCAGGGCAGCAAGGAAGGCGCCGATAAAAAGGCCAGCGAATTGCTCCAGTTCGGGGTGAAGGATTTTTTCATTGTTTCCGACGGGCCGCAGAAATTCGCCATTTCGCTGGGTGTTTTCTCCCAGGAAGAAGGAGCTCGTCGACATCTGGAGGCGTTGCGCGGCAAAAATGTGCGAAGCGCCCGCGCCGAGGCGCGGCATCCGGAAAATATCCGCACTACGCTGGAGATTCGTGGCAGAGCCGATGAAATCGCGGCGCTGCGCGACCAATTGCCCGCCGAAGCGCAAACGCGCGCTTGCTCAAAACCATGAAACTTTCTCCTTTCGTGGTTGGCTTGACAGGCGGTATCGGCAGCGGCAAAAGCACGGCGGCACGCCTTTTCGTCGAATTGGGCGCGGGTCTGGTGGACACGGACGCTATCGCGCACGCCCTGACCGGCGCAAACGGCAAGGCCATGCCTGCGTTAATTGCCGCTTTTGGCGCGGATATTGCGGCAGGCGACGGCAGCCTGGCGCGATTAGAAATGCGGCGCAGGGCGTTTTCCGACCCCGCTCTGAAAAAGCGGCTGGAGTCCATCCTGCACCCCATGATTCGCAGCGAGGCGGCAAAGGCAATTGCCGCCAGTTCTCAGCCTTATCTGTTGTATGCCATTCCTCTTCTCGCTGAGAGCGGCGGGCGCGCCCTCTACGCGCTGGATCGCGTTTTGCTGATTGACTGTCCTGAAACGCTGCAATGCGAACGCGCCGCGCGGCGCGGCAGTCTGAGCCGGGAAGAAGTCTGGAGCATCATAAATAACCAGGCAAGCCGGGCGGAACGCCTGGAACTTGCCGACGATGTGCTCGACAACAGCGGCGAAGAATCAAGCCTTCTGACGGCGGTACGCGCCCTGCACGAGCGTTATCTTGATCTTGCAAGGGAAAAAATTTCCGATGGCCTTTGAAATTGAATTGAAACTGACGCTTCCTGTGCGTTCAGCTCCCCGGCTACGGCGGCTTACGCCCTTGCCGGGCTTGCCCTCCAGGCGGCAGTGGATGGTCAATGTCTATCTGGATACGCCTGATCTCGCGCTCCTGAAGGAAAAGATAGCGGTACGGCAACGGCAAATCATAACGGCGGCAAACAAAATATCGCTGCTGACCGTGAAAACCCAGGGCGTTACGGTGAATGGGGTATCCCGAAGGGATGAGTGGGAATTTCCCATGCGGGCAGAGCGGCTTGATTTTTCCGGTGTGGATGACGTTGCCTTACGCGACATGTTGGCGCGGTTTTCTCCCGACTTGCAGCCGGTTTTTCGTGTGGATTTTGCGCGGCAAAGCTGGAATTTGCCGGGTAGTGAAATAGCGCGAAATGGCAGTAATGTCGAACTTGCGCTGGATTTCGGGTATATCAGGAGTGAATTCGCAAAGGCCAGGCGCAAGGCTTTCTGTGAAGTCGAGCTGGAACTTTTAGAAGGCGATGAGGCGGCGCTTGCCATATGGGGTGAACGGTTCCGTCTGGCGCTTCCCGAATTACGTCTTCAGACTATAAGCAAAGCGGCGCGCGGTTATGCGATATTAATTTATTAGTATTCCTGATTATGGCGGGAATATAAATGGAAACAAATTATGCAGGGGCGGAGGTATTTGTTATATATTGGCGCTAATTTGCGCGTTGAGCGTCATTCTCTATATATACAGATTGGAATTGCCATCTATGCTTGAAAACGAAATACAAAATTTCCTGTTTTTTCTCCTGGGCTTTGGCGTGGCTGCGGTTTCCGCCTTGATTCTGTTAGCATGGTACTACCAGAAACAGAAATCCCGCCTGAAGGAAGTGAACGAGGAAATCAACCTCCTTGCCGCCACCTTTTATGACTTTCCACAACCCATGTGCGTTACGCGCCTGAAAGATGGCTCCTTCCTGGATGTCAATCTGGCGTTTGAAAAAGACTTTGGCTGGAAACGTGGTGAAATAATCGGTAAAAGCACTCTGGAAACCGGTTTGTGGCAAAACGAGAAACATCGCGCTGTCTACATGCAGCGTTTGCAGAGCAGCAAAAAAGTACTCTATATTGCGATGGAATTTCTTGATGGCTATGAAAGGATGCGTTACGCGGCGCTGACAGCGCATGCGTTTGCCACTCTGGACAATAGCGATCAACTGGTGGTTACTTCCTTTTTTGACCGGACAGTGCAAAAACAGGCGGAAGATATTGTCGTTCAGGAAAACAACCGTTTTCGGGAATTGTTTCATAGTTTGCGCAATGCCGTCGCGCGTTGTGACAGAAATAGATATTACGTTGAATGCAACCGCGCTTTTCTGGATTCGCTTGGCTATACCATAGAAGAATTAAAACGTATGCGTCCCCTGGATATTACGCCGGAAGAATTGCATGAACAGGATATACACTTTGAAGAGGAATTGCACACGCTACCGGATGGTCAGGTCATAGTTTATGAGAAGGAACATGTCAGAAAAGACGGCTCCCGCTTTCCGGTAGAGTTGCAGCTTTATCCCTTTCGGGACACACTGGGGCAGCTGGACGGCTTCTGGGGTGTTGTGCGCGACCTTTCCGAAAGGACGCAACAGCAGGAAAAGCTGGATTTTCTTGTCCATCACGATTCATTAACCGGGCTTCCCAACCGGATTTTGTTTACGGATCGTTTTGAGCATGCCATTGGTCATGCCAAACGTAGTGACAATCAGAGACTTGCGCTGATTCTTATTGACCTGGATCGTTTCAAGAATGTCAACGATACCCTGGGACATCAGGTGGGCGATACGCTCCTGTGTGTGGTAGCGGGACAACTGCAAAAGTTGTTGCGCAGCAGCGATACCCTTGCCCGCCTGGACAACGATGAGTTTGTCATATTATTGGAAGATTCGGCGACAATGCAAAGCGTCACCACTGTCGTGGGTCGCCTGGAGGCGCTCTTTGAGCAGCCGATGCTTCTGAAAGAGCAGGAAATCTATCTGACGGCCAGTATAGGCATCAGCCTTTATCCCGGTGATGGAGACAATGCGGATACTCTTCTGAAATGTGCCGATATAGCCATGTTCAAGGCCAAGGAACTGGGGCGCAATACCTGGCAGTTCTATGAGAGCGCCATGAGCGAAGACTTTTCCGAGCGTTTGCAGTTGAGCAATTCCTTGCGCAATGCCTTGCAGCATCATGAATTACTGCTCTGCTACCAGCCGTTGATCGACATGGCGACAGGCAAACTCGTCGGAGTTGAGGCGCTTGTGCGCTGGATGCATCCGGAGCATAGACTCATGCTGCCGGATCAGTTCATCCCGCTTGCCGAAGATATGGGGATTATCAGCAGCATTGACAATTGGGTTTTGCAGGAAGCCTGTCAGCAGATGCGTTATTGGCGGGAAAAGGGTTTTAATGTGCCGCGCATGTCGGTCAATATATCCGTTCAGCAACTTGAGCGCCCCGGTTTTGTTGATTTTGTGCGTCAGCACCTTGAAAAGAACAATCTTGATCCGGAATTGCTTGAACTGGAGATTACCGAATCCACGCTAATGCAGCGATTCGGGAACTCGCTGAAAAACCTGCACAGCTTGCGTGATTTGGGCATTTACCTGTCTGTGGATGATTTTGGTACCGGCTACTCTTCCCTGGGCAACTTGAAGAAGATGCCCGTGCATAAATTGAAAATAGATTATTCCTTTATCTGCGATATTGGGCGAAGCAAGAGTGACGAGGCTATTGCAAGCGTCGTCATCGCCATGGCCAGGAGCCTTGGTCTGGAAATCGTTGCCGAAGGCATCGAACGCCAGGAACAGGAAGCCTTCCTTTTGGACGAAGGCTGCCAGATTGCCCAGGGTTTTTACTACGCGAAGGCCATGCCGGCTGATAAATTGCTGGCGCAGTGGGGCAGGGAAACAAACACGGAGGCGGCTAATCCAACAGTGGCCGATGCAGGGGCGGATGATAAAACCTGACGCTATGGCGCATGTTTCTGCCCGCTTCCCGCTACGGGCAACCTTAATACGGCGCGTAATCCAACGCCGGTTTTTGCCGCGCAAAGTTCCAGTTGTCCATTGTGGCTTTTGGCGATGCGCTCGACGATTGCCAGTCCCAGGCCGGTACCCGACGCTTCGCTACGCGCTGATTCCAACCGGGTGAATGGGCGTTTCAGGCGTTCAAATTCTGTCTCTGGAATTCCGGGGCCGCAGTCGCTAACCGCAATTTCCAGCCAGCCGTCCCGCAGAACTCCTTCCAGCGTGACCGGCGGTTGTCCGTATTTCCAGGCATTGCCCAGCAGATTTTCAATTGCGCGTATGAGCGCATGACGCCGCAGCAAAACCGGAGCAAGCGGCGGCAACTGATCTATGGAGAGGGTGATCGCCTGCCCGACGGCTTCTGCGCGTTGCGCGATTTCGGTAAGCAACTCGACCGGGTCTACCTCTTCCGGCGCGGCTTCCCCTTTACCGCGCGCGTAATCGAGAAACTGGCCGATGATGGCGTCCATCAGGGTAATGTCGGCGACCATGCCTTCCCGCGCGTTGCCATCCGGCAGACTAAGTTCGGCTTCCAGCCGCATCCGCGCAAGCGGCGTGCGCAGATCATGCGAAATGCCGGCCAGAATTTCTGTACGCTCTTTTTCGTGCTCTTCAAGATCATTCGACATGCGGTTAAAGGCGCGTGCCAGCGAGCGCAGCTCATCCGGGCCTGTTTCCGGAATTGCGGGCGGCGTCAAGCCCTGCCCGACCTGATGCGCCGCGTTTGCCATGCGTTGCAAATGGCGGCTGATACGGGAAGCAAGCAGCCAGACCATAGCCAGCGTCAGCAAAGTGGCCATGCTTCCCCAGCCCATCCATAGCCAGGGCACATTCTGGCGGGCGCGCTCTCCGGGCAGGATCAGCCAGAATTCATTGGGCTCATCGAGAGCCAGGCCAAAGCTGATCCAGAACCCAGGCTCATTATTTACTTTCATGGAAATGATGGTTTCATCGCCCAGAAGCTGCTGAATCTCGCGGGTTACAAGGAAAAACTCCGTGGTCGGCAGCGGTTCGATTTGGTCATGGCCGTCAAGCGGCAGAAGCCGGATGCCTTCACGGGCGGATAATTCCTGCAGAAGCGCGGGACGCAATTCAGGCGAGGTTGTCAGCAGCGCGGTGCGCACCAGGTTTACGGCGCTGGCGGAAAATTGCGCGATGGCGCGCGCCCGCGGTTCCGCTTCCGCCAGCCGGAAAATTACTATCCAGGCAGCGTTGGCACAAACCAAAAGGAGGAGCGCCCATAAAAAAATCTGGGTGAACAGGGAACGGCGGGCAGGAAAGGAAAAAGGCGCTTTCATGAGAAGCGAGCATATCGGAAACAGGGCGAAAAGGGAGAAAAAGGATGTGGGTTGAGGCTGCTCGCCGGAAAACATACTCTCCTCTCTCTACCACTTGTGGGAGGTCTTGCAGACGGCAAGTCTTGCAGACAGCAATTGTTTTTCCTCTCTCCCACTTGTGGGTGTTCAGACCGGAGACATCGTTTACGGGTGTACGAGGACATCGCTGACACTTTCATTGTGATTTTCCCACATGAACTACATGCTGTCTCAAGTCAATCAATCCTATTTTTGTGCTGTACCACCACAAGGAATAAATCCCTTCATCCTTTTCCT
>WRKX01000124.1 GCA_009777925.1 Betaproteobacteria bacterium | reverse complement strand
TCGGGGAACAAAAGATAATCAGGGACATCATCCCGTCCCCTTTCCGACATATTGACCTGGCAAAACCAGAGGCCGCTCCAGCCAAGCATTGCAAGCACAGGCTCAACAATTTCGCTCTCGGTTTGGCTTTCGTTCAAGGGAGTATTGACCGAAAAGCGGCTGTATAACTCGCCCAGATTGCCAATGAAGGCATCAAGATCGGCATCGGGCAACGCTAGCCACGGTTCCGTCTCCAGAATGCCGCGCGCCAAAAAATCTCTTGTGAAAAGCTGTCCTTGCATATCATCCATCGCGTTGAAGACGAAACCGGGTTGCTATCGGCTATTCAGAAAATTGTCCGGGCAAACAGCCACTGACAAACAACCAAGACTCTGTAAATTAGCCCTGTGCGCTGGATTTTACCGAAAAACGAACAATGCAATCAGGCACGCGCGCTTTGCCAGGGTAATCGCATCGGTAAACCCCTTTCTTGTTTGTTTTGAACGACAGGCATGAATGCCTGTAGCTAATTTTTGCTTTACAGGAACCACTATATATGCTTCATGGACATCGTTCCAGCCGGGTACGCGCCTTTTTGAGGAGGCGCATGGGTACAGGCGCGTTTTCGTAACGGACGGCGCACACAAGGCGGGCAAGGTGGGAGAGGGCAGTGTTCAGTTCGGGACGTTCCGGGTAAGTAGTTTTTAAGCGTTTGACAAGGGCGAACGGGGTTTCCCAGGGTTCAGTCTCGATGCCCTGCCGGTTCAGTTTTTTGCAGGCGGCAAGCCAGATCGCCCAGGCAGGCTCAAGGGATTGTCTCCGCTTTCGCAAGATGAAGAAAGCAAGCAAAATCAGGCACAGGGTGACGCCAGCGGCGAAGAAAAGAGAGATTTTTTTCAAGTCCGGGTTGGACAAACCAAAGCGGGAGAAAAATTCCCGCTGGCGTTCCGGCGTATAGCCAAGCACCCATTGATTCCAGCTATTGTTCAGGGCTTCCCAGTAATAGCGCGTCTTTTGCAGCCAGGTGGCGGCATTCAGCGCAATATCCATGAATTCGGGAGAATTGCCGGTTTGCTGATTGAGAATTTCGCGGGAGGTGCGCTCCGGCGGAATGACTGCGGTAGGGTCGACGCGTGTCCAGCCGTTTTCCGCTGTCCAGAATTCCGCCCAGGCGTGCGCGGCGGATTGGCGCACGGTCAAAACCTGATCCACGGGATTGACTTCGCCGCCCAGATAGCCGGTCACGGCGCGGGCAGGCACGCCTGCGGCGCGCATCAGGACAACGAAGGCGGAAGCGTAATGTTCGCAAAAACCCTGCCGGGAATTGAAGATAAAATCATCCATCGCGTTTGCGCCCAGGAGCGGCGGGTCAAGGGTGTAATAGAAAGGCTCTTCCCGGAAAAAACGCAAGAGGCGAGCGGACATCTGTTCGGGCGTCGGATTTTCCGCCCATAGTCGTCTGGCAAATTCCTGGGCGCGGGGATTGCGTCCGGCTGGCAGTTGTAAATTGATATACCTCGATATACGGGGCAGCTCGCCTCTGTCCAGCCGGTATTCCGGGTAGGAGACAAATTCCAGGCGCGTCCGGCTGGTGATCGGGTATTGGCTTTGCAGGACGCCGCTCCGGATGAAATAAGCATTGGCAACTCCGGTGAAGGAGGTCGGCATTTCCAGCGGCAAAAGCCAGAGGCGATGGTGCGGTTCCAGGGTGAGGCTGTAGCGTACTGGCTCACCCCGCGCCTCAATGGGCGGCGCTTGCGGCTGATAGTCATTGACAGTCCAATTCTGTCCATCGTATTGGGAAAGCACCGGCCCGCGCCAATAGAGCTGGCGGCGCGGCGGAATCGGGCCGAAGAACTGGACGCGAAAGGCGATTTCATTGCTTTCCACAAGTTTGCTGATTTGACCGGGGCGCATAGTTCCCGACAGTCCGGTCTGGCTGCTCTGGGGTTTATGCACCCCCCATAACGGGTGATCTATACGTGGAAAGAGAAGATAGAGGACAAGCGCCAGCGGAATGGCCTGCAGGAGCAGGAAAAAAGCTGTTTTCAGGGTCTTTAACGCCGGGTTGGCGGGGTCGTCGTAAAGATGGAGGAGCGCGGCGGTTACGACCAACGCGCTGGCGAAAAGCCAGAGGCCGGTCAAAAAATCCTGCGCGTAAAAGTAATGGGTCAGCAACAGAAAATAACCCAGCGCGACGATGACCATGACATCACGCCGCCCTTTTAACTCAAGGAGTTTTATGGAAATGCAGAAAATCAGGGCAGCGATGCTCGCCTGATTAAACTGGAAGTTATAGCTAAGCTCAATAGCGATGGCAGCGGCGACGCCGATGACAACAGGAACCTTGATCCAGGCGCTGACGGCGTGATAGCCCCGCTGCCAGCGCAGGAAAAAATACAGCAGGGTGGCAAGCGTGACCGTGATGATCCAGTAGGGAAGATGGGGAAAATGCGGCAGGATGGTGACGAGCACGACCGCCAGCAGCCAGGGAAATTCGGCATGGGGAAGATAGTCGCCGGCAGTGACAGGTTTTAGTTGCGGAAAGATGTTCACGCGGCC
Source organism: Betaproteobacteria bacterium (assembly GCA_009777925.1). GTDB lineage: Bacteria > Pseudomonadota > Gammaproteobacteria > Burkholderiales > Rhodocyclaceae > Azovibrio. Next base: position 4,070 of record WRKX01000124.1, on the reverse strand, counting down.
TGCTCCATGTACAGTGCCAGCGCGGCGAGGCAACGGTGAAAATGCGGCAGGCCGCGAGTGGGTGAAAAGGAGAGGCCGGGGAGAATGAGGCCGTAGTCCATGCCGCTTTGTTCCGCATTGATGACCCAGCCGGTCAGGATGGAAAGGCGTGTTTCCGTATCATTTGCGGGCGCTTCCGTTCCTTCCCAGGTAAGCCATAGCTCTTCTAACGCGCCGCCGCTGAAGAGTTTAATCAGCAGGGGTTTTTCGCCGTCGTTGCGCGCGGCGGCTTTCCAGGCGACATGCCGCATGGAATCCGCGGGTTGCCGTTCCCTGAAACCGGAAAAATCCTCTTCCCCGGCCTCACCCCGGCCGGAACCGCCTTTGTCGGCTATTGCCAGGGCTTGGGGCAGCGGCGAAAAAACCGGCCTGGGATAAACGAGACAACGACCGGCAAGCCAGGGCGAACTCCAGGCGTTGAAGAGGCCGAGGGGATGACATGTTTCCACTTTGAGACGCGGCAGGGAAAGCCAGCCGCGCTTGATGGCTGGTAGCGCGAGCGGCACGATTGCCGTTTTATCATTGAGATGAAGAAGCTGCGTTTCCGCGCCCGCGCAGGAAAACCTGAGCGAAGGCCGCGTTTTGTCGCCGGTTTCCACCCATAGCTGAAAACGCGCGATCTCGCCCGCGAATACCGGAGAACTTTCCTGCACCCCAAGCGTCAACCCCACAAGATTCTTGTGGGTGTGCAGCATGGCGACGAAGGCAAGGCTTGTCAGCAGAAAAACCAGCGCATGCCCTAAGGCCAGGGTGTAATTGATTGCGGTCAGGAGCATGGCGAACAGGGTCAGCGCATACAACAGGCCGGCGCGGGTAGGGAGGATGTAAAGGGCGAAGAAATGCCGCTCAAGGCGAATCGGCCCTGGATAGGGACGCGTCGCGCGATTGCGAAACAAGCCGGGCATGGCGTATGAGCTTATGGAATCGGCACGCCGCGCAGCATCGCCACAATGTCTTCGTTGCGGGCGGGTTCGTCGTTCTGGCGCAGGCGCAGGCGGTGACAGGCGACGCTGGGCAGGATGGCCTGAATGTCGTCGGGCAATACGGCCTTGCGTCCATCCAGATAGGCAAAGGCGCGGGCAATGGCGAGCAGGGAAAGCCCGGCGCGGGGCGATAAGCCATGCCGGAAACGCTCATTCTTTCGGGAAGCGGAAAGGATTGCCTGGGTGTAATCGAGCAGCGCCGGGGCGACAAAAGTCGTTTGCGACGCCTGCTGGTGCTGGCTGATCTCTTCAGCGGAGAGCATGGCTTGCAGATGCTCAAGACGGGTTTGCGAATTGTCCGCCGTCAGGAGGGCGCGTTCGGCGTTAGCGTCGGGATAGCCCAGGGTAAGGCGCAGGGAAAAGCGGTCAAGCTGCGATTCAGGCAGGGGGAAAGTGCCGATCTGGTGCGCCGGATTTTGCGTGGCAATGACGAAAAAGGGATGGGGCAGGGAGCGTGTTTCGCCATCGCTCGTGACTTGCAGTTCTTCCATCGCTTCCAGGAGGGCGCTTTGCGTCTTAGGGGTGGCGCGGTTGATTTCGTCGGCCAGGAGAAGCTGGGAAAAAATCGGCCCGGGCAGGAAGCGAAATTCTCCCCGTTCCCGCTCATAGACGGATACCCCAAGCACATCGGCGGGCAAAAGGTCGCTGGTGCATTGGATGCGGGAAAAGGAAAGCCCGGACAGACGCGCCAGGGCTCTGGCCAATGTCGTTTTACCGAGACCCGGCAGGTCTTCGATCAGGAGATGTCCTTTCGCCAGGAAACAGGCCAATGCCAGGGTGATTTCGCGCCGTTTGCCGAAAATTACGGTTTCAGCCTGGTCAATCAGGTTTTTCAGGGGGGAAGCCATGAGAAATATTCAGTTTAGAAAACAGGAATGGTAACAGAAGCAAAGGAGGCGCGTTAAATGCATGTCTGGAGGCAGGGCAAGCGCATTTGACCCCAGATGATGAGGCGGCTTGGCCGGGAACGCCGCGTTGCCTGCGCGGCGTCTTGCTTCAGGCCGGGCCAGTGTCGGCGCTCCCGGCAACGGCTTTCTCCCGGCGGGGAAATGCGATTGCCCTTTGCCCGGAGAAAGTTGTGGTAGATATACATCGTTTGCGGGGAAATTTGCGGGCGACAGGAAATATAAATCCGTGCAGGAAAAAAGGTAATCTTTATAATTCGCCGTCTTTTCCGCCTGTGACGAGAGAGGTCTTTCTATATCATGGAACTGATTGGTTTTGTCGCGCTTTATCTGGCGATCTCCGTCCTTATCGGCGTGGTGACGGCAAGATGGGTGCATACCGCCAAGGACTTCGCCGTAGCCGGACGGCATTTGCCTCTGCCGGTTGTGACGGCAACCGTGTTTGCCACCTGGTTCGGTTCGGAAGCCATCTTTGGCGCTTCCAGCACCTTCGCCCAGGAGGGCAACAATCTGGGCAGCATCCTTGCCGACCCATTCGGCGCGGCGTTCTGTCTCATCATTGCGGGGATTTTCTTTTCTTCCAAACTCTACAAGCTCAACATTCTGACCTTGGGCGACTACTACCGCATACGTTACGGCAGGACGGTAGAAGTTCTTACGACGCTGTGCATCATCGTTGCCTATCTGGGGTGGGTGTCGGCGCAGATCAAGGCGCTGGGCATCGTTTTTCATTCCCTGAGCGACGGGACGATCAGCCAGACGCACGGCATGGTAATCGGCGCGGCGGTAGTGTTGACCTACACCACGGTGGGCGGGATGTTGTCGGTTGCGGTGCTGGATTTTATCCAGATGACGCTTATTATCGTGGGCCTCATCTACATCGCCTATCTGGTAGCCGGCATGGCGGGCGGCGCGGATGTCGTGATCCAACAGGCCGCCAGCGCGGGCAAACTTGAATTTTTCCCCAGGGACGTGGGAATAAAGGAATGGCTGATTTTTCTCGCGCCGGGGATAACCATGATGCTGGGTTCCATTCCGCAACAGGACGTTTTTCAGCGCATTACCTCAGCCAGGAGCGCGAAAGTGGCGCTGCACGGCTCGCTTATCGGCGGCTCTTTTTATCTCCTGTTTTGCTTCGTGCCGATTTTCATTGCCTACGCTGCCACTCTGGTGATGCCGGAAACGTTTAACGCGACATTTTTTGCGGAAAGTGACGCCGAGCAAATCATTCCTTTGCTGGTACAGAATGCCATGCCGTTTGCCGCCAAGGTGCTGTTTTTTGGCGCGGTTATCTCGGCCATCATGAGCACTTCCTCGGCTACCTTGCTGGCTCCTTCCGTTGCGTTCGCCGAAAACATCGTGCGCGGCTATCTGCCGCATCTTTCCGACCGGGGATTTCTTCTCGTCATGCGGATTTGTACGGTCTGCTTTACGTTTTTTGTGTTGGGCTTCGCCTTGCTCAATCTGGAGCAATCCATTTATGAGATGGTCGAAAGCGCCTACAAGATTACCCTGTCGGGCGCTTTCATTCCACTGATTGTCGGCCCTTTCTGGAAACGCGCTACCAATCAGGGCGCGCTATGTGCGGTGGTGCTGGGGGTTATCACCTGGCTTGCCGCTGAATATAGCGCCGAAATCATGACAATGCTGACAAACGCGCCGCCGCCCGACATTACGGCCTTAGCTTCGGAAGATCACTTTGATATAAAGGAAGTAAGTTCGCTGATAGGACTGGCATTTTCCGGCTTGGGCATGGTGGCAGGCTCATTATTGCCGCAGTGGTTTCCGGAAGGAAAATAGGCGACATAGGTCGCATCAACCTTGCTTTTGTCTCTCAAAGCAACCATCATGCGGTTAGAATAAATGAAAAAATGTCGTGGCCATTATAGACCCGGCTACTAAGTATTGAATAATTTTACATCATCCCCATATAAATGAAATGGACAAAGAAGATGGTCGCAGGCTGTCGCGCGAAGCACAGCATGAGAGACGCAAACAGGCGGTGCGGCTGCATCAGCAGGGCATGACGATGATGGCCATCGCTGCCACGTTGGGCGTTGCCTACGGGACGGTTCATCGTGCGGTAAAGCTGTGGCGTAGCGGTGGGGTTAAAGCGCTTTCGCCCATGCCAACCGGTCGCGTA
>WRKX01000123.1 GCA_009777925.1 Betaproteobacteria bacterium | reverse complement strand
CGCACCGCCTGTTTGCGTCTCTCATGCTGTGCTTCGCGCGACAGCCTGCGACCATCTTCTTTGTCCATTTCACTTATGTGGGGATGATGTAAAATTATTCAATACTTAGTAGCCGGGTCTATAGGGTGAGCGGAACGCGAACCCCAACATTGCAGCGGTCGTTTGAATGGCACAACCGGGATACCAGCGCGTTTTGGGTTTAGAGCGGTTTTGATTCAAATGCTTATAGCTTAATTGCTCCGCTGCGCTCGCAATGACGCTGCACAAATCGAAAACGCGCTAACTGACCGCGCAGCTTTCTGGGGCATAATGCGCCCTTTTACCGAGCCGACCTTGAGCCGCCCATGAAATTTTTGTTTGACCTTTTTCCGGTACTTTTGTTTTTTATCACCTTTAAATATGCCGGGCAGCATCCAGAGGCGGCGGCAGCCTGGCTGTGGGGGGATATTGCGCCGGAACAGGCGCCGATTCTGCTGGCAACGGCAGTCGTAATTCCGGCAACGGCCTTGCAGATTTTATATGCGCGTTTAAAACATGGGCGGGTTGAGAAAATGCTGTTGATAAGTCTGGCGTTGGTTGTCGTGCTGGGCGGGTTGACGCTCCTGTTGCGTGATGAAACTTTCATCAAGTGGAAGCCTACCATGCTGTACTGGGCGATTGCCGTCGGGATGGGCGGGGCGGCGCTATTTCGGCGCAACGCAACCCGGCTGATGTTGGCTGCGCAATTGCAGGAGTGGACATTGCCTGATTTCGTCTGGTTCCGTCTTAATCTGGCCTGGATTCTGTTTTTTGCGGCAATGGGGTGCCTCAATCTCTTTGTCGCGTTCAATTTTTCGACGGATATTTGGGTGGATTTCAAGCTCTTCGGCGGAATGGGTCTGCTTTTCCTGTTTGCGCTTGGGCAGGGGGTGTATTTAAGCCGCCATTTGCATGAAAAGGGCGAAGTGCCAGATGGCGGTAGCGGCTGAACAAATCGAGGTGTTTTAGAGTTGATATAATCCTGGCATTGCCACGGTTACAGGATTATTAACCCATCTTGCTTACGAAAGGTGTCACCATGACCCGCCTCATTTCCATGCTCTCCCTACTCCTGTTTTTGGGTGTTATGCCGCTTGCAGTGCATGCCCAGAAGCCGGATTACATAAACTTATCCCTGTCTGAATTGACGCGAATGGCTGAAGCAGGCGATGCAAATGCCCAGTTCGATCTTGGGAGTAGATACTCTTTAGGACAAGGTGTGCCGCAGGATTATCGGCAGGCGTTCAATTGGTATCAAAAGGCGGCGGAACAGGGATTAGAAGAAGCCCAGCACAATCTGGGGAGCATGTATAACAGGGGAGATGGCGTACCGCAGAATGTATGGCAAGCCATCAATTGGTGGCGAAAGGCGGCGGCGCAAGGATCGCCGCCATCCCAGTACCTCTTGGGTACTGCGTATGCCAATGGAAGAGGCGTGCCGCAGAATTATCGGCAGGCGGCTGATTGGTATCAAAAAGCGGCGGAACAAGGATTTCCGCCTGCCCAACTCAACCTGGGAAACATGTATGCAAATGGAGAAGGCGTCCATAAGGACATTGTATTGGCCTACGCGCTTCTTAGCCTTGCTGCGGCAAACTGGCAGCACAATGATGCTGTGAGGGGTCGTGACATTGTTGCTAAACAGATGACACGCGAACAAATCAAGGAAGGAGACGCCATCGCAAGCCAATGGCAACCCGGACAACCCTTTCCGACCACCAGCAGAACAGGCCGCGCGAATTCCAGATGAAATGGCCGCGCTCGTAATGTGTTGAGGTAAAAAAATGGGGCGGTGTACCGGAATGCTCCGGCGGAACCGCCATTTTTTACAATTTTCTTATTACGCTATCGGAAGCGGGCGGCAGGAGCAGGGCGGCAGTCTTTCTGCCTTCATCGGCAAGCAGGTTATAGGCGTGACAGGCAAAAACAGTGGCCATGATTTCCAGCCCGAAGCCTTGCTGAAAGAGAGGCAAAAGGCGCTGGGGCGGGAAATACAGTGCTTTGTCGCCTGTCCCCAGCAGCAGGATTTCCGCGCCTGCCGCCTTACTCGCGATCAGGGCAAAATCATCCGGGGTGCCAAGAGCCAGGTCTGGTGGCATATGAATGGTCTCGGCGACGCCGTTAGAGGTAATAAAAACAGCCTCGCGGATAGTTTGACCGTCAAAGACCAGATAACCCTTGCCATAGCCGGTAAAACGTTTTTGGGTGGGCGAGGCTTCAAGCGTGGTGGGGGTAGGCGTGTACATGCGGGAGAGTTTCTGAGGGATGGGAGATTATCCCGACTTCCGGGTTTTTCCGGGGCGTTACGCACAACGCCCCGGATCTGAACCAGCACAAATACAATGACAATGAAAAATTGGGGCGACATACCGGGATCGAACCGGCGACCACTGGAGCCACAATCCAGTGCTCTACCAACTGAGCTAATGCCGCCATTGTCTATTTGGCACGCCCGGCGAGAATCGAACTCACAACCTACGGCTTAGAAGGCCGTTGCTCTATCCAGTTGAGCTACGGGCGCTCGTTTTTATCAAGCTGGCGATGCCATTATACATCTTACATCTGGTCGGGGCGGCGGGATTCGAACTCGCGACCCCCTGCGCCCAAGGCAGGTGCGCTACCAGGCTGCGCTACACCCCGAAAGGGGAAGCATTCTAGCGGGCATACGGCCTGGCGTCAACGCATAGCCCTGATAACAGAACAGGCTAAATAAAACATCTCCCTGTTTGTATTTTAGACATTTAAAGCTATGATATGCGGCGAATGACAGAATGGTCTATTGTTCTCCACAAAAAAATAATTCGGGGCGACAGACATGGCAGACAGCATTTTGCTTTCTTCTTATAAGCATAACATGGAGTGGCGCAGGATTATCCTCCTGGGATTGGCCTACTTCGGGGTGGCAATGATTCCAGCGTGGGTGTTCGGGTTGAGGAACATCGCTCTTCTGTTTCCCCCGGTAGGAGTTGCGTTCGGCGCAATTCTGATTTTCGGCGCGCGCCTTTGGCCTGGGGTGGTGCTTGGCTGTTTGCTGCTTGGCTTGTTTCATGTCGTCCTGATTGATTCATGGAACTGGACAAGCTGGCTGGATGTCCTGATTAACACGACCGCCACGCTCCTGACCGTTCTGTCCGGCTACTGGCTGATGAAGCGTTGGGTCAATATACGCCAGCTTTTGAAAGGTGAAAGAAACGGCATTTTATTGGTATGCGCGATTGCGCCGATTGTCTGCGCGTTGGGCGCCGGATTCATTTTTTTGACGTACTGGATTTTTGACCTGGCGGAAGTGGGTAGCCGCCTGCAGATTGTGTTCATGTGGTGGTTGGGTGATGTGACGGGAATCCTGACCATGACGCCTGCCATGCTGATCTTCTTTTCTTACCGGAACCGGCATAAGCGGCGCTATCGGATGAGAATCCTGATGTCGCTGGGTGTAATGATAGCGCTTTGTTTCGTCGTGTTTGCCGAGATACTGGACTGGGAAGAAAAGTCGGATACAGCGGCATTCATGCATGCGGGCGATATTGCGACGGCTTCGCTCCAGGAGCATCTGCAGACGCATGAAGGGAAGCAGAGATCTTTGGGACAATTGGCGCGTTTTACGCCAGATTTGCGCGAAGAAGACTGGCATCGCATCGTAGCGGAGTGGATGGAACAGCATCCTGGTTCGGCAGGGTTTGGCCATGCCGTTTTTATGGAACGTAACGAACGCGCCTCTTTTGAGAAAGAGATGCGCCGGAAGGGATTGCCTGCTTTCAGCATCCGGGAGCCTGGCGCGGACGGAAGCATAATTTCCGCCAGAGAAGCGGCGGATTATCTGCCTTATATCCATATCGCGCCAATGGAAGGGAAACAGGATTTTATCGGCATGAACGCTTATAGTGGGAATGTGGCGCATGATAATTTTTTGTTGGAGCAGGTGTTGTATGGCAGGGCCACGCTGGTAGTGAGCGGCGCGCTTCCCTGGATGCCGGATAAGCAGGAACAAAAAAGCGTGCTGCTCTTCCAGCCGGTAGATGACGAAAAAAACGCAAGGCCGATGGGAATTACAGTTTCAGGCATATTCATGGACGATATGGTCAAGGCAACCATTGACGCGGAATTGCTGGCAGTCATGAAACTTTGCCTGACTTTCCCCCTGGCGGAAGGAGGATATGAACGTCTCTATGGTGAATCGGGCTGCGAGAACCCGGAATGGGAAAAGCAGAAAATAAATTCGCCGGTTTATCGCGCAACGATAAGTTTTGGCGGGCAGCAGTGGGAGGTTCGCGCCTTGCCGACGACCTCCCTTCAGGACCCGTACCTCTATCAGTCGCGCCATTATGCGCGGCAGGACAGTTGGGATATTTATATGCTGACCTGCCTGATGATTTTTCTCCTGGCGTTCTTTTTCATCTTTTATACAGTCAGCATTCAAGGCGAGAAGGCGCTTTACAGGGAAAATACCCGTCTCTTGCGCCGTGTCAGATATGATCTGGCGCAGCAGGAAAAATTCCTGGAGCTTTTGCAGAAAGTAGCGCGCCTGGGATGCTGGGAACAAAACTCGACAAGGTTCAAGGGTTCGGATGGTTTGTGCCGAATGTTTGGCATTGCGCCGGATGCCTTGAGCGATTGGCGGCAATTGCTGACGGCCATGCAGCCTGATGGGCAGGCGCGTTTCATGGAGGCTTTGCTTCGCCTGGAGCAGCATGACAACAACGTAGTATTTGATGTCAGCCTGAAGAGCAGGGAAGGGTCAGACAGCGAAAAAACGTATATTCGATTCCATCTCAACAGCCAGACGGAGGAAGATGGCAGGCGTCATATTCAGGGGGTGGCGCAGGATGTGACTCTGGAAGTGCTGCAGGAAAAGCAAATCCAGTTCCTGATTTATCACGATCCTGTCACTCAACTGGGAAACTGTTTTTATTGGGACAAACAGGCGTCACAGGCTATAGCGAATGCAGAAAAAAACGGCAGGGGGGTGCTCGCTATTTTCGAGATTGCGCTGGAGGATATGGAAAATCTCGTCAGTGTTTTTGGCATAGCGGTAAGCAGGGTGATACAGCGTGAAGTTGCGGATTTGATCCGCAGGACAGTGCGCGGCGGCGACATCGTTACCTGGCGCGGCGACGGCTTTTCCTGTTGCATGTCCGACTTAAAGAGCGCAAGCGAAACGCTCAATGTCGCGCGCGAGTTGTTGCAGGTCATTAAGCGCGCGCCATTGCTATTCGAGCGCCAGGAAATCACGCTTTCCATCAGCATTGGCATCGCGCTTTTTCCGGAGGACGGGCGTACCCTTGACAGCCTGCAGAAAAACGCCGTGATCGCATTGCGCGCTGCGCGAGCCATCGGGCAGGATAATTTTCAGTTTTTTGAGCCGGGCATGAACCGGCGCTCAGTAGAACGATTGGCGCTGGAAAGCGCGTTACGCCTGGGGATTCCGCGTAACGAACTACTTTTGCACTACCAGCCGCAGATTCATCTGGCCGATGGCAAGGCGCGATCCTGCGAGGCGTTGGCACGCTGGAAGCATCCTGAAAAAGGGATGATTTATCCGCTGCAATTTATTTCTCTGGCGGAGGAGACAGGACTGGTTCTGCCGCTTGGGCAATGGGTCTTCACCGAAGCCTGTTGGCAACAGGTACGCTGGAAGGAATACGGGATCACAATTTTGATCAACGTCTCTGCCATGCAGTTTCGCTGGGAACATTTTGTTGATAGCGTCGCCCATATTCTGACGGAAACCGGCGCTGACCCGAAACGGATAGGGCTGGAAATCACGGAAAGCACCCTGATGAACCTGAATGATATGTTGCTGGAGCGCATTTATCGCTTGAAAGGTATGGGGTTTGAGCTTTTCCTGGATGATTTTGGCACCGGATACTGCGGCCTTGCTTACCTTAAACGTTTGCCTATCAGCGGTCTTAAGCTGGCGCAGTCCTTTATCGCGGATTTGCCGCATGACGCCGACAGTTGCGCCATTACGACCACAGCGATCCTGATGGCGCGGGAATTGGGGATGGCGGTTGTCGCCGAAGGCGTGGAAAATCAGGCACAGGTGGCTTTCCTGCAAGAGCGTCATTGCGACATCCTGCAAGGCTATTACTTCAGCAAGCCACTGGCAGAGTCTGATTTTGAGCTATGGCTGCGGGAATTCGAGAGTTGAATTCCCGCAGCGGTTTTGGTTTAGAGTGGTTTTGGTTCAAGTTCATACAGCGTCATTGCGAGCATAGCGAAGCAATCCAACTGTAAACCTTTGGATTGCTTTGCAGCTTACGCTAGTCGCCCCTGAACAACACATAAGCCATTGATAATTATAGATAAAGATGCTCATTAGTGCTTCATGATTTGCAAGAAATCAATTAAAATGCGGTTTATTTCCTGCAAATTTTTCCGCCGATGAAGCCCAAAGAATTGTCTCCCCAGAGTTCAGAACTGTTCCGTCACCGGCTTGACGAAATCATCAACATGACCCACCTGCTGGTGAAACTGGCGTAGTTGATTGATTGGTCAGTCTTCGAGCGCGAATGGGCAGCGCATTTTCCGAGCAATAAAGGTCGTCCGGCCAGTTCTGGCCGGTTGGTGGCGAGGTTGATCTACCTGCAGCACACATTCAACTGTTCGGATGAACTGC
>WRKX01000122.1 GCA_009777925.1 Betaproteobacteria bacterium | reverse complement strand
GCTTGCGGCTTGCGGCTTGCGGCTTGCGGCTTGCGGCTTGCGGCTTGCGGCTTGCGGCTTGCGGCTTGCGGCTTGCGGCTTGCGGCTTGCGGCTAAAAAAAATTGTGGCGCTCATTTTCGATTTGTCAATGGTTTTTTACAAATTATTACAACTTTTTCTGCCTTGTCCTGAAGCTCTGCGGAACATGACTTTTCAATCTAACTGCCATGCTGCCCGCTCGCCCGGAACGAAGGCAAATCTAACCGCTTCTACGAAGCATGTCAACAGCGTATGTCAATCATTTTTCTCACCCAAATAAAGAAAACTTGCCACACCTCTTACAGTACAGCAAAATACCGTATATAACACTCAACAGGAGAATCACCATATGGCTTCCACCGCCGCACGTTTCGACCTCAAGCTCAATCAGGAAGAAAAAAACATTTTTGCCCAGGCCGCCGCCCTGATGGGTACAAGCATGGCTGGCTTCGTGCGCGCCGCCGCAAAAGAAAAAGCGCGTGAATTACTGGAGCGTGAATCGCGCATCACGCTATCGCCCAAAGACTTCAAAGCATTCGTTGAATCGCTGGACGCCGCCTTCAACCCAAATCCGGCGCTCAAGGCCGCGCTGGAACTTGCTCGGCAGGACGTTCGGCGTGTTTGAAGAACTGCCACTCAACCCGACGATTCACAACTGCGCGGATTTTAATTGCGGGATTCCGGCGCTAAACGAATATCTGCAACGTTACGCCGATCAGCACCGCAAACGTGGCATCAGTTCTGCATATGTGCTGGTCGAACCCAATACGCCGGAAAGAATCCTGGGTTACTACACACTCAGCGCCGCCGAAATTGATTCTGCCCCGTTAATAAAGAAAGACCGGCAAAAACTGCCCCGCTATCCAATCCCCTGCTTTCGCCTTGGACGCCTTGCCTGCCGCGCCGACGAACAATGGCGCGGCCCTGGCAAGAGAATGCTTGCCTCTGCCATAGATCGCTGCCTGATCGCTCGCGCCCATGTCGCCGCATACGCCTTGATTGCGGACGCTAAAAACGCTAACGCCAGGGATTTTTACGCCCATTTCGGGTTTATGCAGCTTTTTGGCAAACCAATGGCAATGTATTTGCCATTAGCCGCAATGCCATGCTTTGCCTGAAGTTTGAATCCTCGCCATTGCCATGAAAATACTCTTCATCCACCAGAATTTTCCCGGACAATTTCGCCATCTTGTTACCCATCTCGCGCGTCAGCCCAATGTCGAAATGCTTGCCATTGGGCGTGAAAGCGCCCCCGGCATGAACGGCATCCGCCTGTTGCGCTACCGTCCGCGCCGCGCGTCAGGCCCAAAAACCCATCCATACGTCCGCACTTTCGAGAACGCCGTGTTGCACGGCCAGCAAGTGCTGCGTATGTTGCTCGACCTCAAGAAGCAAGACTATCAACCGGATGTCGTCATCGGTCACCCCGCCTGGGGAGAAACTCTCTACATAAAACTGGCCTTCCCCAATACAAAACTCATCCATTACAGCGAGTATTACTATCACCTCGAAGGAGGCGATAGCGGATTCGACCCGGAATTCCCCTTAACCCTGGAAGACGCTGCCCGCATCACCAGTCGCAATGCCCTGCATCTCCTCTGCATTGAGCAGTGCGACCTCGGAATCACCCCAACTCACTGGCAAAAAAGCCGCTTTCCGGCAATCTATCACGACAAGATAGAAGTCATCCACGAAGGCATCCGCATAGATCAGCTCAACCCCGATTCCACCGCCTTTCTTAAATTTCCCAACGGCAAACAATTACGCGCCGGCGACCCTGTCGTCACTTACGTAGCGCGTAACCTCGAACCCTATCGAGGCTTTCATCGTTTTATACGCGCCTTGCCGGAATTGCTGAAGGCACACGCGGATTGTCAGATACTCGTGGTCGGCGGCGACGGCGTAAGTTATGGCGAACTCCCGAAGGACGCTCCCAACTGGCGCGAAAAAATGTTGCGGGAAAATTCCATTGACCAGGAACGTGTCCACTTTCTCGGCAAAGTCAGTTATGACATGTACCGGCGTATCCTGCAAATATCCGCCGTCCACGTGTACCTGACCTATCCCTTTGTCCTTTCCTGGTCGGCGCTGGAAGCCATGGCCTGCGGCTGTCTGCTCGTTGCCTCCGATACTCCGCCGGTGCGTGAAGTTATCCGCCACGGCGAAAACGGCTGGCTGGTCGACTTTTTCGATGGCAGGGCGCTTGTCGAACAAACTCTATACGCGCTCTCGAATCCGCCGGAAGCAGCCACTCTGCGAGCCAACGCGCGGCAAAGCGCACAGGCGTATTCAACAGAAAAAGGCATTGCGGGATACATGCAATGGATTGAAGCGCAATCCTCGAAATGAATGGCGGGTAACTCAATGATTACGTAGTTTTACCGTTTCCCGACAACTTTCCGGCAGAAAATAGTATGAAATTATCCGGCTTTCCTTGTTACGATACCTATGCTTATCCTCTTTTATCCCTTATGCCGCGATGAAAAAAGTTCTGCTTTCCTGTCTGGCTTTTCTTGCCATTGTCGTCTCTCTCATAATCCTGCCCTTCTTTCTTCCCGTGCCGGAAAGCGCGCAAAGCGCAAATAATATCGGGCTGCCCTGGCAGATTGAATTGGATGAAGCAGGACAAACTCGTGTTTTTGGTCTTTCCCCCGGAGTCAGCACCTTGAACGACGCCATCGCGCGTCTTGGCGAAGACATGGAGCTTGCCATCATGGTCGCCGCCAATATCCCAACAGGCCAGGAAGCAAAAGACGCCGCGCTGGAAGGCTATTACAACCAGATCGCCCTGGATTTCGTGCAGGCAAGGCTGGTTTTAACTCTGGATGCGCCACCAGAAATGATTGCCGCAATGCTTTCCCGTTCAGTCAGAGGAGAATACATGCGAAACGGCAGCCGGAAATATAGCCTGCATCCCGACGACGCCACGCTCGCCGCAACTCTGCCGCTTGTGGCGTTCACCCTGGTTCCCAACGCGCGTCTGGACGCCGAAACCATCACCCTGCGCTTCGGCCCGCCCGCCGCCATCGTCTCTATGGGAGAAAGCATGCAACACTATTTGTACCCGGACAAAGGTCTGGACATCGCGCTCGACAGCAAGGGAAAAAATGTCTTGCAATACGTGGCCCCCGCCGAGTTTGAAGAGCGCATCATGCGCCCCCTGCGCCCGGAGACGTAGAATCAATATTTTGCCCAAAATTTTGCCAGGGCCGACTGAAAACCACGCCATGCCCCCTCCTCTCACCCCTGCCCTCCCCGCCATGCCGCTCAAAATCGCGGTGGCGCAGATCAACCCGACGTTGGGCGACCTGCCCGCCAACACCAACAAGATTCTCGCCGCCGTGGAAGAGGCGCGGCAATTTGGCGCGCATGTGCTTGTTACGCCTGAACTGGCGCTGTGCGGCTGCCCGCCGGAAGACCTGCTGCTGCGCCCGGATTTTCTCGCCACCTGCGACCATGCTCTGAACAGCCTTGCCGAAAAAATCGAAGTATTCGGCGACATCACCCTGATTGTCGGTCATCCTGCCACCAGGGACGGCGCATGTTATAACGCGGCCAGCGTGCTACGCCCCGGATCTCCTCCCGCCGTCTATCAAAAAATGCTGCTCTCCGAAGAGCTTAATGAATATCGCTATTTCTCTCCGGGAAACGCGCCTCTGGTTGTCACCATCGGCGGCGTTGCCTGTGGGATTGTCATTGGCGCAGATATTGACAGGGAAACCCCGGCGCGGTATGCCCGCGCTGCCGGGGCGGAATTGCTGCTGGTTCTCGCCGCCTCGCCCTACCATATCGGCAAGCCGTCCGAACGTTTCCGAAATCTCGCCAGCCGGGCGCGGGAAAATGATTTACCGGCAATTTATGTCAACCTTGTCGGCGGGCAGGATGAGTTTGTTTTCGACGGCGGCTCCTTGGCGGTAGACCGTTCAGGCGAGCTGGCAGCAAGATTGCCACAGTTTCAGGAGATTCAGGGATCAGAAATCAGTCTCGCAGGTTGGGGTGAGCGGGACGCGAACCCCAACATTGTGTCGCGTTGGGGTTCGCTTCGCTCACCCCAACCTACAAACTCCCTTTCCTCCAACCTTTGCCTCGAAGAAGAAGTCTGGCAGGCGCTCACCCTTGGCATCCGCGACTACGTGGAAAAAAACCGTTTTCCCGGCGCGCTCCTTGGCTTTTCCGGCGGGATTGACTCGGCGCTGGTTCTGGCATTGGCCGTCGACGCTCTGGGTAAGGAGCGGGTGCGGACAGTTATCATGCCCTCCCCTTACACTTCCCAGATGAGTCTGGATGACGCCCGCGCCATGACGGAAGCGCTCGGCACGCGCCATGACGAAATCGGCATCGAGCCGGTCATGCGAACCTTTGCAAGCCTGCTCGCGCCCCATTTTTCCGGGCTGCCTGCCGACACTAGCGAAGAGAACATTCAGGCGCGCGCCAGAGGCATGATTCTTATGGCGCTTTCCAACAAGAGCGGCGAACTGGTGTTGAATGCCGGCAACAAATCGGAAATGGCGGTCGGCTATTGCACCCTCTATGGCGATATGGTCGGCGGCCTGGCGGTTTTAACGGATATTCCCAAAACAATGGTCTATCGCCTTGCCCGCTATCGCAACCGGCGGGAACCCGGCAATGCGCCAATTCCTGAAAACATCATCAATCGTCCTCCTTCCGCCGAATTGAAGCCGGGACAGACCGATCAGGATTCCCTGCCGCCTTATGAGATTCTTGATGCCATCATCAAAGGCTATATGGAAGAAAACAAAAGCGCCACCGAACTAATCAATGATGGCCTTTCCAAAGAAGATGTAACCAAAGCCATACGCCTTTTTCATCTGGCGGAATACAAGCGCCGTCAGGCTCCGGTCGGTATCCTTGTCACCCGGCGCGGCTTCGGCAAAAACTGGCGTTATCCGATCACCAACCGTTGGGGCTATCCATGAAATACCGCCTCGTCGCTCTCGTTTTGTCTCTGGTTATTTCCCAGATGGTCTGTGGCGCTGATACGCAGGAAAAAACCTTGGCCGTTGAACGTGTCGAGGCGCTGCCCTTTGACAACGTTTTGCCATTCCCGGGGGCACTCGCTGTTGCTGCCGATGGGAGTATAGCCGCGCATATTAGCACCAGCGGTGAAATTGTTATTTGGGATATATCCAAGATCAAAGCAATAGAAACCATTGCAGGTGACGCAACGCCGGAAAAGAGACCGAGCGCGATAGCCATAAGCCCGGACGGTAATCTGATTGCTATTGGCTACCTTGATTCCCGCCTGGCACTCTGGTCGCGTCTGGAAAAGAGGCCGCTGCGGGAATTCTACGGCCACGCGGGAAAAATTTCCGCGCTTGCTTTCTCCCCGGACGGGCAAATGCTTGCCAGCGGCGCAATGGACGGCACCGCTCAATTATGGGAGGTAGCTACCGGAAAACGCCTGCATGTTTTTGATTCGATGACCAACGAAGATGGTATGTCCGGTAACCCTGTTTCGGTTGGATTTTCCGGCAATGGGCAAGCCTTGATAGTTAATGATTGGCACCACCACAATTATGACGACTGGCGTAGTGTCACAATATGGGACATCAAGGAGGGAACCGAAATATCGACGGTGAATACGACTCCGACTACTGATGGAACAGTTCGCACAGGTCAGGCCTTGGGCGGTAAAGGTTGGCTGCTCGCCCACGCAAATGACTGGTCAGATCATAAGGGGCTAACGGTCAAGCGCCTTGACCAGTGTGAATCGCCGCGTCAGTTGCCGTTTGACGGCTACGCCGATACCGTAGCTGCCGATCCATTGGGTCGCTGGATTGCCGCGAAGTGGAGTGAAACGCATCACTGGGATCAAATCACTTTCTTCGATGCAAACAACGGCAAGAAAACTTATGCCATTACGTTTCCTAAAAAATCCATAGCTTTAGTACCGCACCCAGATGGTCACTCTGTGTTTGCGCTCATAACAACGGACACTGGGAGCACCCCCTACAGCGATGAGGTATTTGGCTTTGATCGCAGTGCACAAACTGCCACGGGTAGTAGTAACTTGTATCGCGTTCAAGTTCCCGAACCGCTATGGCGTTCTGCACCGCTGAACGTCAAAAAAGATGCAACCCATTGCGCTCCGACTGAAGCAGTACGTAGACAACAGGACTTCAAACTACCTGAAAAGCCATTGGAGCTAACAGTCATTGCCAAACTCGTGCCAACGAAGGAAATGACCGCGAACCCGAACAACCCGCTCTATCCTCCCAGCGACCTTTATTTCAACAAGGACGGAAACCTTTATGCGCGTTACGCGAGCTTTAATCCTTTGAGTTACGTGGGCGAAAATGGAAGCGGGGTAGCCTTATGGGATCCACAAACAAGCAGTCTTCTTCGCGGTCGATTCGAGCCGTGGGATCACCAGAGCCATATCGTCCGGTTGCGCGAGGGCTGGGGTAAGTTCGTTACGGAAACTCGAACTCTGACCAACTTCTTATAGACCCGGCTACTAAGTATTGAATAATTTTACATCATCCCCATATAAATGAAATGGACAAAGAAGATGGTCGCAGGCTGTCGCGCGAAGCACAGCATGAGAGACGCAAACAGGCGGTGCGGCTGCATCGGCAGGGCATGACGATGATGGCCATCGCTGCCACGTTGGGCGTTGCCTACGGGACGGTTCATCGTGCGGTAAAGCTGTGGCGTAGCGGTGGGGTTAAAGCGCTTTCGCCCATGCCAACCGGTCGCGTA
>WRKX01000121.1 GCA_009777925.1 Betaproteobacteria bacterium | reverse complement strand
CCTGACAACGCCGCGTTCCACCGATCACGTTCAACAATGCAACTCATACATGAAGCAGGGCATCGGATGCTATTCCTGCCTCCATATTCACCGCATCTAAATCCCATCGAAAAGCTATGGGCAAACATCAAACGTACATGGCAAAACAAACAACAATATTCCATCGAACAAATTATTCAAAAGTCCAGTTATAGTGTTTCTCGTAATTATTTTTACCCTTTCTTGCTTGCAGGATAGGATGTCTGAAGGTTGATAAAGTAAGATTATTTAGGAAAAGCACTATAATTACGGGAAGTACTATAAAAAATCAGGGTATTGCCAATCAGGCGGCTGGCGTAGTTGCGCGAAGAATAGTAATCGTTGGAGCGCAGGACATAGGTAGCGCGATAGGTAAGGTGGCCATCGTTGTCAATGCCGAAGAGACCGACTTCCGTGCCGCCCTTGCCGTAGCTGTAGCCGATGACCACCACGGTATCGCCTGAAATCAGCATCTCGTCATACCATGCCCCCCTACCGTCCGAACCCGGCGCAAAGGCGTCCCGCATGTCGACAGGTTGCAGGGAGTCGCCGCCGATACGCACGGTAAACAGCCGCCCCCGCCGCAAAATGACCAGATGATTTTTGTATACCTTGACGATTCCGCCTTCATCCACGCCCGCCGTCTGGACATTGGTGACGGATTCGCTTGGCTCCGCTGCTTCTGCTGCTGGTGCTGCTGGCGCGGCGGTCATTGGAACCGCCATTACCTTGTCCAAACTTGAGGCGTCAGCCGACTACGTGATTCCTGCAAATGCTTTTCATAGAGCTTTTTTCTCTCCTGCAACCAGGCATCAAGTTCTGCCTCCGAAGCGAAGGCGATGAGGCTCTTGTCGGTCGGCTGCGCCGCCAGGGCTTCGCCGCTTCCCAAAGCGGGAACAACGGAAAACAACAGGCACAACGCCAATAACGCGCCGCCTGTCGCTATTGCTTTCACAACAGGCAAATGAGTACGCAAGCAAATCATGACCAATCTCCCGGCGAACATCCCAAAGATTTATCATGACGTATTCAATCGGGCATTGCAAAAGCAAGGTTTTGCTAGAACAAAGGCAAGATTTACTGTGATATTATTATGTTTTATCAGTGTAGCTATCCGAAATACTGATCCGACGGTCGAGGATCAGCTCAAAACCCCGGACAATTCAATCCCATTGCCCTATTAACAAGGTTACATATTCATGAGTGAGAGTAGCAATCGGTTAGATTTTCGCCCCGATATTGAGGGGTTGCGCGCTCTGGCGATTTTGCTGGTAATCGGAGCGCATGCAGGTGTACCCTGGTTGGCAGGCGGCTTCGTGGGGGTAGATGTATTTTTCGTACTTTCCGGATTCCTGATTACCGGCCTGCTGGAGAAAGAGATTGCTACAACTGGACGTGTGGCATTTGGAGAATTTTACCTCCGGCGTTTACGCAGGTTGATGCCAGCGCTGATGTTCATGCTTGTCCTGACGGCATTAACGGCGATTGTGGCGTTATCACCGAGAGAGCAAACTGATCAGGCGGGCGCAGCGGCTATGGCCGCCTTGTGGCTGAGCAATATACATTTTTCATTGGCGCACCTCGATTACTTCTCGGCAGGCGCAAATAGCAATCTTTTCCTGCATACCTGGTCACTTGGCGTAGAGGAGCAGTTCTATCTGGTCTGGCCAGCGCTGTTGTTTCTGGCACTCAGGAAAACGCTAGGAGAGGCAGGAGTTGCCAGATTGAAAGCAATATTGTCATGGATAATTATTTTGAGCCTGCTAAGTTGTTTGTTGCTCACTCCAATATTCCCTCAACTAGCCTTTTACATGATGCCTGTTCGTTCTTGGCAATTCGCCGTGGGAGGCATGATTTGGCTATATAGCAGAAATGATGGACAAATTGGCGCAGCATCATTGTGGACAACTACTGCGGTAAAACAATGGGCTGGCTGGTTGGGATTATTCACCGTTATCGGCGCGGGAGTTTTTTTCAATACTGCCATGCCGTACCCTGGGTGGCAGGTTCTGCTGCCTACTCTGGGAGCGGCAGCCATAATCTGGGCGGGCTTCGGCGTATCTACCGGAGTTGCCAAATTGCTTGCGATTCGGCCATTGCAGGCTATTGGCAATGTGTCGTACTCATGGTATCTGTGGCATTGGCCTGCAATTCTATTAGCATACGCATTGACTGGTTCACGCAATCCCTGGATTAGCGCGACTGCTGTTCTCGTTTCCTTCATATGCGCTATTTTCTCGCACCGGTTTGTTGAATCTCCCATCCGCCGCCAAACCTATCTACTCAAGCACCAACACGCAGCCTTGCTCGGAGCAGTAGTTGTCATGCTGGCAATCAATTTTTCCATGATGCACTGGAATACCCGCGCATCGCTCAGAGCACAATCTCCGGAGCTACAACGTTACGCGAAAGCTCGCTCAGATATGCCAGTGATCTATAGCATGAATTGCGATCAGTGGTATCACAGCGACGAAGTGGTTATATGTTCATTTGGTGAAAAGGATGCCGCACACACTGCGATGCTGCTGGGAGACAGCATTGCAGGCCAGTGGTTCCCAACATTCGCAAAAATATTCGATAACCCCGATTGGCGCTTGTTGGTGTTGACCAAGTCAGCATGTCCTATGGTAGATGAGTCTTTTTTTTATGAACGAATCAGGCGTGAGTATACAGAGTGCACAAACTGGCGGCGTAAAGCCTTGGAACAATTAGCAGAGATCAAACCTGATGTGGTAGTACTGGCAAGCGCATCGACCCTCGACTTCACACAAGCACAGTGGACCGAAGGCACGGCTCGCGTATTGGATAGCATAAGTGCTATTTCAGGTCGTATTTTTATCTTGCGCGGAACCCCTCTTCTTCCTTTTGACGGTCCAAATTGTCTTTCGGCACGCTATGAACGCCCTTCATGGCTGAATGATTCACAGGCTTGCAGCACCATCATGGCAGATGAAAAGGGAACACAGGTGTTCCAGTGGCAAGAACAGGCCGGAGCGCGTTTCTCGAATGTGCACATGCTTGATATGAATGATGTCGTTTGCCCGCATAACAGTTGTAGCGCAGAGCTGGAAGACATGGTGGTTTATCGGGATTCGCGGCATCTGACAGCAACTTTTGCAGAATCGCTGGCGCCAGAGATGGCAAAGCGAATGGGTCTGTCAGATTGAGTCAAGGTTTTATGGTTTAGACAACAACATCCAGTCCTGCCTTTTTCAGCAGGCGTTGTTTTTCTTCCCGGTCGAGCATGGCAAGTTCTGAGGCCAGGCGTGAGGCGGTATGCGAGGCTTTTTCTTCTTCTGCCTTACCTTCTTCGCGTTTGTCGCCCTCCTCTTTCTTCTGGAGCCACGCCAGACGAAACGAACGAAACGCGGTCATCAGGTGTTCATGCGGTGAAGAACTGCCGTCCGGGTGAATGCTATCAGCAGGCATAATCCGGCCTGGCTCGGTACGCGGCGCAGAGCGCCGCTTATTAAGCCATTCCGGTCTGCCGCCAAAAGAAACTCTGGAAATAAGAGTCATGACGCCCGCCTTTACCCTGTAAACTTGCTTCCTTAAATCAGGTTAGCGGCCAAAAAACGCCCGACTTTAGTCAAATCATGTTCGCTATTGTCCTCTTTGAGCCGGAAATCCCCCCAAATACCGGCAACGTCATCCGTCTGACCGCCAATACCGGCTGCGAGCTGCATCTGATCCAGCCGCTCGGTTTCGCGCTGGAAGATAGACACCTTCGTCGCGCCGGACTGGATTACCATGAATACGCCGACACCAGGGTTCATTCCGATTGGGAAAGCTGCCGCGCCGCGCTTGCCGGGCGACGCTTCTTCGCCTTGAGCAGCAAGGCCGAACGGCTCTACGATACAGTCGCCTTTCTACCCGGCGATGTATTCGTCTTTGGCCCGGAAACACGAGGATTGCCGCCCGCCATCATGGCGGCAATTCCTCCCGTCCAGCGCCTGACGCTGCCCATGCGTCCCGGCAATCGCAGTCTCAACCTTGCCAACGCCGTTGCCGTCACCGTATTTGAAGCCTGGCGACAACAGGGATTTTCCGGCTGCCGCGCCTTAAACGAACATTGTTAGCACTCTCCCCCGAAGAGTGCTAAAATAAGTTCATATAGTGAATTTTTAAGGAGGCGCGTATGACCAGTCAAGCCTTGGCTTTCCCTGTCACAACCACCGTTGGCAACCTTGACGCTTACATTCAGGCGGCGCAACGGGTTCCCATGCTGAGCGAGGAAGAAGAAAACCGGCTCGCCCGCCGTTTTCATGAAGACGGTGATGTAGAGGCCGCGCGTAAATTGGTGCTCTCGCATTTACGGCTGGTCATTTCTGTGGCGCGTGGTTATCTTGGCTATGGCTTGCCTCATGCCGACCTGATTCAGGAAGGCAACATCGGTCTGATGAAGGCTGTCAAACGCTTTGACCCTGCCCGTGGCGTCCGCCTGGTGTCGTTTGCGATTCACTGGATCAAGGCGGAAATTCACGAGTTCATCCTGAAAAACTGGCGTTTGGTCAAGGTAGCGACAACCAAGGCGCAACGCAAACTTTTCTTCAATCTTCGCAGCCTGAAAAACAAACTGGATCAGGAACAGGGATACGGCGAAGCGCATCTGACACAGCGGCAAATCACCCATATTGCCAAGCAACTGGGCGTCAAGCCGGAAGAAGTGACGGAAATGGAAAGTCGAATGCGCGGGCATGATCTGGCGCTGGAAGGCAGCCAGGAAGAAGACGGCGATCATACCTACGCGCCTATTGATTATCTGGCGGATAGCGCCTATGAGCCTATCCAGGTCATCACCAGACGCGAGCATGAACGCCTGCAAAGCGAAGGGCTGCAAGCCGCGCTGGAAATCCTGGATTCGCGCAGCCGCCGCATTATCGAGGCCCGCTGGCTGGCGGAAGGGGAAGCCTCGACCCTGCATGAACTGGCTGCTGCATTTCAGGTTTCCGCCGAACGCATCCGCCAGATTGAAGTCAAGGCGCTGCAAAAAATGCGCGCGCAACTCGCCGCGTAATCTCTGCCAGAAACAATGACATCGCCCGGCGCTCGCCGGGCGATTCTCCTGCTCGGCGCTGCCGGAAAGCGGCGTCCTTGCGGTACGGATACTCTCATGCACAAAACCTTTGATCTCGTCCTTGTCGGTTGCGGTCTGGTCGGCGCGTCTTTAGCGGCGGCATTGCGCGATTCTCCCCTTGCCATCGCTCTGGTCGAGTCTCAACCGCCGCCGCGCTCTTTCGTGCCGCCCTCTTCAGCAAACGCCTGGGACTCCCGTGTATATGCCATTTCCCCGGCCAATTTCGCTTTTCTCGCCGAAATCGGCCTCTGGTCGCGCCTGGCAACGGAGCGCATGAATCGCGTTCGTTTCATGGAAGTGTGGGAAAGAGAGCGCGGGCATATGGCCTTTGCCGCGCGGGATGCCGATTTAGCGGAACTGGCCTGGATTATCGAAGCCGCGCTGATGCGGAACGAGTTGCGCGAGCGTCTGAAACAGCAGGCGAACGTTACCCTTTTCTCGCCTGTCAACCCGGTCGCCTTGAGCCTGAACGACCCGGACGGACTGGCGACTCTCTCCCTTCAGGATGGACAACAACTACGCGCTCGTCTCATTGTAGGCGCGGACGGGCGCAACTCCTGGACGCGGCAACAGGCAGGTCTTCCCGCGCAGGAAATTCCTTATCACGCTAAGGCTGTTGTCGCCAATTTCACCACTGAAAAACCGCACCGCGACACGGCCTGGCAATGGTTTCGGGAAGACGGCATTCTGGCCTGGCTGCCATTGCCGGGAGAGCGCATCTCGATGGTCTGGTCGGCAGAAAACGCAAAAGCCAAAGAACTTCTTGCACTCTCCCCGGATGAACTGGCTACAACCGTTGCAGCCGCCGGTGGAAATATTCTGGGGCATCTGACGGCGCTCATGCCCGCTGCCGCCTTTCCGCTTTGCATGATTCGTGTTCCTGCCATCGTCGCGCCGAGGGTGGCGCTGATCGGCGACGCGGCTCATGGCGTCCATCCTCTAACCGGAAACGGCATCAATCTTGGCTTTCAGGACGCAAGGGTTTTAGCTGATCTTTTACGGCACGCCGCGCCCGGACAAGACATCGGCGAACCTGCCTTTCTGCGTAATTATCAATGCTCACGCCGCAAAGAAATTCAGGTGATGCAGCACGCCACCGACTTTCTCGCGCATCTCTTCACGACACGTCTGCCGGGACTTTCCGCCCTGCGCGCCTTCGGCCTTGATATGATTCATCGTCTGCCCGCGCTGAAAAAACTGCTGGCACGTTATGCGTCTGGGATGATGTAATGCAGCCTGCGTAGGCTGCTCGTTTCGGGGTTTCTGAAGCTGACATTCTCCAAGGCCGTCAGACGGCAGCATTCATCGAATTGATGCGCTTTCAGGCGAAGTGGGCGGAAGGGTTTTATACCCGAGCATTATAGTAGTTCGTGCAAATAAAAGGACATTCTTTCAGCAACAAAAGGAGTGTCATCTACACACTCCATGCAGGGCAATCGCATGAATGCTATTGTTGTTGACTCTTGGAAGTACTCGTTTACGATCAATGGGTTACGAGGGGTGCTGTTCACAGGGGATTTATTTGTGTAGTTTTCTGTCTTTTTGGAGTGTTCCATGAAGACGGAAGGCAAACTGCGTCTGGCGGATGTATTCGTATCGATCAGCGACCCGAGACAAGCGGGGAAGGTTGAGCACGATCTGGTCGAG
>WRKX01000120.1 GCA_009777925.1 Betaproteobacteria bacterium | reverse complement strand
ACATAACGCAGACTGGCGCGAACAAGATGGACGATGCACAACTGGGTTAAGGTCTTCGGATACAGGGCATTGACCGCTTCCGGCAAGCCTTTCAGACCATCCATGCAGGCGATGAAGACGTCCTGAACGCCGCGATTTTTCAACTCCGTAAGCACCGACAACCAGTATTTCGCTCCCTCATTCTCGGTAATCCACAGCCCAAGGACTTCTTTTTCTCCGCGCAGATTATAGTGCTTTCCGTAAATAAAGCTACTCTCAGAAGCTTTGCTCACTTCTCCCAATCACGGCATAAAAGTCATTTTATTTGCGGGAAGCACTATACACGAGAGATCCGTGGAAAGTAACAACAGTATCTATTGGTCGTTGGAACGTAAACTTTTGTCCCCCAAGAGGAGTAACCTCAGATATGGAATGGATTCGGTCTGTTTTGCACAATAGACCGTTTAAGCAGTAGTAGTTTTTTTCAATCACTCTTTTTGAAGGAGTAGCATCATGACACAAAGCACCATTTCTCCTCTCAGTACCTTGATCTTTGTGCCACCTGCAAGTCGCGGCGGAGTCGTTTTTGACAAATCTTCCTTGGAAGCCATAGTTCGATTTACACACCCCATAGTTCTGGCGACCGCGTAATTGCACCTTTCACGCTCCTGGGCAAGTAGCCTCGCTGTCAACGCAGACTCATACAACATAATATCGGTATAGCCTTCCGCCTTCAGCTTTGCCACAGCCTCCTTTTCCGTTTCGGCCTCTACATAATCTGCTTGTGACACACCCCTGGGAGAGGTAGCCCGATAAAGAATTTTCGTCATTTCAATCTATACCCTGTTTTTCACCCGATCATTTTTCGTTTTCTTCCTGTTTGTCCCCGGGCTTGTCGTCATCCATCAGAATGCGAAATCCCGGCCCTTCGAGATCGTCGAACTGGCCGCTGGCAAGAGAGCGCCAAAAAATGTACGCAATGACAAAAACAAGCACGACTGAAAAAGGAATGAGCAGGTAGAGAGCTTCCATAATGCGCTTTCAAAGATTCTCAGGCTTTAATCCGCTCTGCCGGTTTTCTGGATGCGCAGGGCATTGAGCACGACCAGGAGCGAACTGGCGGACATGCCGATACCCGCCGCCCAGGGCGTCACCAGCCCGGCAATTGCCAGCGGCAGGGCACAAATATTATAGAGGAATGCCCAAATGAGATTTTGCCGGATGATGGCGCGGGTAAAGCGGCTGCGCCGCACGCCCCGCGCAAGGTTGACCAGATTCTCCGAAAGGAGAATAAGATCAGCCTGGGTTCGCGCCAGTTCCGCGCCGGAACCCATTGCAATCGAAACCTCGGCCTGGGCAAGCACCGGCGCGTCATTTACCCCGTCGCCTACCATCGCAACCACCGCGCCTGCCTCTTGAAGACGGCGCACCGCCTTTTGTTTATCCTCCGGCGTCATGCCGCTTTCCGCCTCATCCAGACCCAGGGTAACGGCTACCCGCTCAACCACCGAATCCGCGTCGCCCGACATGAGAATCATCCGGCAACCTGCGGCATGCAATGTGCCGACCAGTTCCACCGCTCCACAACGCAATTCGTCGCCCACTCTAAAGCAGGCAATGCCGCCCTCCGCATCCGCCAGCATAAGAAGGGTGTCGCCTGATTCACGCCAGACTTCCGGCCAATCGGCCTCCCTGCCGGAAAGCGCCAACGCGAAATCCGCGCGCCCGATGCGGTAGGCTCGCCCCTGAATTTCTCCCTCCAGACCGCCGGACAGAACCCGCGTCTTATCCGCAACAAATGTTGCTGCCGCTTCGTCTGCGGCAGCCAGGCGGAACGCCTCCGCCAACGGATGCGAGGAAGCGTGTTCCAGGGCGACGGCAAGGCGGATGGCTTCTTCCTTACTCCAGCCGTCCCTGAGCGGCACGGTTTCCAGAATTCGCATTTGTCCCGCCGTCAGGGTTCCGGTCTTGTCGAATACAAAATGGGTAGCGCGCGCCAGAGTTTCCAGCGCATGGCCGCGCGTCACCAAAAGACCGTCCTTCGCCGACGCGCCGGAAGCAACGGTAAGCGCAATCGGCGTTGCCAGGGCCAACGCGCAGGGACAAGTAACGACCAACACGGAAACGGTAATCCACAGGGCGCGTTCCGGGTCAATTACATACCAGGCTGCCGCAACCCCAAGCGCAACCAGAAGCAGAGCGCCCACAAACCACTGCGCCGCCTGATCAGCCAGCGCCACAATGCGCGGCTTCTCGGCGGCGGCGCGTTCCATCAGGTGGATAATGGCGGAAAGTCGGGTTTGTTCGCCTACCGCGCCCACTTGCACAATCAGCGGGTTATCCATATTCAGCGCCCCGCCCGTCACCCGGTCATTCGCTTTTTTCGCAACCGGGCGGCTCTCCCCGGTCAACAGCGATTCATTAGCGCTGCTCTCCCCTTCCAGCACCCAGCCGTCGCAGGGGATGGTCTCGCCCGGACGCACCAGCACGGCGTCATCTACGCGCAAATCGCTCACAATTGTCTGTTCGGCCTCGCGGCTGGCGGGAAAGCCGGGCAGCTTCTGACAAAACGCGGGCAGGAGCTTTGCCAGCGCCTCGGTCACGCTCACCGCCTTTTGCCGCGCCGTCATTTCCAGATAACGCCCGCCCAGCAGAAAAAACACAAACATGGCGACCGAATCGAAATACACCTCCCCGCTTTCTGTGAGCGTCGCCCAGACAGAAGCTGCAAAGGCAACGCCCACCCCCAACGCAATCGGCACATCCATGCCGATTCGGCGAAATTTCACGTCCCGGCACGCATTGCGGAAAAAAGGCGCTGCGGAATAGAGCACGACCGGCAGGGTCAATACCAGGCTTGCCCAGCGAATCAGATTTTCGATCCCTTGCGGCATTTCCCCTTCGCCTGCCAGATAGACGGGAATTGCGTACATCATCACCTGCATCATCCCGAAACCCGCCACCCACACCCGCCAAAGCGCCTCGCGCCGCTCTTTTCCGGCCAGTTCCTCATAGCGGGAAGCGTCGTAAGGATGGGCGCGATAACCGATTGCTGCAATCGCCGCGAGAATGTCGGAGAGCTTGATTTTTTGCGTATCCCAACGCACGCGGGCACGGCGGGTCGCGTAATTGACCGCAACGGCGGTCACGCCGGGAAGTTTTCCGATATGGCGCTCGTTCAGCCAGACGCACGCCGCGCAGGTAATGCCTTCCAGCATCAACGAGGCTTCATTTTCGTGTTCCCCCGCCGCGCGGACAAAATTTTTCTGAAAATCGGCGTGGTCAAACAGGGCAAGATCGGCAAGCGCCGCCGGTATCGCTTCACGCGGCGATTCCGGCATGGCGTTGCGGTTCGTGTAATAGTCGGCAAGGCCGTTAGCCACAATCGCCTCTGCCACCGCCTGACAGCCCGCGCAGCACATCGCCTGCTCCTTCCCCCAAATTACGACGGAAAAATCCACCCCGTCGGGAATCGAAAGTCCGCAGTGATAGCACCCGGAAACAACCGGCTCGGCAGCTTCGCCCATAAGGCCACCCGAAAAACGAAAGGCAAGAGTATAAGGGAAGACGGGGCAGGAACGAGACTTCCGGGTTCGTAAGCGCTTCGGTTTGGAGTCAGGGATTAGAGCGGTTTTGATTTAAGTGCGTACACTTTTTCTCCAGGTTGGAAGCAATCATGGCGCGGTCAGCCCTCTCCCCCGCCCCCAATTGCCATCTGCAAGACCCCACAAGCGGGAGAGGGGAGGTCTTGCAGACGACAATATCGTTCCCTCTCCCGCTTGCGGGAGAGGGTGACCGAAGGCCGGGAGAGGGTACATAAAATGTACTCACTTGAACCGAAACTGCTCCAGGGATCAGCAAACCCTCTGATCCCTGTCTATCAAAACCTTACGCTGCCTGTCCACCTTCCTGTTCGCTGAAGTAGTCTGGAGCGGTTTCGGTTCAAGCAGATACATCGTCATTGCGAACGCAGCGAAGCAACCCAGCAGGGCAGTAATGTACAGAGGGGCTTCTGGATTGCATCAAAGCTTACGCTCCTCGCAATGACGATGTGTTGAGTGAACAGTATTGACTCTAGCGCGTGGTCTGTGATTCCATATCGTTCCATCACGGCCTAAGTGCCGCTTACAGCATAGCCAAAAATACAATTATTTACGTGAGCTACTATAATTATTTGCTTTTCGTACAAATGGCGCAAGGAACGCTGCAATGGACTTTTTCAAAGCTCAGGAACAAGCGCGGAAGAAAACCCGCTGGCTGGTGGTTTTGTTTGGTCTGGCGGTAGTCAGCAGTATGCTCTGGGCTTGTCTGGGATATTCGCTGCTTCGCTTTGCTCTAAATGATCGTATGTGGGCAGCTCTGGTTTTTTGGCTGTTCGTCTTTATAGCCTTGGCATGTATCATATATACATGGTTTAGAGTTATCGCAGACGGTGAAGAACTTGATGAAAATGCCTCAACAAACTACGGCGTCTTGGTCTTTATCATACTTTTTTGCTTCATTATCATTATTTTATTCGGCATAATCCTGATTGCCTTGATGTCCATTAGTGTTTCTGGGTGTTTATTCATCCTCATGTGTTTGGCATATATCATATTCATGGTGGTCAGATGGATTGGAAGTCAGAAGGTAATCTGCTATGGCAATGACTGGTTATTATTAATTGTCACCCTCATCATCTTTGTGTTATGCGGAATGATTCTGCTCAATCTCTTGATATCTGATAGTACTTTGGATCCTTTTTTGGATTATTTGGATTATTGGACTTTCGGGATTATTTGCGCGTTCGTGGGGGTGACTATTGTTGTAGTTTCGTTATACGTAAAAATGACAATCTCTCGCGGCGGTGGCAGGTTTATCGCGGAGCAACTAGGCGGGCGCAGGATCATGCGGAATACTTCCGACCCGACAGAAAGGCGCCTGCTCAACGTAATTGATGAAATGTCTATTGCCGCAGGCATTCCCGCGCCGGTAGCCTTCGTGCTTGATAATGAACACGGGTTGAACGCCTTTGCCGCCGGATTGACTACACGAGACAGCGTAATTGGTGTTACCCACGGTCTTTTGAAAGCAATGACCCGCGATGAGTTGCAGGGTGTTATAGCGCACGAGATCAGCCATATCGCCAATGGCGATGCCCGCCTCAACCTCAAGCTGATTAGCTACTTGTATGGCATTTCCGGTATCGGTTCCTGTGGACGTGGGCTTATTTTTGCTGGATCTCTAGCTATAATACATGGGGTTGTCTTAATTACGCTCGGTTTGTTCTTGTACTTGGTCGGCTTTATCGGTTTATTTTTTGTCCGTCTGATTCAAGCTACCATTTCTCGCGAGCGCGAATATCTGGCCGATGCCGCAGCCGTGCAATTCACCCGTTACCCTGCCGGATTAGCTTCCGCGCTCAGAAAGTTGCAAGCCTCTGGTTCCCAAATTGAACACCCGGAAGCGATGGTAGCCAGCCATCTCTTTTTCGGCGTGAGCGACACATCCGTTATGGATTTCTTGTTCGCAACCCATCCGCCGTTGACTGGTCGCATCCTTCGCCTTGGCGGTCTTATGAAACCTCAACCCGGCCTGCCAAAAAAAATCTCGCCCAAAAGCTTAAAAGACGCTCGAACCCTACTTATGCCTAAAACATTGCGCCAAAAATCGCACAGCATTACCGGCGCAACCGGCATTCTTGCCGGGTTGCTTTTTGCCAGACAGTCCAACATCAGGGCGCAACAAGAAAAGATGCTGCCACTTGATGCACTCCCTGTCGCACAGGAGGTTTATCAATGGCTTGCCAAACGATCAGAACACGGGGCGCGCTACCGCCTCGTCTGGCTTGATCTCATCCTGCCTACCTTGCAGGAAGCATTAGAAGCCGAACGGGATCATCTGCTCGTTCTGGCAAAGGATTTGATTCGCGCCGACGGGCGCGTCAGCCCCACTGAATTTGCCTTTTACAGCATCCTGCGGAGTGTCTTGTTGTCCCCTCACGAACGCAGGGTCAAACAGAGCGAATTGCGTCTGGGACGATTGGACAAGGATATTTCCGACATACTCGCGCTCCTTGCTTATTCAGGACATGAAGATGTAAAGGCAGCCGAGGCAGCCTATCAAGCTGCGATAGCCAGTTCTCCCGCCAGCACAAAGCATCCTTTGCCGGCAAAGAATGAACTTTCCCTGAACAAGATTTCCGAGGCGTTATCCCACCTTGCCCTTGCCGCCCCGCCTTACCGGAAAAAACTGCTGGAAGCCTGCGCGGTTGCCGTCCAACACGACGGCAAAATCACCCCGGTAGAAAACGAACTCCTCCGTGCCTTCGCGCAAAGCCTCGACTGCCCCGCCCCGCTGTTGGACGCTTGGCAGCAGGCCGCGTAAGGCTTTGCATAAGGCTTTTCAATATTCCGTCATTTTGCGCTAAGTCACAGAATCTATACTACTGCGTAGATTCTGTGACTACGCCTGACGGCTTCGCGCAGAATGACTCAAGGGAATAACGTAGGTTAGTGGTGAGCGAAGCGAACCCCAACGTCTTGGCTGTCGGGTGATTCACACTAGAGTGTTTTCGGTTTAATTCCATTCTCCTTTCAAAAAGGCAAGAATTAAAGACCATTATTCTTGTGAAGGCGGGAATGAAGGTGGGTATTCTTGTCGTCTTGAGGTAAAAATGGAATAAGTGAATACATTTTACGAGCCCTCTCCCGGCGCTACGCGCCACCCTCTCCCACATTGTTCAGACCGGAGACATCGTTTACGGGTGTACGAGGACATCGCTGACACTTTCATTGTGATTTTCCCACATGAACTACATGCTGTCTCAAGTCAATCAATCCTATTTTTGTGCTGTACCACCACA
>WRKX01000119.1 GCA_009777925.1 Betaproteobacteria bacterium | reverse complement strand
GTCTCTCATGCTGTGCTTCGCGCGACAGCCTGCGACCATCTTCTTTGTCCATTTCATTTATCTGGGGATGATGTAAAATTATTCAATACTTAGTAGCCGGGTCTATAATGAGCATCTTTATCTATAATTGTCAATGGCTTGTGTATTGTTCAGGGATGACTAGTTATTCATTTTAATAAAGCGATACTCAAACCTCCAGCGGGTCAACTTCCAGGTGCCAACGTAGCTGGCGGGGGCGTGGCATGGTTTCCAGAATTTCGCGCCATTTGGCGAGAAACGCCTGTAATTCGGCGCGGGAAGGGGACTCGATGAGTAACTGGGCGCGTTCCATGTTCATCAACCGGGAAAGGCGCATGGGTACGGCGTCAAAAAGGCTAAGGCCGGGATAATCCCCGGCGTTGGCGCAAGCGACCGCATCCCGAATGAAGGCGAGCGCCATTGCCATCCGGGGCGCTTCCGCGCGCAGCATGGCTTGATAGGCATAGGGCGGAAACCCGGCCTGGCGGCGTTCTTCTAGCAGCGCCTTCGCGTATCCGGTATAGTCGTGCGCGGTAAGCGCGTTATACAAGGGATGTTCTGGGTATTCGCTCTGGATCAGCACTTCGCCGGGCAGGTCCGCGCGGCCAGCGCGACCGGCAACCTGCATAAGCTGCGCGAACAGGCGCTCCGGCGCGCGCCAGTCGGCAGCAAACAGGGCGGCATCCGCGCCCACGACGCCAACCAAAGTCAAGCGCGGAAAGTCATGCCCCTTGGCAAGCATTTGCGTGCCGACCAGAATATCCACCTCCCCGGCATGAATGCGCGTCAATATGGTTTCCCACTGTTTGCGGCTCCTGGCGGAATCCCGATCAACGCGCAGGACGCGCGCCCCGGGAAACTGCCCGGCAAGCGCCGCCTCGATGCGCTGCGTCCCCCGCCCGAAAGGCTGAATATCCCGATTGCCGCAGGCAGGGCAAGCCAGAGGAATTTTTGTTTCCAACGCGCAGTGATGGCAGCGCAGACGCTTGTCCTCCAGATGCACAACCAGGTTGGCGGCGCAGCGCGAACAATGAGAAATCCAGGCGCAGGCCGGACAAGCCAGCACCGGCGCGTAACCCCGCCGATTCAGGAAAATGAGGCTCTGTTCGCCCTTTTCAAGCCGCTGCCGCAAGGCTTCAATGAGGGACGGACACAGACCTTCCTCCAGGCGGACTTTGCGGGTATCAAGCATCCTGACGACAGGCAGGCGGGCGCTGCTGACCGCGCGTTCCAGCAGGGTGACAAGACGATAGCGGCCATGTTGGGCATGCGCCCAGCTTTCCAGACTGGGAGTTGCCGAGCCGAGCACAATAGGCATTTTGCCGAGGCTGGCGCGATAAATAGCGAGATCACGGGCGGAATAGCGCATTCCCTCCTGTTGCTTGTAGGAAAGGTCATGTTCCTCATCCACGATAATCAATCCCAGATAAGGCATGGGGGTAAAGACCGCCAGGCGGGTTCCGACAACAATTCCGGCCTCTCCCAGAAAAGCGGCCCTCCAGGCTTTTTCCCGTGCCGCTTCCGTTAGGCCGCTATGCAGCATCACAAGCGGAACGCCGGGAAAGTGCGTCTGAATGCGCGTTTCCAACTGCGGGGTCAGGTTGATTTCCGGCGCGAGCAACAACACCTGCAGCCCTTCTGCCAGCACGTTTTCGAGTAGACGCAGATACACCTCGGTTTTGCCGCTTCCTGTCACGCCGTACAGCAAAAACGGCTGAAACCCCCTGGCTGCGGCAATGAGAGCAACGGCGTTTGCCTGTTCAGCGTTAAGTTCAGGCTTTACCGGTTGTGGAAGCGGTGTTGCAACCTCGCGCTTTTTAGTCGCCCGGCGGATGGCGGGACGGGTTTTTTTCAAGGCGGGCGGCAACGCCTGATGAATCGCCTCGCCCAATGTGGTCTGGTAATACTGCGCCGCAAATTCGCAGAGACGGAAAAATTCCGGGGGCAGCGGCGGCAGATCGTCCTCTATACGTACCGCTTCCTTCAATTGTTCCGGCGCGATTTTGCTTGCTGTTGCAAGTTCAACCAACACGCCGATTTTTTCCCGCTTGCCGAATGGCACAAGCAGGCGAACCCCAACCGTAAGAGCCGAATCATCCGCAACCCGGTAATCAAACAGGCGCGAGAGCGGCAAATCCAGCGCAACGCGGGCAATGGGCATACTGTTCAACGCCGCAAAAGCAAGGGAAAGGCACAGCGAACACACGCCGCGGAATCGCTGTCATAAAGAACAGGGTGATGCAAACCGTCGCTAACTAATTCTGCGAAAAGGATTTTTTCAGACTTTCCCCAAAAACTGTGGATAACTCTGTGAATATCAGCCTGCGAAAGCCCGGAAAATCTTGCCGCTAAAAGGAAAAGCCGTCTTTGCCCGCTAAAAGAGCAAATAGAAAATTCTTTAAAGATCAAAGGCTTGCAAAATATGCGCGAAGTCAACGGGGAAAAGAAAATTTTTCTTTGCCCCTCGGCACACAATTGTGCATAAAGCCGCTGCCTTACCTGTGTGCCGGAAATGGATGGCAGAGGGGCAAAAACACAACTTTTCGCCCCGACAGCCAACTGGAAAAACGGAGGAAAGGCAAGCAGTACGCCTGTTTGCGGCAAACGTAACAGGCGCTTTGAGTTAGCGTTCTTTTTTCCAGTCATTTCTAGGAATCTTCTCCAAGTGGTTGCGCGCGCTATGTTTTTTTGACTTTCCCCCAGAAGCTGTGGATAAATCTGTGGATGTGTCCTTGAAAAAGACGAAAAAGCCAAGCGCTATAAGGGTTTTCCTGTCTCTGCCACAAAAATGACCAATTTATGAAATCCCTTTAAAATCAAGTGGATGCGAACTTTTTTGCCCTGTCAACAGACTTTCTCAGCTTCCATGAAATTTTTTTTCTTGACTATTTGCGGGATGTGTATAAATCCGGGCGAAGGGGGCAAAAAGCTGGCGACTTTCGCCCGGATTCATCCCGCCAGTTTTTTTAGCGAGTCGGGTAGGCATGTACCGCTTTGAGCAGAGCGCACACATGTTCAGGCGGGGTAAATTGGGAGATGCCGTGTCCCAGGTTGAAGACCAGTCCGGTCATATCGTCCCCCGCTGCCTGATAGGAAGCCAGGATTTTTTCCGCCTCGCGGGCAATGATTTCGGGCGGCGCGAAGAGTACATTGGGGTCAAGGTTGCCTTGCAGGACAACCTTGTCGCCCACGCGCCGCCGCGCATCACCCAGGTCGACCGTCCAATCGAGGCCAACCGCGTCGCAACCGCTTTCCGCAATGCTTTCCAGCCAGAGACCGCCGCCCTTGGTAAATAAGATGGCAGGGATTTTTTCGCCCTCCCGTTCCTTGTGCAGTCCGGCGACAATTTTCCGCATATACGCCAGCGAAAATTCCCGATACGCCGCGCCGGAAAGCGAACCGCCCCAGGTATCGAAGAGCATGACTGCTTGCGCGCCGTTTTCGATCTGCGCGTTCAGATAGGCCGTCACCGCCTGGCTGGTCACGTCCAGAATGCGGTGCAGCAAGTCCGGCCTTGCGTAAAGCATGGTTTTGATGTGGCGAAAATCCTTTGACCCGCCGCCTTCGACCATATAGCAGGCTAGGGTGTAGGGGCTGCCGGCAAAGCCGATCAGCGGCACGGAATTGTCCAGCGCCTTACGAATCGCGCGGGTCGCATCCAGGACGTAAGCGAGGCGGTCATAGGGATCGGGGGCGCAGAGGTCATTGATCGCTAATTCTTCGCGCAAAGGGCGAAGAAAGCGCGGTCCTTCGCCCGTTTCAAAGTACAGCCCCAGGCCCATCGCGTCCGGTACGGTAAGAATGTCGGAAAACAGGATGGCAGCGTCCAGATCGTAACGCGCCAGTGGTTGCAGAGTCACCTCGCAGGCCAGATCGGCGGACTTACACAGAGCAAGAAAATCGCCGGCGCGTTTTCGGGTTTCACAATATTCGGGCAAATAACGGCCTGCCTGCCGCATAAGCCACAGCGGAATGCGCGTAACCGGCTGTCTGTAGAGGGCGCGGAGAAAATTGTCGTTTCTGGGGCGGGGCATAAGTCAGCTCTTGAAGAAAAATTAATATTATCCCATGTTGCAGGAAAGCGCATGTAATCTCCGGTTGCTTCGCCCGCAATGACGCTGTATCTGCTTGAACACGCGTCGAGCGCTCACCTCGCCATTTATGGCGAGGTGAGCGAGACAGTTGTTTTTGGAGCCGAAGGCTCTCTGACCTGTGTCGAGGAATCCCCGGCCTTTAGGCCGGGGTGACTCAACCGAAAGCGCTCTAATCGCTGTAGACAGGCAGCCATCCTGTTTCTTTTGCCTGCCATGCGGCGGCGATGCCGATACCTGGGCAGGCGATGAATTCATCGCCCCAGTAGAGCAGCGGCAGGCGTTCGCGCTGCCAGGGCGGAATTGCCGCTTCCTGCAAAAGTTTTTTCAGAGGACGGCGGGGGCGGTTCTCGACCAGGCGCAAGGTCTCTCCGCCCACGCGGGGACGCGCCGAGAGTTGCCCATCAGCATTATTATTTAAGCGTTCTGCGCATATTCCCTCTCCCTGCCGCGCCTCCAGCCGCAACCAGCCGCCTGCCCATGCCAATTCCCCCTGCCCGTCCCAGATTTGCGGACTAACAGGGATTGGGGCGTCGCTTACGCTATAGAAGCGTCCGCGCCAGAGACAAATTCGCCCTTCCGGTAAGCGTAACTCGCCATACGCGCCTATCCTTACGGCATTGGAAAACTGGCGCAAGGCTTCCGCAAGCCTTGCCGCGTCCGGGATGCTCCAGCCCGCTTCTTTCAGATACCAGCGCAGCCAATTCGCCTGTCGGGCAGGTGTCAGCGCGGCAAAATATTGCGCGTCCTGTTTAATATGCGTCGCGTCCAGAGCGGCCAGGTCATGCAGGAGGCTGTTTGCCTCGGCAAAATGAGCGGTGGCGCGCGCCAGATTAGCTTCCGCCGCCGGAAAGATTGCGGCTAATTGCGGCAGGACGTGAAGGCGCAGAAAGTTGCGGCGAAAATGGGGCTTGGCATTGCTCTCATCCTCCACCCAACAGAGCTGGTGCGCCTCTGCGTAAGCTGCGATTTTATCTTCCCCAATAGCCAACAAAGGGCGCAACACGGTCATCGGTGGCATTTCCCGCTTGCCGCGCATCGCCGCCGCGCCTGCCACCCCCGTGCCCCGGCACAGATTGAGGAGCAAGGTTTCGGCCTGATCGCGGCGATGATGGGCAAGGGCAAGACAGGTCGCGCCATGTTCCCGAAAGGCCTGATAACGGGCAGTACGCGCGGCTGCTTCCAGCCCCCGCCCTTCCCGATAAACTGCCACTTTCGCAATCGCCAGCGGAATCTCCCATCCCCGGCAGAGCGTAGCGCAAAAACTTGCCCATGCGTCCGCGTGCGGGGAAAGACCGTGGTGGACATGAATCGCCCGTACTCTGTCCGGTATCAGGCCCTTTAAAATATGCAGGAGAACGACGGAATCACGCCCGCCGGAAAGACCAAGATACAGCGTCGCACCAGGCGGCAAATGCGCGGCGAGGCAGTTTGCAACTGCTTCGCCCGGTAAATCAGGCGGCCTGTTCCTTGAAGCGGCCATAAGCCATCAGACGCTCAAAACGCGCTTCCAGAAGCGCCTCGACAGAGAGCGCCTGCAACTGTCTAAGCGCATCCTGCAAGGCTTTTTTCAGGGAAGCCGCCATGAGTATGGGGTCACGATGCGCGCCGCCATTAGGCTCCTGCACGATCTTGTCAATCAGGTTCAGGGTCTTTAAGCGTTGCGCGGTAATGCCCATGATTTCAGCGGCGTCCGCCGCTTTTTCCGCGCTTTTCCAGAGAATTGAGGCGCAGCCTTCCGGGGAAATTACCGAATAGGTGGCGTATTGCAACATCAGGACGGTGTCGCCCACTGCAATAGCCAGGGCGCCGCCTGAGCCGCCCTCGCCGACTACCGTGACGATGATCGGCGTCTTCAGACCCGCCATCTCATAGAGATTGCGGCCAATGGCTTCCGATTGCCCCCGCTCTTCGGCGTCAATGCCGGGATAAGCCCCCGGCGTATCCACGAAAGTAAATATAGGGATGCGAAATTTCTCCGCCAGCTTCATCAGGCGCAGCGCCTTGCGATACCCTTCAGGGCGCGGCATTCCGAAGTTACGCAACAGGTTTTCCCTGGTATTGCGTCCCTTTTGATGCCCGATGACGACGCACGTCTGCCCGTTGAAACGCGCCATGCCGCCGATGATGGCCTTGTCGTCGGCAAAGGCGCGATCACCGTGCAACTCGACGAAATCGGTGAAGATATGCTCAATGTAATCGAGGGTATAAGGACGTTGCGGATGCCGCGCTACCTGCGCTATCTGCCAGGGGGTCAGTTTGGCATAAATGCTTTTGGTGAGATTACGGCTTTTTTCAGCAAGACGGTCAATTTCTTCGGAAATATCAACCGCCGAATCCTCCTGGCCAAAGCGCAGGGCGTCAATCTTGTTTTCCAGCTCGGAAACCGTATGCTCGAAATCAAGGAAAGTAATTTTCATTCCGTGGCTCACAATAGGCGAAAGCCGTATTTTACCCTTTTAACCGTCGGGGGCGTCGCGCTGCATTGGGGCCAGGGCAATCGCATGAAAGTCATGTCAGCCCGAGCAATTGAGCGCGGTAAGAATCGGAAGTCGCGGCGATGAGGCATCGGGCCTTAATGCCGCCCTTTCGTGGTGCAGGGTCAAGGCGGATGAGCAGGGCGATCGCATAAATGCCATTGTTGTCGTCTCTCGGGAATACCTGTTTACGATCAGTGGGTTACGATGGGGGCTGTTCACAGGGGATTGATTTGTGTAGTTTTCTGTCTTTTTGGAGTGTTCCATGGAGACGGAAGGCAAGCTGCGTCTGGCAGACGTATTCGTATCGATCAGCGACCCGAGACAAGCGGGGAAGGTTAAGCACGATCTGGTCGAGTTACTGGTGGTGGCGGTCAATGCGGTGCTGGTCGGAGCCGACACCTTCGTTAAGATCGA
>WRKX01000118.1 GCA_009777925.1 Betaproteobacteria bacterium | reverse complement strand
CTGGCCAACAAGAACACGCGCATTGTCTGGGCGCTATTGACCAGGGGAGGCGTCTATGACAGCGAACACGGCTATCGGGTCGCTGCAACGCAGGCCCCTGAGGAGCGCATAGCGCGAGTGGTTAGCAGTTGAGTAGTTGTTTTGTAGCCGAAAGGCGTTCTCTGGCGATTGCCTGGAAGAAGAGAAGATGGGAAAAACGGTCGAACCGGCGGCAAGTGAGTGTCACACCCCAGGGGCCTTTGAGGTAGATAGATTGATTCACCCTTGCTGTGCGCAATCCATCGAGGCCCGGCGTGTAACAATACGCCAGAAAGAGGCCGGATATATGGGTGCAGTCGCACCTTCCCCACTTGTTTTATTTTTCGCTTCTTCCTTGCATTACAGGAGGAGTACATATATACAGGAGGAGTCCATATATGGGGTGAAGCGTAGCGAACCCCAATATCTTTGCTGCCGTCGGAGTTTGCTATTGCCGTTTGCAAGACCTCACCCTAACCTTGGGATTGAACCGTTGCTTGCAGAACCAATTACGCTCCCGCCGTTCTCACAATCATGAAAATATACGTCGCGTAAACCCCGATAAACGCTGTGCCGATCAGTCTGTTCAGGATTGATTTCGCAAATAGCGGGATGAACAGCATGAGATTGATTCCGACCATGAACAACAGGTCGCGCGTGGCAATGCCGTGCGCTGCCGTTGGCCCCATAGCCCCGATCGTACCGAGGATAAGTAAAATGTTGAACATATTTGAGCCTACCACGTTGCCTATCGCAATGTCGCTATGCTTTTTGAAAGCAGCCACGGCGGAGGCGGCGACTTCCGGGAGACTTGTCCCAAAGGCTATTATTGTGAGACCGATTACCGCCTCGCTCACCCCCCAACTGCGAGCAAGGTCTACTGCCCTGATAACGAGCAGGTTCGCGCCACCTATCAAGAGCGCAAGACCTATGATTATGAGGATTGCGTTTTGGGGGATTGAGACGTTTTTGCCTTCCGCCCGGTCATTGTCGTCATCAGAATCGCTTGCCCCGCTGCCATCCTTTTTTGAATTGATGATGCTGTAAGCCATGTAGCCGACAAATACGATCATTAGGATGATGCCTTCCCAAATCTGCACGATGCCGTCCGTGAGGAAATACCATGTAATCAATGAAGCAATAATAAGTGCCGGAATGTCGAATTTGAAGAGTTGCCTGTTGATGAGTATCGGGCATATCAACGCCGACAGACCCAGAACGACCGCTGTGTTGAAAATATTTGAGCCTAATACGTTCCCCACCGCGATGTCCCCTGAACAGGCGAGCGTCGCCTGGACACTGACGACAAATTCCGGCGCGCTTGTACCGAATCCCACGATGGTTATGCCGACTATGAACGGCGTGACCCCAAAGCGCGCGGCAAGTTTCGCGCTTGCCCCAACAAGCCATTCCGCGCCGTAATAGAGCAGGACGCAGCCGATGATGATTAATGCGTAAGGCATGGCAGCGGCAAACGTCATTTTTTTGTTTCTCCATTGAATAGTTCGTTTATTGATGACCAAGCACAACAGTATAGATTACATAAATCGCCAAAAGCGCGGCATCTGGTCAGGATTGACGAGGCGCTTAGGCAGTTGATTCCCTTCTTTGAGCGATTGCTTTTCCCTGCGTTTGTGCGGCGGAACGAAGGGATTAGAGTAAAATCATTTCCTGCTTTTTCATCCCCTGGAGATTTGTATGCCTATTGTTTCCATGCGCCAGTTGCTTGATCACGCTGCCGAGCACGATTATGGTCTGCCTGCTTTTAACGTCAATAATATGGAACAGGTCTGGGCGATCATGGAGGCGGCGCGTGAAGTCAATGCGCCGGTCATCATGCAGGCTTCCGCCGGGGCGCGCAAATACGCTGGCGAAGCCTTTCTGCGCCATCAAATTCTGGCGGCGCTGGAAGCGTACCCCGATATTCCGGTGGTCATGCACCAGGATCACGGCCAGTCGCCAGCGGTGTGCATGGCGGCGATACGTTCCGGCTTTTCCTCGGTAATGATGGATGGCTCATTGGAAGCGGACGGCAAGAGCGTCGCCAGTTATGAATACAATGTGGCAGTGACCGGAAAGGTGGTGGAGTTTTCGCACGCGATCGGTGTTTCCGTGGAGGCGGAGTTGGGAGTGCTCGGCTCATTGGAGACGATGCAGGCGGATAAGGAGGACGGACACGGCGCGGAAGGCAGGATGAACCGCGAGGATTTGCTGACCAATGTGGAGCAGGCCGCCGATTTTGTGCGGGCGACGAATTGCGACGCGCTGGCGATAGCGATTGGCACCAGCCACGGCGCGTATAAATTCACCCGCAAGCCAACCGGCGATATTCTCGCCATTGACCGGATAGCTGCGATTCATGCGCGCTTGCCCAACACGCATCTGGTGATGCACGGCTCTTCTTCCGTGCCGCAGGAATTGCTCGCCGAAATCCGCCAATTCGGAGGCGACATGAAGGAGACTTACGGCGTGCCGGTGGATGAGATTGTCGCGGGGATCAGACACGGGGTGCGGAAGATCAATATTGACACCGACATTCGTCTGGCGATGACGGGCGCAATCCGCCGCTTTCTGTTTGAAAATCCCGCGAAATTCGACCCACGCGATTATTTGAAGCCTGCGCGGGAAGCGGCAAAGCAAATTTGTCTGGCGCGTTACCGCGCTTTTGGCTGTGAGGGACGCGCCGCGCAAATTAAACCGCTGCCGCTGGAGAAGATGGCGGAACGCTACGCGACCGGGGA
Source organism: Betaproteobacteria bacterium (assembly GCA_009777925.1). Taxonomy (GTDB): domain Bacteria; phylum Pseudomonadota; class Gammaproteobacteria; order Burkholderiales; family Rhodocyclaceae; genus Azovibrio. Next base: position 4,277 of record WRKX01000118.1, on the reverse strand, counting down.
ATTGAATCAGATCGTCCGCTAAGGCACGTCAGGTTGCACAGCCAGCGTTATTTCGGAGAGCCAATGCCAGAAATGATTGTTGGCGGGAGTGTTCGGCTTAACTTCGATACCTACGGGGCCGCCACCGCCCCGTTTGTCCTGCTGGTGCCGGGAGCAGGAGCTCCGGCACAATGGTGGCCGGAACAAGTCTGCCGTGAAATTGCTACGGCGGGGCGCTTTGTCGTTCGCTACAGCCACCGCGATACGGGTTTTTCGACTCATTTCGACGCCGAATACCCGATAGATGAACTGCTCTGCGACATGATTTCGCTCGTTGAGCATTTCGGAAGTGGGCAAATCCACTTGGTTGGTCATTCGATGGGGGGCTATCTTGTTCAGATTGCGATGTGCCGTTTTCCGGGCAGATTTGCATCGGCCACATCTATTTCCGCCAGCCCGCCCGTCTCACCTGAGTTGGCCCGTCGTTTGGGCGTAAGCAGCGCATCGGACGCGACTTGGGAAATACTGATGCGTAACCAACCGCAAGGCGATTTTGTCCGCGATCTTCCGGGCTGGCTCACAAGCTGGCGTTTTCTAAATGGCTCCAGATCGTTCGACGAGCAAGCTGCTATCGCTTACACCCGTCATCTTTATGAGGGCGATCCTCGCAACGCCCAAGTTGCCGCGCACCACATCCACGCGATGAGTACTCTGCCTCATCTGGATCAATCACTCATCGAGGTGCTATGCCCATTTCTCGTCCTGCACGGCACTGAAGATCCACTGATACCCGTGAACGCTGGCAAAGCTAGTGCTCGCCTAGTACAGGGAAGCAGACTGCACCAGCTTGTCGACGCAGGTCACATGTTTTTTAATGATGAAAGTTGGCATGAAATCACAGAACAATTGCTGCAACACACCAATGCAACGGGGTAAAGATATAGATGTCTTGCTCTGCGTCCACTCAGTGTTCGGCCTTGCGTTCGCATCCCGCTCCGGCGAGCGAAGATGTATAGGAACTCTACTGTTCGGGTTTCTGCTTGTTGCTGTTGGTGTCGCTGGCGCTGGCGGTATTTTCGTTAGTCGGCGTCAGTCCTGTTGTCGAAATATGGCCGCTCAAGGTTACGGTTCGATTCCAGCTAAACAGCCACGACCAGATGAACAGCTAACGGAAATCCCAGAGACGTTTGGCTAGCATCCCGCTCCGGCAGGCGAAGATGGTAAACTTCATAGATTGTGCGTTCGGTTGCGCGTGAGTTCGGTTTCGCCAAGCATCCTAACAACATGCTCAACCCCGTGCGCTGGACACTCAAAGCTGCACTTTGAATGCCGGTTAGCATAAACGTTAGGCTATCCGTACAATTTACGTTAAACGCCCATGCAAGTTCGCCATATTATCAAGAAGGTCGCCGCCGTTTTGGGTATTTCCCTGGAGCTTGGGGCAGGCATCGCTCTGCTCAGTTGGATCCAGGCCGGTGATTCGGAGTGTTTCTACGATCACACCGGCCCATTTGCCGAGCTTCGCATGTGCGACCCTCTGATTGTAGGGGACGCGCAGCCTATGTCATATATTTGTCTTGCTGTAATCGTCGTTATCTTCCTGGTGGGAGCACTTGTTCGACACTATGGCACCAAGGGGAAATAACCGTTGTGCCTGGATGTTTGGTTTCGTGGTTGCATCCCGCACCGGCATGCGCAGATGTTATGCTCCGCAAATCGCGCACTGAATGTGCCCTGTACCTGACTTTGCGCTCAAGCCGGACAGCCAAGCCTGCGGCGGGCCTGCCGCTTGGCTTTGGACGTTAGTCGGCTTATGACTAATCCCTGGCTTGAGATTCCGCTCTCGGACTATGAATCCCACATGGCGCTGCCGAAAATCGCCCAGGCGGAGATGTTGGCTTCGCAGTTTTCGGACGCTTTGCCCCGGTTTGCGCCGGAGTCTGTTGCGGTTATCGGCTGTGCCGGTGGGAACGGTTTAGACAAAATTCCTGGCTCGGTAAAACGAGTGGTTGGCGTCGACATCAATCCAGACTATATTGCTTCTGCATTCTTCCGCTATCTCGGGCGCATCCCTGGTCTTGAATTTCATGTCGCCGATATTCAGTCCGACCCATTGCCCTTTGCTCCCGTTGATCTGATTTACGCCGCTCTGGTGTTTGAGTACGTCTCGCTCCCTGCTTCGCTGAGTAATCTGTCGCGCGTGTGTCGGCTCGGTGGTCGTCTTGTTTCTGTGCTTCAGCAACCGTCTGCACATGTGCACGAGGTATCGCCATCGCCATACACGAGCGTTCAGGCGTTTGTTCCGCTCATGCGGCTCATTCCCCCGACAGAGTTGGTCGAGTGTGCCAAATCAGCGTGTGAGCGAAGAAGGCAAGCAGCGAAAACTGGCGCGACTGGCGGGCGCGACAAGGTAAACTCACGGGTAAACTCACGGGTAAACTCACGGGTAAACTCATGAATAAACCCCATGTTCAACCCAACCGTCCGCATAATATTTCGGAGTAATCTCATGATTGAAGTCAAAGGAAAGCACAATACGGCCCTGTGCTATTGCGGGGAACTGGAACCCAAAGCGTTAGAGCAGATCAAGGCGGTCTGCGACCGCGAGGAATTTGCGGACAGCCGGATTCGGATCATGCCGGACGTTCACGCCGGAAAGGGCTGCACCATCGGCACGACGATGACCATTACCGACAAGATCGTGCCGGGCATGGTCGGCGTGGATATCGGCTGCGGCATGGAAACCGTGCGCATTGCCGAACGCGAACTGGATTTTGCGCGACTCGATCGCCTGATTCGGGCTGAAATTCCGTCCGGGCGCGGTATCCGCAAAAAGCCTCATCCGTTAAACGCCGAAATTGATCTGGACAGATTGCGCTGCGCCGAGCGTGTAAAAGTGGATCGCGCGCGATTGAGCATCGGCACCCTGGGCGGCGGCAATCATTTCATCGAGGTTGATCGCGCCGATGACGGAACCCTGTATCTGGTCGTGTACTCCGGCAGCCGTCATCTTGGGCAGGAAGTCGCTACCTGGTATCAGAAAGAAGCCTGCAAGCTCCTGAGCGGCCCTTCCAAAGAGGTGTTGGATGAGACCATCGCCACTCTGAAAGCCGAGGGACGGGAGCAGGAAATCGAGGAAGCTCTCGAACGCCTGAAACCCGTCTCGGACATCCCCAAGGATCTGGCTTACGCCTCGGATGAATTGTTCGACGATTACCTGCACGACATGCAGATCGTCCAACGCTTTGCGTCCCTGAACCGGCATGCGATGACGGAGGTCATCCTGAGCGGGATGAAACTGACCGAAACGGATCGTTTCACCACCATCCACAACTACATCGACACGGAAGCGATGATCTTGCGCAAGGGCTCGGTGTCCGCCAAAGCGGGCGAGCATCTGTTGATTCCGATCAACATGCGCGACGGCAGCCTCATTTGCGTGGGCAAGGGCAACGCGCAATGGAATTACTCCGCGCCGCACGGGGCGGGACGGCTGATGAGCCGCACCAGGGCGTTCAATACGTTGTCTCTGGACGAATTCCAGTCCGAGATGAAAGATGTTTTTTCCACCTCGGTGCATCGCAACACGCTGGATGAATCGCCGATGGCATACAAGAGCATGGAGGAGATTCTGTCAAACATCCACCCGACGGCGGATGTCGTCGAAAGAATCCGGACGGTTTATAACTTCAAGGCGAATGAATAGAGTGAATAGTTTCTGCAAATCAAACAACTACCAGATTGCAGGTTAGAGCGGTTTCGGTTCAAGCAGATACATCGTCATTGCGAGCGAAGCAATCCAGTTGTAAACCTCTGGATTGCTTCGTCGCTTACGCTCCTCGCAATGACGGATTGGGAAGTCGATCATACAGGATTAGAGCGTTTTCGGTTTAAGCGCGTACACTTTTTCTTAAAACGCATAGCAACTAAGGCGCGGTCAGCTCTCTCTCCCGGCTCCAATTGCCGTCTGCGAGACCCCATAAGTGGGAGAGGGGAGAACCCCGCGTTCCGCCTGCCTGTTGTCCCCTCTCCCATTTATGGGTGTTCAGACCGGGGACATCGTTGACACATGTTCGGAGACATCGTTTACACATTTTATACTGTAGGCATTTTTGTTCTTATGGAGGACAAGATGCCCTGGCAAATGAGGTCAGCGATGGAACTGAAGAAAGAATTTGTGCAACTTGCGCTACAACCCGGTACGAATTTCCGTGGTCTGTGTCGTCGCTTCGGGATTTCTCATACAGTGGGCTACAAGTTGCTTGGGCGCTATCTGGATGAAGGCGACGCCGGACTTT
>WRKX01000117.1 GCA_009777925.1 Betaproteobacteria bacterium | reverse complement strand
TCCAGTTCCCAGGCGAAATCCGCAAGGTCATCTACACGACCAATGCCATCGAATCGTTGAACGCGAGCTTGCGTAAGCTGACGCGAAACCGCAAAATCTTCCCTAACGACGAAAGCGTGTTCAAGGCAATGTATCTGGCAATACGGCAATGCGCTGACAAATGGAAGACGATTCATCACTGGAAGCCCGCTTTGCAGGTCTTTCAAATCGTCTTCGGCGAAGACAGGCTTCCGGTAAATGAGTTGTAGAAGTTATGAGTCAAACCAGATTGACACAGTTCGATTTACACACCCGAACCCCCCACCACCACCACCCCTAACACAGACTGCACAGGCAGTCGATGGCAAGTTGGGGTTCGCTACGCGTGCGCCGGGAGACCGGCAAGGATAGATGGTGCAAGTCCATTACGATGAAGGAATAGCTAACCACATCGGCCTCAAGCCGTGCGTATTCGTTCGTAAGGACGAGTGCGAAGCGTCGGCAGAGGTGCGCATAGGCCAGCCATTAAGCCACGAAAGAATCTCACCCTGGGTAGCCGACGTTTTGCGGAGTACGGAAGGCAACAGCGACAGGCGCGTTACAGCGAGTGTCTGTTGCTCCCGGCGCGGTCATAGACCCTGGCATGTGCGTAAGCTCCTTGTTCGGGAACCGAGAGATCCCAGTTTTGGCCGTTTTATAGTGCTTTTCATAAATAATCTTACTCTACCAACCTTCAGACATCCTATCCTGCAAGCGAGAAGAGGTAAAAATAATTACGAGAAGCACTATATAAAGGCGGTCCGCATCGGGAAAGTGAGGAGCCGTAGCCGATGATGCACGAGACTGGGAAGTCAGACCCCGCCATAGTAGCTATGAAGTTGGCGAACGAAGCGCGTCAAAGCGCCAAGGAGTTAATGGAGCCAGGGGGAATGTGTTGCAGCAAAGCACGCACCAGACACAGAGCTGGGTAAGCGTAACACAGGCGCTGGAGCGCATACGGCAAATTGCACCAACGATTTGCCGTCACTCACCCAAGGTGGGAGCCGTATGCCTTAATTGGGCACGTACGGCTCTGTGCGGGGGGCGCCCAGTAATGGGCGTCCCTACCGCGATTTCACCCCAACTTGCCGAGTTTTAGGCGGTGGTCTTCAGTCTTTGTTGCGTAATCTTCTTTGCCACGAAAGAGAGCGCAAGACCGAGGAGTGCCAGGCAGCCAGCAATGATGAAGGCGTTGGTGTAATCGCCGCCACTCGCTTCCTTGATTCTCGTACCCAGTTGCGGACCTATGGTGCCGCCGACGCCGTAGGCGAAGAAGATGATGCCGTAGTTCATGCCCAGATTCCTGGAACCGAAGGCTTCCGCCGTAATGGAGGGGAAGCAGCCCATGACGCCGCCGAAGCAGAGCACCACGCTCACGAGCACCACTATATACAGCGCATAGCTTTCCACCTGGGTCATGCCCAGCATCGCCAGCGCGGTAATGGCAAACATCAGGTAGAGCACGTTAAACCGGCCCAGCTTGTCCGAAACCCAGCCCCAGAACAAACGTCCGCCTGTATTGGAAGCCGCCATGACAAACACGGCAGTTGCGGCCATGATTTCGGTAGCGTGAGTCACTTCCAGAGCAATGGGTTTGGTGAGCACCATGAACATGAGCCCGGAGACGCAACCGATGGTGTAGACAACAAACAGAACGTAGAACAGAGGGTCGGAGAGCATCTCTTTCCAGTTCTTGTCGACGGAAGCCGGCGCGGCGCTGCCTTGCGCCGCAGCCGGAGGCGTCCACCCGGCGGGAACAAAACCCGCCGGAGCGGTCTTGACCTGGGTCACGCAAAGAGAGATCACCACCAGATAGGCCACACCAAACATCTTGAAGATGTCCTGAACCGGATAATGCTGCAAAAGCCATTGGACAAGATACACGCTGAACATCGCGCCGGAGGCAAAGCCAGCCACGACCAGACCGGAAGCCAGCCCCCGCTTGTCCGGGAAGAACTTCACGGTGTTGGCGACGGTACAGGCGTAGATGGTGCCGATGCCCGCGCCGCCCAGAATGCCGTAAGTCAGATATAACATATACAGGTTGCTGACGAAGCTCGTCAGAAATATGGCTGTCCCGAAAATGAGGCCACCTACGAAAATTACCTTCCTGGGCCCGATAGTGTCCTGAAACTTGCCCGCGACAATCATGGCAAGGGGAATAACGAGCGTACAAATAGAGAAAGCCAAAGCTACCTGAGAGGCTTCCGCATCCAGAATTTGCCTCAAAGGCGCTACGTACACGCTAAAGGCATAAAGGGCTGTCCCTAAGCAAATATTGATTGCAATACAGGCCAGGAGAATCAGCCAGCGGTTGGGGGTTTTATCTGTTGTCATATTGTCTCCTTGAGGTTTTTGGAAACGGAAGGCTGATGCCTCGCCGTTAGCCGCAGAATTATCGCATGAAAAGCAGAATAATAGCCCGATTGAGATGAGCGCCAGCGAACCACAATCCTTACCAGATATCAGCGCATCTTCCGCAACCTGAAACGCACCGGCAGAATGACGGATTCCATATCATCGGCGGGCAGGCTTTGCAGGGAACGGACTGCTCGCAATGCGGCATTATCCAGTAGCGGATAGCCGCTGCTTTCTTCCAGGCGGGCGGCAATGACTTCGCCCGCTTCGTCAAAGAATATCCGTACCCAGACCTCGCCTTCCTGTTGTTGCGCGATTGCTTCGAGAGGGTAGAGGTTTCCCGCCTGCTCCATCGCGGCAAGTTGCCTGCTTGCGGCGGCGGCAAGGCGTGCGAGCGGCTTGTCGGGCAATGGCTGAGGCGGAGGCGGAACAGGAGCGGGCGGAGGTTGTTTGAGCTTTTTCAGGCGCAGGTTTTGCGCGAGTTCGCCTTCAGGTGGCGCTGTTTCAGGAGGCTTAACAGGCTCAACAGGTGGAGGCGCTATTTCCAGGCGTGCGTGTATGGCAGAGGGCATATTTTTTTGCGCCATCTTTTCAGAATGCAGAAAAAACAGAATGGATGCCGGAGCAAGCGCGTGGAACAGCAGGGAAAGCAAAAGCGCGACAGCAAAGGCAAAATTCAGACGTCCGCCCTGAAGAGAGGGAAGAGCGTTGCGGGTGAGAGATAGAGGAGCAGCGAAACCGGGCGAGTTCATGCGAAAATTCGCCTTCAGGAAAAAATGTCGCTGCGATGAGCGGAGAAAGTTTATGCAGTTCAATTGGATGCTATTGGCGGTCTGGTTCGTTATTCCGGCATGTTACGCTGCCGACGCGGATGAGACGAAAGCGGAGGCGAGTGGCGAAACTACTGGCCTCTGGCAAAAACTTGGTTGGGTACCAGGGGTTGATTCTACCTTACCGGAACCTGCTCGTTTTGGCGTGGAGATGGAACTGGGCAATATGGCGCAGGCCAAAGCCTGGCTGGAAAACGGCTTGCCGCCGGATTTCATGGCGGATCGCATCGGTAGCGGCTTGATGATAGGCGCGTGGGAAGGCAATGTGCCGATTATGATGCTCTTTCATAGCTTCGGCGCGGATGTCAATCTGGAAAACGAGGCGGGCGAACAGGCATTGCTGCTGGCGGTCTGGAAGGGACATAGCGCGGCGGTCGAATGGCTGCTGCAACATGGCGCGTCCCTGAATCGCCCGCCGGGCAAATGGTCGGCCTTGCATTACGCGGCGTTTTCCGGGAAAAAGGACCTGGCTGCCGATTTGCTGGCGAAGGGCGCGAATATTGACGCGCGTAGCCCAAATGGCTCGACCCCCCTGATGATGGCGATTTATGACGGGCATGTAAGCATTGCGCGTTTTTTACTGGACGCGGGCGCAAATACGCGCCTGGTCAATGAATGGGGCGATGGCGCGATGGAATGGGCAATGCGCTATAACCAGACGGCAATAGCGCGGCAGATTGATCCTGAAGGCTTTGCCCTGCTTGCCAGCCAGCCAAAGGAAAACTGGGGGAAGGATACGCGATCGGAAGCCGCGCCGACCGAACTGGACAAGCTGTTGCAAGCCCGGCGGCATTTGATTGTCAGGGGAATTTCGCCAACGGAAGTGGATCGTAACATTGCCGCCCTGCGCGCCCGCTATGCGCGACAGGCGCGGGAGGATACGCCGCCCAGGGTTTCCGCGCTGGAAATCAGCGCCGACCCGGACGAACCTACTCGACAGGACGCGCAGATCACAAACGAACCGCGCCCCGCCTCGCCATCTTATCGCCTGCCCCGGCAGAACCCAAACAAAATCCCCGCGCGCAGACCGTGATGGGTTTTTTCAAAAAAAACAGTGAGATGGCTATTGATATGCCCTGGGCGCTCCAGTTCTGTCATGGCTATGAAGCGCCGTTTCTTGACTGCGCCCGCCAGTACGCGACGCTGTTTCAAGGCACTGGCTGGCGGGTATGCACAGTCTATCTCACCGGCAAGCCAGATGCGGCGGTATTGGCAGGCTCCGCTTCCGACGAAGTTCTTTTTTTGGGCTATAAAAGCCGCGCGATACGCGGCCTGAAGTTGTCCGCCATCCGCGACCTGAAACGTATCGCCAGGAGCCGGGATTTTCGCCTGTGCCTCGCGCACCGTTTCAAGCCTGCCTATATCGCCCTGCTGGGAACTGACCTTCCGGTCATTGCCATTCATCACGCCTTTGGCGACTATCGGCGCGTGACCCGGCAAATTTTCGTCCGCTGTTTTCGTTCGCGCCTTGCATTTTTGGGAGTGTCAAACGCCGTGCGCGACGATTTGCAGCAGAGCTTGTCCTTCGTATCGCCTGATCGAATTCAAACCCTGTACAACCGGCTTGATGTGGAAGCAACGCGAGACCGCCTGTTATCGCGCGCAGAGGCGCGTTCCCTATCAGGATTGCCGGTGGACACATGGATAGTCGGCAATGTCGGCAGGCTGCACCCAGACAAGGATCAGGCCACCTTGTTACGCGCTTTCGCCCTGGCGCGTCCGCGTTTGCCCGGCGGCAGCCTGCTGGCAATTATGGGTACTGGACGCCTGGAGGCGGAATTAAAAGCGTTGGCGGAAAAGCTGGCGATTGCGGATGCTGTCCGTTTTCTCGGACAGATTCCCGAAGGGCGCAGATACTTTCCTGCCTTCGATCTTTTCGCCTTGACCTCTGATCGTGAGCCTTTCGGCATGGTGCTGCTTGAAGCGATGGCTGCCGAAGTTCCTGTGCTTTGCGCCGATTGCGGCGGCGGCAAGGAAGTGGTAGCAGACAATGACGCTCTGTTTGCGTTTGCCGATGCTGCCGCCCTTGCGGAAAAGCTCGTAGCTCGCGCTTGCGAGCATGATGATGAGCGTATTCGCCGCATCGAAAAAGGTTTAGAACGTCTGCATGTTGAATTTTCCGATGCGGCGGCGCGGCGGAATTTCTGGCAACTGCCCTGTGCGCCCTCTGCCGAACGCGGCGGAATTTGAGCTTGCTACGCCACCAGCGCCCGCACGAAATTCGGCAATGCCAGCGCCGCGCCGTGCATAGCGCCGTTGTAATACTGGAGGTCGCGGATGCAGCGTTCCTGTAGCCTTGCTTCGACGCTATCGGCAGTCAGTTGGCGCGGGTCAGCACGTTGCGAGCAGCACGCCATCAGCCACAGGCCACCGTACAGCGGCACCGACGTGAGATAAGGGACGACGTTCCTGAATACTTCGCGCAACCGTTGCAAGGTCTCGTGGATTTGCGCCGGGTTGGCAAGCGGGCTGGCAATGTGCAACGTCATGATGCCGTCTTCACCCAGGCGGGCGGCACAGGCGCGGTAAAATTCCGGCGTGTAGAGCAGCGTTGACGGGCCGCCCGGATCGGTTAGGTCAAGCACGATCAAATCAAATGGTTCAGGGCTGGCTTTGACGTAGGCAAAGCCGTCCTCGATTTTCAGCGTCAACCGGGGATCGTCCAGACTGCCGCGATGCACGCTATGCAGATAGCGGCGGGAAATATCAACGACCGCCAGGTCAATCTCCACCAGGGTGATGCGCTCGATGCTCGGATGTTTGAACAATTCCTCAGCCGAACCGCCATCGCCGCCGCCGACAACGAGCGCGCGGCGCGGCTGATTGTGGGTGATGGCCGCCATGTGGACGAGATTTTCGTGATAGAAAAATTCGTCTTTTTCCGAAGTCATGAAATGGCCGTCGAGCCGGAACAGGGTGCCGAACGCTTTGGAATCGTGCACTTCGACCTCCTGCAAGCCCGAATGGAAGGCTTCATGCCGTTTGGAGGAGCGGATGAAAAAGCCCCAATCAGGCGTAAGAGCTTCTGTCAGTGCGTCTCCGGCAGGGTGCGGAGAGGCAGGTTCAACCATCCCTGCTGCCTCGCAGGATTTTTTGGAAATGGGCGCGAGTAGGCTTAAAGACTGCTTCGATCATGGCGTAGAGTTTGTGCGCCTTGTCGGTGTTGTCGGTGGTGTAATTGCAGACATACACGTCTATGGTGACAAAACCCGATTCCGGCCAGGTGTGAATCGCCAGATGCGACTCGGCCAGAATCACGGCGCCTGTAACGCCGTGCGGCTCGAATTGAAAAAAGCGTTCTCCGACAGTGGTAAGCCCGGAAGCCTCAACGGCTTTCAGACAAGCTTCGCGCAATGCCTCGGCACGGTTGAATTCCGGCGTGTGGGCAGAGCAGCCATACCACTCTCCTAACAGATGGATACCATCCATTCGTTTTCCCCCCTTGTAAATAAAGGAAAAGCGAGCGTAGCCCGAAACAAGCCGCGAAGCGGCGGAACTGGGTATTATACATTTAATGCGGAATATCGCCAATTTATTTGTAGGAAATAATGTAACTGTTGTTAGATAGTGCCGTCAATAGATTTATTTAGTCGCCCCTGAACAATACACAAGCCATTGATAATTATAGATAAAGATGCTCATTAGTGCTTCATGATTTGCAGGAAATCAATTAAAATATGGCTTACTTCCTGCAAATTTTTCCGCAGATGAAGCCTAGAGCGTATCGTCAATAGATGTTTGCCCAAATTGCGATACATTTGATATGCACCGCTGCCAGAAAGGAAGCCGTCTTTTTGGCATAGCGTGTAGCAATGCCATGCCACGCTTTTAATTGCAGGAAAGCATTCTCGACAAGGTGACGAACACGATAAAGATGTTTGTCGTATT
>WRKX01000116.1 GCA_009777925.1 Betaproteobacteria bacterium | reverse complement strand
ACGCGAGCTTGCGTAAGCTGACGCGAAACCGCAAAATCTTCCCTAACGACGAAAGCGTGTTCAAGGCAATGTATCTGGCAATACGGCAATGCGCTGACAAATGGAAGACGATTCATCACTGGAAGCCAGCTTTGCAGGTCTTTCAAATCGTCTTCGGCGAAGACAGAGTTCCAGTAAAGGAGTTATGAAACAAACCAAATTGACACAGTTCGATTTACACACCCGGCCGCGAGCGTACAACGCCAGTATCTTGTCTTCTATGCCGCCGAGCCGAAAATCTGGCGCTTTTTGACCAGTTGCGGCTCAAAGCTGCCTTGACGGTCTCGCGGGGTTTCGATCTCCAACTCGCCGAACGTGCCTTTGACTACCCTGGGGAACTTGCCGTTACGCCGGTTCGCCGCCCCGTCGCTTTTACCTCCTCAAGATGGACATCCATCTCAGCCTCAAGCGAGCGGTTGATAACCCGCTGCAATAACTGGCTGTACAGGTTATCCACATCCCTGGGGGTCTTGCAATCCCCAAGCAATTGATCCAATTGTTCCGCGCTTATTGAACCGGCAATTAAGGTTTGACTTTTCGAGGCACGCCTTATATGGGCCAGAATGGCAAATATGAGGCAACCCTTAATTGCCGGGTGAATAGTATCAAGACGGAATGACATTAATGTTGCGCTCATGTTTTACTCCTTCCGTGTTTTCGTGGGCGCGAAAATCGCAATTCATCGTAAAACTAACTCCGGTTTGAAATCCCGACCTGAAGGCCGGGGTTCGACCGTAGCAACAAGGGAGGGGATGCAAACCCCTTCCTTGTTTTGTTTTGAACGACAGGCATGAATGCCTGTCGCTAATTTTTGCTAATTTGTTATACAAGTATTATACAAACCGCGCAAAATGCGAAGTTTTTGCATTTATCAACTCCCCGGCAGATCAATGCCCTTCAGCTTGCGGTACAGGCCGACCGCGTAGGAATCTGTCATGCCGGCAATAAAATCGGCAATCCGCAAAAAACGCCGGTAAGGGTCGGGATCGGGAATTCTCTCCGCTCCCAGGAATTGCGCCGGGAGAAGATGGAGGAGCATTCGTTCGCGGGTGGTCATGGCCTCTTCTTTCGCGCCCGCTTCCACGGCGGCGATAAACAGGGACAAAAGCCCCCCGATCACTTCAAAACCAGCGATTTCAATTTCCAGCGCCGGGCGGGTAATGTAAATACATTCATAAGCTACATCCCGCACCGCCCGCAAATTTTCAGCGGCGGATGAGGCGGCAAGCAGGTCGCCCGCAAAACGCCCCGCGAGCATGGCCTCTTCATTGTCCAAAAAAACCTCTGCCGCTATTTCCAGCAGATTGCCGATTGCCTTGGCGCGCAGGTATTCGATTCGTTCCTTTGCTTCCGCCATCCGGGCGAGCTTGCCTTCGCCTGCGTGTGTGCCTGCCAGCGCGGCCAGTAACTCTTCCGCTTTGCCGGACGGCACAAAACCCAGACGGGCGGCGTCTTCAAGATCAACAATCAGATAACAAACGTCGTCGGCGACTTCCATCAGATAGGCAAGCGGATGTCGCCGCCAGGCTTGTCCTGGTGTTTCTATCGGCAGGCCGGTAGCGCGCGCCACTGCGGCAAAAGCAGCGGCATCCTCCTGAAAAAAGCCGAATTTTTTACTGCCTGCGTGCCTTGCCGAATTCTCGCCTGCTTCCAACCAGGAGGCGCGGGGATACTTCGAGAAAGTGGCGAGCACCGCGTTTGTCAATTGCAGGCCGGGATTGGCAGGGCTTTGCAGACGGGTGAGGACGCGAAACCCCTGTGCGTTGCCTTCGTAACGCGCAAAATCGGCGCGTTCGGCATTTGTGAAGGAATAACGCTCCAGAAGGCCGGAATTTTTGAACCATTCCCGAATAGCGTCTTCGCCTGCATGACCGAAGGGCGGATTGCCGATGTCGTGCGCCAGACAGGCGGCGGCGACAATTGCGCCGAAATCGGCGGATTCGACATTTTCAAGGCCGTGGCGGGCGATAACTTCCCGTCCGACCAGAGCGCCCAATGAGCGCCCGACACAACTGGCCTCCAGACTGTGAGTCAGGCGGGTACGCACATAATCGCTCTGTGATAGGGGGAATACCTGGGTTTTGTCTTTCAGCCGCCTGAAGGCGGAGGTAAAGACAATGCGGTCGTAATCCTGCTGGAAGGCGGTGCGCTCAATGCCTTGAGATTGGGAAGGAGCGCCCGAGCGTTCCGGGGAAAGCAGGCGTTGCCAGCGTTCGTTTGCGTTCATCATAGGTACTGCTGAAGGTGAGAAGTTTTGTGAGCATACCCTATCCGGCAAGTTTTGCAGGCGGAAAGCGTTTATTTTTTATCCTAACATGTTGTTAACAAAGAAATTGCAGATAAGGCACGGGAATTGCTTAACAAAGACAGAATTCCCTGGAGACTTTTATGATCGGCGGCACCATTAAATCCCACATCGCGCCCTATATGGAGGCGATGAATCTCAGAGCCTACCGGCAACAGGTGTTGGCTTCCAACATCGCCAATGCGGATACGCCTTATTACAAGGCGCGGGATTTCGATTTCAAGGAAGCCTACGCGACAGCGCGTAAAGGGCAGGCGGATGGCGACCTTCGCCTTGCCCGCACCCACGAACGCCATCTTGCGCCGTCAAATCGCGTCGGCGGCGCTGTGCCTCTCGCCTATCGGACGGAATATCAGTCTGCGGTGGATGGCAATACGGTGGATATGGATATGGAACGCGGCCAGATTGCGGACAACGGTTTGCAGTACCAGATTCTTGCCCAGATGTTGAGCGACAGGTTTTCCGGTTTGCAGCGAGCCATTGCCAGCAATCAGGGTTAAGCGAAGGATAGCCGCCATGAGTCTTTTCAATGTTTTCCAGATTGCTTCCAGCGCAATGACGGCGCAATCCCTGCGCCTGAATACGGTAGCGTCCAATCTTGCCAACGTGGATAGCGCCATATCGGCAAACGGCTCGCCCTATCGCTCCAAGCAGGTGGTTTTTCAGGCGACGCCGATCAACGGGAAGGACGAAGCCTCGCAGGGCGTCAAGGTGACCCGGATTGTGGAATCCGCCGCGCCGTTTCGCATGACCTTTGACCCGCACAATCCGCTGGCTGACGAAAACGGATATGTGGCCATGTCCAATGTCGACCCGGTCGAGGAGATGGTCAACATGATTTCCGCTTCGCGCTCCTATCAGAGCAATGTGGAAGTCATGAATACCGCCCGGCAGATGCTTTTACGCACTCTGCAAATCGGCAGCGGTCAATAAATTTAAAGGAGAAATGACATGGCTGTAGATACAAACATTATTAACGCCCTGAATAGCGCCCCTGTAGTTCAGCAGCAAAGGTCTGTTTCAGAGGAAATGAGCGAGCGTTTCATGACCCTGTTTCTTGCCCAGTTGCGGAATCAGGACCCACTGAATCCGATGGAGAATGCGGAAATGACCTCGCAACTGGCGCAGATGAACATGGTTTCCGGCCTTGAAAAGCTGAACTCGACCATGAACACCCTGCTTGCCAGTTATAACGAGGCGCTCTCCCTGCAGGCGGCAAATTTGATCGGCAAAAATGTCCTGGTTCCGGGTAATCAGGTGATTCTGACCGACGAAGGCGCGCTGTTCGGCCTTGAGCTTTCCGGCCCGGCCGACCGGGTGGAAGTTGTTATTCGGGACGCAAGCGGCAGGGAAGTGGCCCGCAAGGATTTGGGGCAGCTTGACGCCGGCTCGCAAGCATTTTATTGGGATGGCACCGATCCGGACGGCAATCTGCTTGAACCCGGTTATTACACCTTTGAGATCGGCGCAAGTCTGGACGGCGCGGTGGTGTTGGGCAAAACCATGCAGGTTGGCATGGTCTCTGCATTGGTACGGGGCGGCGACGGCTTCAGGCTCGAAGTTCTGGGGTTGGGCAGTGTAGGCCTGGACGATGTCCGGCAGGTATTTTGAAGATTAATTAAAAAGGAGAACTATCATGGCATTTCAACAAGGTCTTTCCGGGCTAAATGTATTTGCAAGAGCGTTGGATGTGGTCAGTCACAATGTAGCTAACGCGAGCACGGTCGGTTTCAAGGCGTCCGAAGCGCAATTTGCCGACGTATACGCGGGCGCGCTGAATGGCGCGGCAGCGACCCAGATCGGCATCGGCGCAAGATTGATGGCGGTGCAGCAGCAATTTACCCAGGGCAACATCACCATGACCGGCAATGCCCTGGATATGGCGATCAACGGCAACGGCTTCTTCCGTTTTCAGAAAAACCCGACCGACCAGACGCCTTATTACAGCCGGAACGGTCAGTTCCATCTCGACAATAATGGCTATATCGTCAATTCCAACGGTTGTGTACTGACCGGCTATGGCTCGCCCGACGGAGAGAATATCAACACGGCGGCAATTGTGCCGCTGACGGTCGGAACCGCAGCGATTCCGCCACGCCAGACCGGATGGTCGACCATGGTTGATTCCGGGCGGGGCGGGGTTCTGGTCGGTATCAATCTGGACAGCCGCGACCGGCAGGCCATCGGCGCGACTGACCCGGAATGGACGCCGCTATCACCTTTCTCCTGGGACCCCACCTTCAATGTCAACATGTTCAACTACAGCAGTTCGGTCACGATTTACGATCAGGCAGGCGCGGCACACACCATGACCAATTACTACGTGCGTCAGGGCGACAGCGGCGAAGCCGCCCGCACCTGGAACGTGTATACGGTGATTGACAACAGATATTGCGCTTCAGACGCGGCGGGCGTCCCTTTGCCTTACCAATTGGTGTTCAATGTCAATGGCACACTAATGGAAGTACGGGATTCCGCAGGTGTAGCCATTGTCGGCACCCGAATTCCGCTTGATCTGGAAAACACGGTCATGCAGGATGGTACTCAGGTCAGCCTGATGGATGATTCCGCCGGCCCGCCCAATGTCAACTGGTTTGACCAGACCGTACCTGGTTATCCGAATGGCGCGTTCTACATGGATTTGGGCAATACCACCCAATTCGGAATGCCGCACAACGTGGACGCCAACCGGCAGGATGGCTACATTGCCGGGACGCTCACAAACCTTACGGTCTCGGCGACGGGGCACATTGTCGGCAGTTACAGCAATGGACAGACCAGGGTAATGGGACAGGTGTTGCTGGTGGAATTTTCCAATCCGCACGGCTTGCAAAGCGCGGGCGACAATCTCTGGATCGAGACCTTTGATTCCGGGCAGCCGACCATCGGCGAACCCGGCGGCGGCACGCGCGGCATCATCCAGGCGAGTTCGGTGGAAGACTCCAATACCGATCTCACCAAGGAACTGGTAAACATGATTGTCTATCAGCGTAACTATCAGGCCAACGCCCAGACCATCCGAACCCAGGATCAAATCCTGCAAACCATCGTGAATCTGCGTTAAGCATGAAGAGCGCGTGAGGTAGACGGAGAAAAGCGCATGGATCGTCTGATTTATACCGCGATGACCGGAGCCAGGCATGTTTTTATGCAACAGGCAGGGGTGGCGAACAACCTTGCCAATGCCAACACGATTGGCTTCAAGGCGCAGATGCACCGTTTTCAAGCGGTTCCGGTTCTTTCGGAGGCCATGCCGACCCGCGCTTTTGTGGTGGATTCTTCCATTCAGGAAATCTTTGACGAAGGCCCGATTCTCCGCACCGACAATCCGCTCGACATTGCCCTGGACGGCCCCGGCTGGCTTGTGGTGCAGACCCCGGATGGGGAAGCATATACCCGCGCCGGAGCATTGGAAGTCAATGTAAACGGCGTTATGCAGACCAAGAGCGGCTATATCCTGGAAGGGGACGGCGGCCCGGTCGCCATCCCGCCCGACAACCATATTGCGATAGGCTCTGATGGCACGGTTTCCGTAATTCCGACTTTCGGCAATCCCAATGTGGTCAATGTTGTCGGGCGCTTGAAACTGGTCAATCCGCCGGAAGCCGATCTTGTGCGCGGTGATGACGGCATGTTCCGCTTGCGAGACGGCGGTATATCCCCGATGGACGAGTCGGTTCGTGTCTCATCGGGCAACCTTGAGGGCAGCAATGTCAACCCTGCGGAAACGATGGTGCAGCTTATCAGCCTTGCCCGGCAGTTCGAGTTGCAAATCAAGATGATCCAGACCGCCGACCAGATTGACCAGGCGGCCAACAAACTTCTGACCTATGGCGCATAGCGCCGCACACGAGGAAAAACCGTCATGATCCGCTCGCTCTGGATAGCTCGCACCGGCCTGAATGCCCAGCAGACCAATATTGATGTCATAGCCAATAACCTTTCCAACCTTAGTACCGCAGGGTTCAAGAAGTCCCGCGCGGTGTTCGAGGACCTGCTTTATCAGGTTATCCGTCAGCCCGGCGCGCAGTCTACCCAGCAGACCCAGTTTTCCAATGGTCTGCAATTGGGAACAGGCGTGCAGCCGATTTCCACCGCCCGCATCTTCACCCAGGGCAGCATCCAGTTTACGGACAATGTGCTGGATGTCGCCGTAAATGGAGAGGGCTTTTTGCAGATTCTCATGCCGGACGGTACGACGGCCTATACGCGCAACGGCTCTTTCCAGAAAGACAATCAGGGCAACATCGTCACCCCGGAAGGCTATCCACTGCAACCCAACATCAACATTCCTGAAAACGCGCTTTCGCTCACCATTGCCAATGACGGCATCGTCTCCATTACCCAGGCGGGCAATGTCGCGCCGGTGCAGATCGGGCAGATTCAGCTTGCCACCTTCATCAACCCCGGCGGCTTGCTTTCCATCGGCAGCAATCTTTTTCTTGAGTCCGGCTCCAGCGGCGCGCCCACACCCAATACGCCGGGGCAGAATGGCGCGGGTACGTTGAAGCAAAAATACATTGAGACTGCCAATGTGGACGTTGCCGAAGAACTGGTCAGCATGATCCAGGCGCAACGCGCCTATGAGCTGAACGCCAAGGTGGTAACGACTTCCGACCAGATGCTGGCCAGACTGGCGCAGATGTAAGGTTATAGTGCTTCCTACAAATAAAGAGACTTGCATGCGTAAGTTAGGGTGAGCGTAGTGAACCCTAGGCAGTGTAGTCAATAGATTGTATAATATCTGAGTTTTTGGAAACCGGGAGAAATTTTATGCAACAGGCACACAGACGGCACGACATATCCGATACAGTCTGGCAGATTTT
>WRKX01000115.1 GCA_009777925.1 Betaproteobacteria bacterium | reverse complement strand
AAGCTGCGGCTTCTTTTTGCCCTTATTTTTACCGGATTGCTTGCTACGCGGCAACGCTTCAATCTGAAAATTTTGCCCATTTGTCAGAGCAATTTCGCAAAATAAACTATTGTTCAGGGACGACTATGATAGAGAGACAGCCCATAAATGGGAGAGGGAAAAACATTGCCGTCTGCAAGACCGATAAATCGCGCCCTAAATTTGCCGTATGCAAGACCCGTTTGCAAGACTGTCGGATGCGTGCTCAATCACCAGTTGCGCGGATTCAATCCCCTGATAACGGTTAACGCCCAGACGGTAGGCAAGGCGTACCGGACTCTCAAGAGAAGGGGAATGACAATTGAACCAGATGGCTTCAAACTTTCGGCCAGCGCGGCTTAAATTCAATTTCAAGTGCTTATCCTTCAAAAGCCGCTCTTTCTCGACGGTAAACTCATCCGCAAAGAGCGGTGACGGAAAGCCTTGTCCCCAGATTTGTCCGGCGATCTGCCGCGCTGAATCCAGCGTGCACCAGGCAGTCTCCAGTGAGCCGTCGGTCACAATCTGGTGGGATAACTCCTCCGGGGTAAGGCATTCGGCGGCAATGGCGGCAAAATGCGCGCGAAAACGGGGAAAATCCTCTTCCCGCAAGCTAACGCCCGCCGCCGCCGCGTGTCCGCCAAAACGCAGGAGCAAACCAGGGGCGCGTTTGGATAGCAGATCAAGCGCGTCGCGCAAGTGCAAGCCTTGAATGGAACGCCCGGAACCCTTGATCTCGCCATTCTCACCCCGCGCAAACGCAAAAACCGGACGATGAACCCTATCCTTTAAACGGGAAGCCAGAATGCCGACCACTCCCTGATGCCATTGAGGATCAAACAGGGCGATACCGGGCGGAGAAGCATCGGCGTCAATGTTTTCCAGAAGGACAAGCGCCTGCTCCTGCATGTCGGCCTCAATCTCCCGCCGCTCGCGGTTCAGGGCGTCCAGTTTTTGCGCCAGAGCAAAGGCGCGACCGGGATCGTCGGCAAGCAGACACTCAATGCCGATGGCCATATCAGACAGGCGTCCGGCAGCGTTCAGACGCGGGCCTAATACGAAACTCAAGTCGTTTATGGAAAGCTCGGAAATATTGCGCCCGGCGGCGGCAAGAAGCGCGGCAAGGCCGGGACAGAGCTTGCCGGCGCGCATCCGCTTAATGCCATGACTGACCAGAATACGGTTGTTATAGTCAAGCGAGGCAACATCGGCTACCGTGCCGAGCGCCACCAGGTCCAGAAAGGAAGCCAGATGAGGCGCTTCGCCTGCGTGAAACCAGGCGCGCGCGCGCAGTTCGGCGCGAAGCGCGACAAGCACATAAAACATGACCCCAACCCCGGCAAGATGCTTGGAAGGAAAAGCGCAACCCGGCTGATTGGGATTGACGATGCAATCGGCGGCGGGCAGATGTTCCCCCGGCAGATGGTGGTCGGTAATCAGGGTAGCAATTCCCAACTCCCGGGCGCGTTCAACCCCCTCCAGACTGGCAATGCCGTTATCTACAGTCACGATCAGGTCGGGCTTATGTTGCGCGGCAAGGTCTACGATCATCGGGGAAAGACCATAGCCCAGAACAAAACGATCCGGCACGAGGTAATCCACCCGCGCCTTGCAATCCGGGCGGGCGCGAATAATCGCCCGCATAACCCGCGCGCCAAGGGCGCAGGCGGTAGCGCCGTCGCAATCATAATCCGCGACAATCACGATCTTTCCGTCCGCTTGCATGACATCGGCGAGCAGGGACGCGGCGTCATTGGCATGGGAGAGCGCATCGGGCGGCAGGAGATGCTCCATGCCGCAGTTTAATTCGGCGGCGCTTTTTATGCCGCGCGCGGCATAAAGGCGGGCAAGCAAAGGATGAACGCCCTCCTGCTCCAGCTTTTTTTGCGCGAACAGGGAAACCGGACGGACGCTAAATCGGGGCATGGTTCAGCGTTTCTTGAAAGGAGAGGATTTTGTCTGCAACGACGCGATCAAATCCTTTAATGCCAGCTTGGCGTTTTCTTCCAATCCTTCCCGAATATCATGGGTAATCATGGGCAAGGCGTTCTGCAGGGCGGCTTCCACCAGCGTCGGAATCTCAATGGCAAAACGTTTCTGCAAGGCTTCCACCAGCGCCTCCCGAATCTCGGAAATGGCCGGGGCGGCGAAAACATCCTCGCCCTGAGTTGCAGGAGCCGGTTCCGGGGAATCTTCGTCCATATCAATGTCAGGTTCGTCCTCCGCCTCATCCATGCCGGAAGTCACGCTTGCCATATATTCAGGGTTCAGGGCGGGGAAGGGGGCTGTTTTAGCTAAGGGTTGCGACGCCGTAGGCGCTTGCGTTTCCCCGGCTTTTTGCCCGAAAACAGGCGCTTCCGGTTCTGCGGGCGCAAGCGCGCGCGAGGTGTTGTCCGGCATCCTGATACCGGACGGCGACGGCACAACTACTTCAGTCAGTACCGGCAAATCACCAAAGGGATCAAACCTGCGGGGTATGTTCATGAATTTTTCCTTTCTCCGGCCAAATCAATATATTTGACGGAAAATCCCGCCGCCTTGTAGCATCTTACCCGCTCGCGGGCGCGTTCGCGCTCGGAAGGGTCGGGGCCGATCACCTCGATCAGGCTGGAAAATTGCGCGAATGCCCGGATAACATCATCCGGCGTTTCCTCGGCCAGATTGAACACACGGCGAGCGCAAAGCGGATTCAGGAGCGACTTTACCTGTCCGGCAAACAGGACAGGCGTCTCCTCCGCCAGCGGCGAATCAACGGAACAATGCGGCAAAAAACCGACCGGCGGATTAAGCCAGAGGATACGATCCATAAATTCCGCACGCTCTGGGTCGGGGATGAAAACAGTCATCGCCTTGCCTTGCGTAAATGATTCCATGAGCAGGGCGCAGGAAGCCTCTACCCGTTCCGGCGCGTTGTGGTAGAAAATTACCTGTGTCATGGCCTCTGGAGCCTACAGCGGCTTATCGGCAAGATCGAGAAGATACTGACAAAGCAGGGCAACGGGTCTGCCCGTAGCGCCCTTTTCCTTCCCGGTTCTCCAGGCTGTGCCCGCAATATCAAGATGCGCCCAGGGCGTTTTTTTGTCAACGAAACGGGAGAGGAAACAGGCCGCCGTAATCGCGCCGCCCTCCCGTCCGCCGGTGTTTACCATGTCGGCAAACCGGCTGTCCAGCGCCTCCTGATAATCGTCCCAGAGCGGCAGGCGCCACGCCTTGTCCTCTATCGTCTCCCCCGCCTTGATGAGCGCGGCTGCCAGGGCGTCATCATTGGCAAAAAGGCCATGCGCGATACGCCCCAAAGCCATGGCGCAAGCGCCGGTCAGAGTTGCCACATCAATGATTGCGGACGGCTCGAAACGCCTGGCGTAGGTAAGGGCGTCGCAAAGAATCAGGCGGCCTTCCGCGTCCGTATTGAGAATTTCCACCGTCTGCCCGGAAAGGGTGGCAATCACATCGCCGGGACGGGTGGCGTCCCCGCCCGGCATGTTTTCACAAGCCGGAATCAGGGCAAGCAGATTAAGCGGCAGTTGCAGCCGGGCAACGGCTTCCATGACGCCAAGCACCGAAGCCGCGCCACACATGTCGAACTTCATCTCGTCCATGTTCGCGGGCGGTTTCAAGGAAATGCCACCGGAATCAAAGGTAATTCCCTTGCCGAGCAGCGCCAGCGGCTGTGCGGCTGATTTTTTTCCGCCGCGCGGCTTTCCCTTGTATTCCAGCACAATGAAACGAGGCGGCTGGCGGGAACCCCGCGCAACCGCCAGGAGAGCGTTCATGCCCGCCGCGCGGATTGCCTTTTCGTCCAGAATCTCACAGTTTAGCTTGTGGCGCTTTGCCAGCTTTTCCGCCGCTTTGGCAAGATAACTTGGCGTGCATTGGTTGGCGGGCAGGTCGCCCAAAGTCCGCGCGGTCTTCAAGCCGGCGGCGATGGCTTCTCCCTCATACAATGCCTTTTCTTCCGCGCCTGCGTCATGCTTTGCCCTTCCATCAACAAAGCGCCAAAAAGCCAGCTTTTTCAAGGCGATGTTTTTTTCTTTTTGCAGAGTCTTTCCCGCCAGTTCGTCTGCCGCCGCCATGGTTGCCAGACGGATTTTTGCCGGCAGGTCGGAAGCGGCGTTCAGCGCGATTACGGCTTCTGCCGCGCTGGTTGCGGCAATGGCTTTCACGGCGGCGCGAATTGCCCTGCTAAAAGCGGCGTTGCTCGCCTCGCTTGTCTTGCCCAGGCCGAACAGCAGGATGCGCTCACAGGCAATGCCCGGCAGCTTGTAAAGAAACTGGCAGCTCCCGCTTTTGCCGGAAAAGTCGCCTTTGCCCAGAATGGCCTGAATTGCGCCATTTGCGGCTTGGTCAAGCGCCTTGCCCATGTCCGTCAGGAGAGGCTGCTTTTTCTCCCCGGCAAATACCCCGATTGCCACGCAATCAGCGGATAGGTTTTCCGGCGCGCTGCTTTTTATGCTAAATTCCACAAGATTTCTCCGGCTTTGAATCTGGTGATTATCCCTGCAATCTTTCGCCAAAGTCAAAGCGTTTTCCCATCCTCAATATCCGTCTTTCATGATTTTTGAACGCGCCGCCCGCCGTGAATTTGCCCACGCTGCCAGCGGCATTTTTGTCGCGCTGTTCGCCATTCTCATCTCCACACAGTTGATCCGCCTCCTGAACGAAGCGGCAGGCGGCCGCCTCGCGGCAGAAGCCGTCGCGGCGCTCCTGGGCTTCGCCGCCCTGCGTTACCTGCCTACCGTCCTGTCGCTGACCCTTTTCATGGCCGTCCTTTTGCCGCTCTCCCGCGCCTACCGGGATTCTGAAATGGTGGTTTGGTTTTCTTCCGGCGTTGCCCTCACAGACTGGTTTCGCCCCGTTTTCCGCTTTGCCCTGCCCATCGTGCTTGGGGTAGCCGCGCTTTCCATGTTTCTTTCTCCCTGGGCAATCTTGCAGAGCGCCAACTACAGGAGCCAGATCGAAACAAAAAGCGACAGTGTTCCCCTATCTCCCGGTGCTTTCCGGGAGGTAACGGCCGACAAGCAGATTTCGCGCGTGATTTTTGTCGAGAGACTGGACGAAGATTCAGGCACATTCAGCAATATTTTCGCAAGCGTGATTCAGGATGGGCGCTTAGGCGTGGTCGTAGCCAGCAAAGGTTATCGGGAAACCATGGAGAATGGCGACGGCTTTCTGATGTTGAGCGAAGGGCAGCGCTATGAAGTGGAACCGGGCACGCCGGAATTTCGGATCATGGAATTCGAGCGTTATGGCTTACGTATCGAAGAGGGGAAGCCGCCGGAACAGGAGGGGACGCCCAGAAGCCGCGTGATCTGGCTGCTTTCCCTGCACAATCCGGATGAAGCGGGCGAATTGCTCTGGCGTTTCGGACAGCCTTTCGCCACGCTCCTGCTTGCCTTTCTCGCTGTACCGCTCTCCTTCATCAACCCCCGCGCCGGGCATTCAATGAACATGCTTTTCGCCCTCGTTGTCTTTACCCTTTACAACAATCTCCTTTCCGTCAGTCAGGCCTGGGTGGCGCGGGAAATATTCTCCTTTGCCGCCGCTGCCGCTTTGCCGCACCTCCTGATGCTCATCATTCTGGCGCTTCTGCTTTATCACAGATTGGCGGTTTTTCTGCCGGGACGCACCCTGTTTTTCCGCTTCGTCCGCCTGTTTCGCCTTGCAAAGACGCGCGCATGAAAATCTACGAACGCCACATTTCCCGCGAAGTGTTCCAGGCAATTTTGCTGGTGCTTATGGCTCTGCTCGCGCTTTATGCCTTCTTTGACAGCATCGAAAGCATGAAAGATGTGGGGCGCGGCCAGTTTGGCGTGGGACACGCCTTTGCCTATGTCGGGCTGCGTCTGCCGGGGCGCGTGTATGAGCTTTTGCCCATCGCGGTGTTGATCGGCGCGTTGTATGCCCTTTCTGCGCTGGCGCGTCATTCCGAGATTACCGTACTGCGCGCTTCCGGCCTTAGCTCCGGCAAACTTCTTTTCCTGCTCTTCAGAGTAGCAGGGGGCTTTGCTATTGGCGCTCTCCTGCTGGGGGAAATTCTGGTTCCGCCCTCCGAACGCATGGCGCAGGAAATGCGTACCCGCGCCATCCATAACATCATCGCGCAGGAATTTGTCTCCGGCCTGTGGGTCAAGGATGGACGCGCCTTTGTTAACATCCGCGCGGCCAATCTGGATTCAGAATTGTCCGACATCCGCGTCTATCAGTTCGACGAACTCAATCAATTGCAACAGGTCATGGAAGCCAGGCAAGGTCGCTATCTAGAAGCGGGAAAGTGGCAGCTTTCCGATATTTCCCGCACCGTGCTGGAGAAGGTGCAAGAACAGGAACACCCCCGCGCGCGCGTCGAAAAAGAGGAGGAATTCCTGTGGGATTCGGCGCTAACCCCGGACATCATCTCTGTCATCATGGTTGCGCCGGATCGCATGTCGCTCGTCAGCCTCGTGACTTATCTGCGCCATCTCTCTGGCAACCGGCAAAAAACCGAGAGATATGAAATCGCGCTCTGGAAAAAGTTTTTTTACCCCGCCGCCGCCCTTGTCATGATCGCGCTGGCAATGCCTTTCGGCTATGGACACAGCCGGATGAGCGGAGTCAGCCTACAGATTTTCAGCGGCGTCATGGTAGGCGTTCTCTTTCACATGCTGAACGGCCTGTTTTCCAGCCTCGGCATCCTGCGCGCCTGGCCACCTCTCTTGTCCGCCGCTATGCCTTCCATTCTCTTTCTTTCCGTGGCGCTCGCTATGCTGTGGTACATGGAAAGGCGATAGTGCGGTTTCGGTTCAGACGTGTGCGTTATAGCTACTCTTCTGAATCTGAAAAAGCGGGCGGTTTTAGCCGACACGGACATGAGAGCGCAAGCTGGACGCCTGCGCTTCCATGTCCTTTCAGAAAGTGGGGCCTAAGGGGCGGGGTTTGTAGGTAATGCGTGATTTTTTAATTACAACAACTACCCTCGCAAAATCAAATATCCATTTCTTCCTGTGCGGGGTTTCGTTCTGGAGCCTTGCGATACTCGGCAGGAACCTACACAATAGCGTCATCTTCAATTATAGTACTTCCCGTAATTAATTGGACTCTTGAATAATTTGTTCGATGGAATATTGTTATTTGTTTTGCCATGTACGTTTGATGTTTGCCCATAGCTTTTCGATGGGATTTATAGACCCGGCTACTAAGTATTGAATAATTTTACATCATCCCCAGATAAGTGAAATGGACAAAGAAGATGGTCGCAGGCTGTCGCGCGAAGCACAGCATGAGA
>WRKX01000114.1 GCA_009777925.1 Betaproteobacteria bacterium | reverse complement strand
GAGGAATCCCCTGCCTTCAGGCAGGGGTGACTCAAAACCGCCTGCACTGGTGCATGGATGTTGTCTTCGCAGACGATCAGATGCGCGCCCGCACCGGCCATGCCGCCCACAACCTCGCCTCAGGCACATCACCCTGAACATCATCCGCCTTGACCCCACACCACGAAAGGGCGCCATTAAGGCCCGCCGCCTCATCGCCGCAACTTCCGATTCCTACCGCGCTCAATTGCTCGGGCTGACATGACTTTCATGCGATTGCCCTGGTCTTGTACGGGATAAAGCAGCAAAAATCTTTTTGAACGGGGATAATGTCGTTTTTTTCCTTGACAGGTGATTTGATGGAATCTACCCGCATCCTTCTTGAAGCGCACGAAATTCCCACGCATTGGTACAACATTGCCGCCGATCTGCCCACGCCGCCCGCGCCGCCGCTCCTGCCCGACGGTTCTCCCGCACGGCCTGAACAACTCGGCGCGATTTTTCCGCCGACGATTGTCGAACAGGAGATGAGCAGGGAACGCTGGATCGAAATTCCGTATGAAGTGCGCGAGATTTTTCGTCTTTGGCGTCCAAGTCCGCTGGTGCGGGCGGTACGGCTGGAACAGGCGCTGGGGACGCCGGCAAAAATTTTCTTCAAGTATGAAGGCGTTTCTCCTGCCGGTTCGCACAAGCCAAATTCCGCCATTCCACAGGCGTATTACAACCGTGAGGCGGGTATCAAGCGTTTGACTACGGAGACGGGAGCAGGGCAGTGGGGTTCGTCGCTGGCACTGGCCGGGCAGATGTTCGGTCTGGAAGTGCGTATCTACATGGTCAAGGTCAGCTACGAGCAGAAACCGTACCGGCGGATGACGATGCAAACCTGGGGGGCGGAAGTCTTCGCCAGTCCTTCTTCCCTGACCGAGTGCGGACGCAGGATACTGGCTGAAATGCCGGATACGCCGGGATCGCTCGGCATCGCCATTTCCGAGGCGGTGGAGGAGGCGGCGGGAAGAGCCGATACCAATTACTCGCTTGGTTCCGTGTTGAGTCATGTCGTGGTGCACCAGAGCATCATCGGGCTGGAGGCAAAAAAACAGTTCGACAAGATCGGGCTTTACCCGGACATTGTGGTCGCGCCTTGCGGTGGCGGCTCCAGCTTTGGCGGCATTGCCTTCCCGTTCCTTGGCGACAAGGCGTCGGGTGACAAGCGAGCGTCGAATCTTCGCGCCATTGCGGTGGAGCCGAGTTCCTGCCCCAGTCTTACCAAGGGTCGCTATACCTACGATTTTGGCGACGCTTCCGGCTTTACGCCCTTGCTGAAGATGTACACCCTGGGACATGATTTCGTGCCCGCCGGCATTCACGCGGGCGGGCTGCGTTATCACGGCGCTTCGCAACATGTATCGCAACTCTATGAGGCGGGCTTGATTGAGGCGGTTGCCGTACCACAACTGTCAACCTTCGACGCCGGGACGCAGTTTGCGCGTTGCGAGGGGATCATCCCCGCGCCGGAAGCCTGTCACGCTATCCGCGTAGCCATTGATGAAGCGTTAAAGTGTAAAGAAACCGGCGAGGAGAAGGTTATTCTCTTCAACCTCACCGGACACGGACACTTCGACATGAGTTCGTTCGAGCGTTATTTTTCCGGGAAACTGGAAGATTACGAATACCCGGCGGATGAAGTGGAGAGATCGCTGGCAAAGGTGCCGAAGTTCGGGTGAATAGTGAACGCGACGGCGAGGGCGGTTGGTTATTTCGTCGTCGCCATCGTCAGCAAGATAATGATCCAAGACATTAGCTTGCCAAAACATACAAAATTTTATATAGTCAGAGCATGGTCGATTTCAAGCCCATTGAGTTCCGAGGCAATTCCCTTGACGACCTTCGCACATTTCCGTTAACTGCAAGGCGAGAGGCGGGTCATCAACTCGATCAGGTACAGAACGGTCAGGAGCCGGACGACTGGAAGCCTATGACTACTGTGGGTCAAGGCGTGAAGGAGATTCGGATTCGAGATGTTGCCGGAGCATTCCGGGTCATCTATGTTGCCAAATTTGCCGATATGGTTTACGTGCTTCACTGCTTCCAGAAGAAGTCAGAGACAACCGCAAAGACCGATATTGATTTGGCTGCCAAGCGTTACCGTGAGTTGTTGCAGGAGTTATAACGATGAGTAATCAGCGATTTGCCAGCGTCTGGGATGCCATTGAAGATACCCCGGAAGAAGCGGAAAACATGAAATTGCGCTCGATCTTGATGACGGCGCTGAAGAATCACATTACCCACGCCGAAATAAGTCAGGCGGAAGCCGCCAAACTTTTCGGCGTGACTCAACCTCGTATTTCTGATCTGATGCGCGGCAAGATCAATCTGTTCGGCATTGACGCGCTGGTGAATATGGCAACGGCTGCCGGACTTCATATTGAGATGCGGGTATCCGAGGCTGTCTGACCTGCGCGAAAAACAAACGCCCGCCATGAACCAACTCAAAACTCGGATAATGGAACCGGGGCAGCCTACGATCAAGCAGCGACCTACCATTATGGGAAGTGGCTATATCTACAGGTTAACAGCGAAGGCGTGATGCGCGATGAAGTGGAAAATATCGCTTAATAGCCAACCTCTTTTTGGTGTCGGAAAGCGAGTACGTAGACAGCGTCAGCGATTGGATCGTAGCGGTACAACGCAATATACCCAGAATCTCCAAAAGGTATCACCAATTCGCGTAGCTCTGGCATATCGTTAAAGCTAAGCGGCGGCCCGACAGGGCCGTCCGCTTGAGCGCCGTGGTTAGGCACAAACGCCTAGCTCAGCGCGCGATTTGTGGAGCATAACATCTGCGCCCGCCGGTGTGGGATGCGACTGCGGGGTTATCCGCCTCGCAACGGAGGGCGCGGTTGCTGAACCCATAGCTGCACGGATGGGTGTTTCCACTGACGTTGAGCGTATGACGCCAGATGTTTTGGCACAAAATCCCCGTGCATGACCAATCGATTGAGCATGAGCGCAAGGTCGACGTCCGCGATGCACCATGTGCCGAACAGGTTTTCATTTCCCGTCAGCAACAACGCACTGGCTGCGGCAAACAGTTTTTCTGCAGCAGCGTGTGCTGCGGCAGAAAGCGATTCACCGATGCGCCCATAGAAAATCACCTCGGTTGAACGTTCCTGCCGTATAGGCATGAGATCGCTGCGGAGCCAGGCCTGCACTTGCCGTGCCTTTGCACGCGAACATGGTTCTGACGGATAGAGCGGATTACCGGGCAGCGTTTCGTGCAGATACTCCGCAATTGCGGATGATTCTGAAAGGGCAAAGTCTCCGTGAACCAGCGTAGGGACACGCTGAGTGAGGGATATAGCTGCGTACTCTGGCTCTCTGTTCTGGCCATTCCAGAGATCCACCGTTTGCATGCGGAAAGGTACTTCCTTCTCGTGTAAAGCGACGAACGCCGACATGGCATACGGGCTTGCGTACTGCGCGTCAACATACAAAAGCATGCGAAGAACCTCCGAAGCGGGATATGAGGGTGCCTAACGTTGGAATTAACCGGCGCGCGTTAGCGCGTCCGGGTTGAGTGAGGTTTGCCTGTCAAAAATAGGCATCCCCTATGGGTTGACCTGATGCCTTACAAGCAGAGGCTTTGTCCCATAGCGGCTGTGCGAAAGAACCTAGAGCAAACCCAAAAACTACCGTAACAATTAGAAAGAATCCAACGCGATCTTTAGGGGCATCAGCTCGTTTTGACCAAGCGCCAAGTTTCCGCAACTGATACTGAATTAGCCAAAGAGCCGGGAAGACAACAGCAAAAGCTAACCGGCACCCAAGCGTGAAGCACACGGGGTTGAACATGTTGTTAGGATGCTTGGGCGACGTGTCAGGCATCGGCGACCTCGTGAGCTGTTTGCCAGAAAGAAAGTTCGTAATCATTCAGTGCGTTCGGATCTTCTGGGACGTAGAGTCTGACATTGCACGGACGGAGGGGGAATTGCCACTTGAGTTTGGCCTCGTAGATTTCCTTTAGGACTTGCCCTAATGCCAGCAACTTGTCGGGCGAGGCATCGGGGCAGCCATGATAGTGAATGTCGACCAAGTGAATGTGGTTCAAGGTCGCTTCAACAGACCGACGGGAGCTTCCTTCTTGGCTTTCGAAACCACGAATGATGTCGACAGACACACCATTTCGGAGAATGTAGCCTTCAATCTCTTCAAGGTCAGGCCAGAACACTGTTGTGTAACCAACGGCGAGAGAGAAACGACCCTCACAACCGACCCAAGATTCGAGGTCTATGCCTTTGCCTCCGTTCCACTCGCCAAGCTCGGTTTTCATGCTAAGTGGGATTTCCATAGGAGACTCCTTCCACTTCAGCTTTGGTTCCCCAGGTTTTTAGCCAGGAACGCGCTTCTTCCCCGGTGAGATGGCGACCGGTTTCCTGGTATGCCTTCCATGATGCCAAAGCCTCTTGCCTGAAGTTTTCGCGGGCTTCCTCGCGTTCAATGTATTGCGCTATCGCTTCTCGCATAATCCAGTGAGATGATCGCTGCCGTAGCGCCGCAAGTTGCTGAATCCGCCCTTTCAGAGCGTCATCAATTTTGAGCGATGTTGCCATGTTTATTACTCCGTATTTCAAAGTATCACCTTGCAATAATAGGTACTATATCTATGAATAACTCTGCTGTCCATATTAAGCTGTCGTAAAACACTTAGGGTAAAATGCGCTGCGGACACGCGCCTTTGCAAACCATTGGTAATTGACATGACTCCCTGCATTCTTAATCGCTGCGCCGAATTAATCGCGCAATCTTCCGGTCTTCTTATTGCCGCCGGCGCGGGTATGGGCGTGGATTCGGGACTGGCTGATTTTCGGGGAGCGGAAGGACTCTGGCGCGCTTATCCGCCCTTGCGGCAAGCGGGGTTACGTTTTGAGGAAATTGCCAATCCACAGGCGTTTGTGGCAGACCCAGCTCTTGCCTGGGGATTTTATGGCCATCGTCTGCAACGCTACCGGGAAGCGACTCCGCATCATGGGTTTACCATCTTGAAGGAGATTGCGGCGCGTTTGCCGGACGGCGCTTTCGTATTTACCAGTAATGTGGATGGACATTTTCAGAAAGCGGGCTTTGCCGCAGAAACGGTCTGCGAAGTGCATGGCTCAATTCACCATATGCAATGCGCCGCGCCCTGTTCGGATCACATCTGGCCTGCGGATGAGTTCGAGCCAAACGTCGACCACAGCGCCTGTCGGCTTTTGTCGCCCCTGCCGCATTGCATGGCGTGCGGTGGGCTTGCGCGTCCCAATATCCTGATGTTCGGAGACTGGAACTGGCTGGAATGGCGTACCAGCCAGCAGGAAGCGCGTTTTGCGGCCTGGAGGAGGGCGGCTGCAAACCCCGTAGTGATTGAGTTGGGCGCAGGTAAATCCGTCGCCACGGTTCGCATGATGAGCGAGCGCAGCAGCTTTCCGCTCATCCGCGTCAACCTGCGCGACCCGGAAGTTCCCGCGCCGAAGCATATTGGCGTGCCAATGGGCGCACTCGCCGCGCTCGAAGGCATCCGGGCGGCGCTGGTAAAAATTGGTTTTTTGCCTGCTGAACCCTGATCGGGTGACAGAAAAATGGTTACGCAAACTTAAAGCAATACTTTAAGTTTGCGTACTAACCAATTGATTTAACGTGAAAATTTGTTTATGGCGTCTGCGACACGCCTTTCGTTTTCAGCCACTTCCGCAACCGGCCACGGGCATTGTCGTAAGGGGATGATGTGTTGAACTGAATCATGCGCCCCATCGTCCATTTATCATACCAGGGGCGACCATAAAGATCGTCGTTGCTGCGGACTTCAATCATAGCCACAATCCGATTCTTTGCTGCCTCCAGCCGCTCGATAAGTTGAGGATAGGGGATGCCCTCATAGTCACGATAAAACTTCTGAGCGAGGCGACCAAGCTCATTCCACTTGAAGCCGGTCTCGGGAAAATTGATCGGCTCGTTTGCGGAGTCCTGGTTAAGCCATTTCAGTACCAATTCATTCCACCCGACCAGATAGGCGACGGTTGGCAACGCTCATCTGAGTTCCCTTGGCATGGCCTTCCATGCCGCATTCAGCGACTATCGCCAGCGGGACACTTCGCAGTTCCTTAATGAGCTTGTCGAAGTTTGGATTTATTGCTTTTAGCAGTTCATCTTTGTTCGCAGGTACGGCCATGTTCTTCACTACCTCCATACTTTATGCGGGATCAACTGCAAGGCGAATTGTCAGAGGGTAATGCCTAGCGCATTGAGAATAACCGCCAGCAGCAAGATGGCAATAATGGAGACTGCAATCAGAAGACTGAACTGGAACAAGATAGACCCGGCGCCCAAAACGCCAGCGGCAGCGGCATAACGCCATGGTTCACGCGCGACGAAGGAAATAGCCCCGAGAACAAGTGCCAGCACGCCGAAAATGACTGCCGCCGCTGAAAAGACAGAATACCAGTTGATCTTATTCACTGACTCCTGGTACTCGACTCCCCTGGCTTTAGCCACGACCCGATCTTTGATTTTTTGAGCGGTTTCGACCACCACCTTATCGACCGGAGCAGGGGAGACAACAAGAGGAAGCACCCATATGGGAAGGACTGCCACGACAATAGCCAGGCACCCGAACAGGGTAGCAATCATTCCAAACCAATGTTTTCTGGAAGCGTCTGCCATTGTAAATGCCCGCTAACGTTTATGCTAACCGGCATCCAAGGCGCAGCCTTGGATGTCCAGTGCGCGGAGTTGAGTAAGAAGTTAGGACGCTTGGCGAAACCGAACATATTCACCCGGCAATTAAGGGTTGCATCATATTTGCCATTTCGGCCCATATGGGGCGTGCCTTGAAAAGTCAAACCTTAATTGCCGGTTCAATAAGCCCAACAGAACGCACGACCCGCGAATAATATCACCTCTGCCTGCCAGAGTGGGATGCAACTACGAAGCTGTCCACCTTGAACAGCCTTTCTACATACCCTCCGACTGACGGAGAGAAATATTGCGAATAGTTGTTAACTTGTCATTTTTGTTCAATGCCTTGTAGGTAATGTTCAATCCCTGTTCTGGAGGGTGTGTAAATCGAACTGTGTCAATTTGGTTTGTTTCATAACTCATTTACTGGAACTCTGTCTTCGCCGAAGACGATTTGAAAGACCTGCAAAGCTGACTTCCAGTGATGAATCGTCTTCCATTTGTCAGCGCATTGCCGTATTGCCAGATACATCGCCTTGAACACGCTTTCGTCGTTAGGGAAGATTTTGCGGTTTCGCGTCAGCTTACGCAAGCTCGCGTTCAACGATTCGATGGCATTGGTCGTGTAGATGA